>CAXSHI010000005.1:0-50991 GCA_964236755.1 uncultured Acetobacteraceae bacterium
CGTCGAGGAAGAATGCCTCCACCCGGGCCTCGCGGTCCGGCAGGCGGTTGGCGAGGAAGGCGAGATCCGCCCGGTATTGCGGCATCGCCGCCGCCGGATGGTGCGTCGCCGGGTCGAGCGCATTGTAGATCGGCACGCATTGCCACGCCCCGAGCGCCAGGTAGGCGTCCACGACCGGCGGCCCGCCGCCATAGGTCAGGACGAGGTCGAGGTCCGCAAGCGCGCGGCGCATGGGATGGCCCGCGTCGGCGCGGATGGCAGCGAGGGTCGCAGGCGCGTCCACGTCCATGAACGCCCGGACGGCACCGGGCCGGGCGTGCTGGAGGACGCCGGCCAGCAGCTCGTCGTCGAACACGCCGACGCCGCTGGCCTTGATCACGATGTCGGCCTGCCGGGCTTCGGCAAGCACCGCCTGCACGCCGGCGGCCGTGGCGGGATAGACGGTGACTTGCGCCCAGTCCGGCGGCTCGATGTCGCGGTGGCTCTGCCGGTCGAAGGCGTCCGGCTCGTAGAAGGTGATGCCGTAGCCCAACCGGGCCAGCGCGCCGAGCAGACCGCGGTAGTAGGTTGCGGCGCCGTTCCAGTAAGACGACAGCAGGCTCGATCCGTAGAAGGCGACGTGCATCAGGCGCTCAGGGTTCGGGGTGCGTCGAGCCGGTCCAGGATGCCGAACAGCTCGTCCACGCGATGCGCGCAGCTATGCCGGGCGCGGATGGTGGCGAGGCCGTGCGCCGCAAGCGCCGTGGCGCGGGCCGGGTCCGCATCGAGGGCTGCCAAATGCCCCCGCATCTCGCCACCGTCCCGTGCCGTCAGGAAATCCCGGCCCGGCGTGAACAGCCCCTCTGTGTCGTTCCAGGGGGCGGAGACCAGGGGAATGCCGCAGGCCAGCGCCTCGAACACCCGGATGGTGGGGATGCCGGGCAGCGCCGTGGCATAGAAACGGCGCGGCACGTGCACCGTCATCTTGTGCCGTGCGAAGACCTCGGGCGCCTGCGCGTTCGGCAGCCAGCCGCGGTAGCACGCGCCGTGCCGGGCGAGCATGGCCAGGGCCGCCCCGGGATAGCGCACGCCGTAAACGTCGAGCGGCAGGCCCAGGGCGGCGGCGGGGGCGAACAGGAACGCCTCCAGCTCCGCCGTGCGCTCGCCGTCGCCCCAGTTGCCGATCCACACCGCGCCGGCGCGCGGGCATTCGATGGCCGGCGGGCGGAACAGGCGGGTGTCGGCGGCCTCGTGCCAGACGAACACGCGGTCGCCCCAGCCCCAGGCGCGATAGATCCCGGCCAACGCTTCCCCAAAGGCGAGCACGCCGTCATACGCCGAAAGGTCGTAGCGGCGCATGGCGTCGGGATCGCTGGCCGCCCTGTGGTGGGTGTCGTGGAACAGCAGGCGGAAGCGATGGCCGGCGCGGCGCAGGCGACCGATGCCGGCAACCAGCGCAGGCTCGTTCCATTCATGCACGATCACGACGTCGGCGCAGTCCACGAGTTCGGCCAGGTCGGCGCCGGGTTGATAAACGGTGCTGGAAAGTTCGGGATAGGTGTCCTGCCACCCCGACTCAGCCGCCGCGCCGCCATCGGCCCGCAGGTTCTCGCGGCTCCAGGCGCCAGTGGGTTCGTAGGCCTGGACCTCGTGACCGCGCGCCACCAGGTCGCGCAGCACGCCGCGCAGGAAGTGCGCATTGCCGTGATTCCAGCAGGATGCGAGGGAGTGCGTGAAATAGACGAAGCGCATCAGGACCACGCCGCGATGCCGTGGTGCACCGCAAGCGTGCCGGCCGCCGTCTGCTCAATCGTGTGGCGCCGGGCGCGGTCCTGCGCCCGCGCGGCCCAGGGTTCCGGCGCCGCCAAGGCCTGCCGCAGGGCCGGCAGGAGACCGGCCTCGTCCGCCACGAAAATCGCGGCGCCGTCCCATAGCTCGCGGAACCCCGGCGTGTCCGACAGCACCAGTGCCATGCCGGACTGGGCAGCCTCCAGCACCGCCAGGCCGAACGGCTCGTAGCGCGCCATCGAGGCGAACACCGTGGCCCCGGCATACTCGGCGGCGAGCGCGTCCGGTGCCAGAGTCCCGAGCAGCCGCAGGCGGTTGAACCGCACTTCGGACCCATCTGGGCTGCGGGTCGGGCCCGCGGCCATGACCGGCACGCCAAGACTGGGCGCGGCCCGGTCAAGCCAGTCTGCCGCCTTGCCGGCGTCCCACAGGCGCCCGGCCGTGAGCACGCCGGGGCGCCGGGGCCGCGATGGGGACGGCAGGGCGCGGCTGCCGTTGTGGACGACGTGGATCGGCATGGGGCCATAGGCAGCCTCGGTCGCCCGGGCGTGTGCGGCGGTCGGCGCAATCACGCCTTTTGAGGCCAGCAGGCCCGCGCGGGTGGCCGTGCTGCGCCAGGCGAAGTCATCCGGCATCGGCCCGTCCCGCACGGCGCGCCACCAGGTTGCCATGCAGGAATGCGCGACCGACACGACCGGCGCCGGCCAGCGCGCCGCCCCGACCAGCGTCGGCGCATGCAGGTGCACGCTGCCCACTCCGGCCGATGCCGCCAGGCCGGCCAGGCGTTCGCTGGCCCAGGCAAGCTCCTGCGGCGTCGTCGCCATCCAATCGAGCGGCAGGCCGGTCTCCACCAAGCGGAGGCCGGGCACGGTGTCGGCCTCGGCGCGCTGCGCGGGGCTGGGAGACGGTCCCAGGACGGCCAGCACCGTCCGGATGCCGCAATCTGCCAGTCCTCCGGCGAGATCAACCGAGTAGCGCCATATCCCGCCCACCGCATCGGTCGTCATCAGCAGCCGAGGCGCGGGGCGCCCTACCCCGTCCGGCACGCCCGTTCCAGTTCCCGCAGCGGCAAGGGCCGGTCATCCTGGATGTCGGAAAACGACGAGAACTGGCCGAGATAGTGGGAATGCGCCCGCTCCCACGCCGCCTCGTCGGGCAAGCCGAACAGCCGGCGGTAGTCCGGCGAGCTGGGATAGGGGTAGAGCGGGACGGGATCGTTCGCCCACACGCCGGCCGCCCGCAGCCGGTCCCGCCAGGTGGCCACCAGCGTGCCGTCGTCGCCCTCCGTTTCCAGCAGGTTCGCCTGCACGAAGGGCACGTGCCGCCGGGCCAGGATGAGCAGATCCGCCAGCTCGTCGGTCGTCAGCCTGCATCGCTTGTCGAGCGCGGCGCGGCCATCCTCGGTCAGGCTCTCGACCCCAGCCTCGATCGATACGCAGCCGGCCGCGCCGAGCAGGGCCAGCATGTCCGGCTTCCAAAGGTCGATCCGGGTCTGCACGCCGAACTCGATGGGCCGGTCCCGCAACGCTTCCAGCAAGGGGCGCTGCGGCAAGAAGATTTCGTCGATGAAGTACAGATACTCGACACCTTGAGCGATCAGGCCGTCGATCTCCGCCAGCAAGGAAGCCAGGTCACGGCGCCGGTATCTGTCGCGGAAGTCGATCTTCGCGCAGAAGCTGCACGAATAGGGACAACCGCGTGAGGCCTCCACCTCCGCCCCGGGCCGGGCGGCTGGGCGGTCGAAGCGGTGATGGTGATGGTGGTGACGCTGCACCCACTCGTCGGGCCAAGCCAGCGGTCCCAGGTCGGTGAAGCCGGCGGCCTGCGGCCCACCAGCCTGCCGCAGCATGCCGCCGTCCAGCGTCGCCGTGCCGGGCACGACGCCAGGGCGCCCGCCAGCCGCCAGCGCCGCCACGACCTCCTCGCACTCGCCCAGCACGGCGGCATCGACGCCCAGCTTGCGCAGGGTGGCGCCCGGCGTTGCCGAGCCATGCGGGCCGACCGCGACCGTCTGCCCGCCCTGCCCGGCCAGCGCGTCCAGCATCTGCCGCGGCACTCGAAGCTCGGGCGGCGCGCAGCGCCAGAACAGGTAGCTGGGCGCTGTCGCCACCACGGTCATTGCCGGGCCGAACGCCCGGACCTGCTCGGCCATCTCCGCATAGGACTGGCCCATCAGGTGGCCGTCGAGCAGCAGCACCTGATGCCCGTCCCGCTCCAGCAAGGCGCGGCAGTAGCCGAGTTCCATCGGCAGATGCGGCTCGCGGCAGCCGAAATAGATGCTGCCCTCGAACGTCCAAGGCGGGTTGAGCAGCGCCACCCTCATGCGGCATCCCCGGCGGCCACGACGCGCTCACGCTGAGGACGTTCGGTGGCGATCCACTGCGCGAGCCGCCGCAGCCCGTCGCGCCAGCCGACCGCCGGCCCCAGCCCCAACGCAGCCGAAGCCCGGCGGGTGTCGGCCACGAAGTAACGCTGGTCGCCCGGCCGCCAATCCGAGAAGCGCAGATCGGCGGATCGCCCGGTCAGCTCCGAAATCTCCGCCAGGATCTGCAGCAGCGTCACAGCATTGGCCGGGCCGCCGCCGAGGTTGAACGCCGTGCCGGACACCTCGGCAATCCGGTCCCACGCCGCGATGTAGGCGTCCACGGCGTCATCCACGTACATCACGTCGCGCACCTGGCGCCCGTCGCCGTAGATGCTGATCACCCGCCCGGCTTGGACGGAGTAGAGGAAGTGGGCGAGCCAGCCCTGGTCCTCGGTGCCCAACTGACGCGGGCCGTAGATGCAGCTCATACGCAGCACGCAGGCCGGGATGCCGAAGCCGCGGGCGTAGTCCAGCACGTATTGGTCGGCAGCCCCCTTCGAGCAGCCGTAGGGCGTGTAGAAGCTGAGCGGCCGGTCCTCGCCGACACCGTGGCGGCGCAGCGCCGGGTCCTCCGGCAGGTAGGCATCGCCGTCGCGAACCAGCTTGATGTCGGCCAGGTTGCCATAGACCTTGTTGGTGCTGGCAAACACCAGCGGCGGCGGCGAGGGCTGCCGGCGCAGCGCCTCCAGCAAGAACAGCGTTCCCCGCAGGTTGATGTCGAAATCCCGCTCGGGGTCGGTCAGGCTGGTCGTGACCGCGACCTGCGCCGCCAGGTGAAACACCGCGCGGACGCCACTTGCGGCCTGCTCCAACTTGTCGCGGTCGCGCAGGTCGGCGACGACCGAGGCGATGCGGTCGGGATGACGGCGGCGCAGCCAGGCCAGGTTGGCCTCGACGCCGGGCCGTGCGAGCGCGTCGTAGATCAGCACGTCATGGCCGTCCCGCGCCAGCCGGTCGGCGAGGTTGCTGCCGATGAACCCGGCGCCGCCGGTGATCAGGATGGGCCGTTGGCTGGGGCCGCGCATCCTCATGCGACGAGGCCGCGCTGCTCAAGCTCCCGCCGCGCGTCCTGCACGCGGTCCTCCGCCTGCTGCTGCCGCACCCACTCGGCCAGCTCGCCCAGGCTGTCCTCGAAGCTGCGCCGCGGCTCGAAGCCCAGCACGTCGCGCGCCAACCGGATGTCGGCGAAGCAGTGGCGGATGTCGCCGACGCGAGCCTTGCCCATCACCTCGGGCGTCAGATGCGGCACGCCCATGGCGCCGGCCAGCGCCGCGCCGACCTCGGCGATGCTGACGTCGCGTCCGCTCGCGATGTTGAACACGTGTCCCGGCGCGTCCGGGTGCTCAAGCGCCAGGATGAAGGCGCGGGCGATGTCCTCGACGTGGATGAAGTCGCGCCGTTGCGCTCCGTCCTCGAACACCAGGGGCCGCTCGCGGTTCAGCAGGCGGGAAGCAAAGATGGCGAGCACGCCGGTGTAGGGATTGGACAGCGCCTGGCCGGGACCGTACACGTTGAACAGCCGCAGCGCCACGCCCTGCATGCCGTAAGCCGGTGCCACCGTCAGCGTCAAGCGCTCCTGGACGTATTTCGTCAAGGCATAGACCGAGGCGAGGTTGGGCGGCTTCGATTCCGGGGTCGGCACGGGGGTGAGCGCGCCGCCGTCAGGCCCCACGGGGTCCCAGCCGCTGGCCAGGCGAAGCGCCGGGCGCACCGCGTCGTCCACGAACATGCCCGAGCCGGTCCGATACAGCCCTTCCCCATAAACGCTCATCGAACTCGCGACGACCACGCGCGCCACCGGACGGTCGATCAGCGCCTGGAACAACACGGCGGTGCCATGGTCGTTCACCGAAACATAGCGGTCGATGGCATACATGCTCTGGCCCACGCCGACCTCGGCTGCCAGATGGATCACGTTGTCCACGCCGTCCAGCGCCGCCGACACCCGGTCGAGGTCGCGCACGTCGGCGCGGATCATCTCCACATGGCTCAGCACGCCGTCCCGCACGGCACCGCGTGTGTGCACCTGGTCGATCAAGCTGTCGAGGACACGAACCTCGTAGCCGTGCTGCAGAAGTGCTCGCGCCACATGGCAGCCGATGAACCCCGCCCCACCCGTAACCAGTATCCGACTCGACATGCGGCTCTCGTCCTCCGAAGGCGTCCTTGCAGACCAAATCGACACGGTTTGCCAGGATCTTGACCGACTACAAACACTGGCTTGCTACGCCGCCATCCCGTCGTGTTTTCATCTTTCCGTGAGCGCGGCGAAAATAGCACGGCTTAAAGGGTTTCTGGCCTTCTCGGCTCCGCCGAGACGAAGCTGACCAACTCCGCCCCGTCATCCACCAAATCGCCCGGCGCGGCGCGCAGCGCATCCACGACACCGGCCCGCGGCGCCACAAGCCGCATCTGCACCTTCATCGCTTCCAGCACCATCAGCACGTCGCCCCGTGCGACCGAGTCCCCTGGCCGCACCAGCACGTCCACGACCCGGCCCGGCATGGGTGCCAGCACCCGGTCCCCGCCTGCCATCTCGGCCTGCGGTGCCGCCAACGGGTCCACCAGGGTCAGCGCATGACTGGTCCCGTCCAAGATCACCGTCAGCAGGCTGCCGCTGCGCACGACCGGAGTCGCGCGGCGCACGCCGTCGATCGCGCTGCCGGCCGCGATCACCGTCCCGCCGGGCAGGTCGAGCCGAGTGGAGCCGTCGGCGCAGGAATGGGCGCGCACGGCATGGAGGGCGTCGCCTTCCGCCAGCAGCACGTCCTGATAGCCGTCGCCGTTCATCCGCCACGCCGTCGGCAGGTTCCAAGGCGAGTACGGGTCATGGCTCCCCGCCGTCGTTTCCGCCCGGTCGTGCAGGACGCGCAGAACTGCTGCGGCCAGCGCCGCCGCCGGGGCCGGCTCACGCGCGGGCAACAGGCCGGCGCCGTGCCGCCCGATGAACCCGGTATCCAGCTCGGCCGCGCCGAACGCCGGATGGGCGGCGATGCGACGCAGCAGGCCGAGGTTGGTCTGCAGACCCACGACCTGGTACTCCGACAGGGCACGGGCGAGCCGGCGCACCGCCGCGGGCCGGTCGTGGTCCCACACGATCAGCTTGGCGATCATCGGGTCGTAGTGGACGCCGATCGGGTCGCCGGGCCGCACCCCGGTATCGACCCGCACATGCGCGTCCTCGGCCGGCGCCTGAAGGTGCGTGAGCGTGCCCGCGGCCGGCATGAAGTCGCGGTCGGGGTCCTCGGCATAGACCCGCACCTCGATGGCGTGGCCATCGATGCGCAACCGGTCCTGCGGCAACGGCAGCGCCGCACCGCTGGCGACGAGCAACTGCCACTCGACCAGGTCCTGCCCGGTGATCATCTCGGTGACGGGGTGCTCCACCTGGAGTCGGGTGTTCATCTCCATGAAAAAGAAGTCGTCGCGTTCAACAATGAACTCGACGATTCCTGCGCCGACATAGCCGATGGCGCGGGCGGCGGCGCAGGCGGCGTCTCCCATGCTGGCGCGACGCGCCGGGTCCATGCCGGGAGCCGGCGCCTCCTCGACCACCTTCTGGTGCCGGCGCTGAATCGAGCAGTCGCGCTCGAACAGGCTTACGACGTGGCCGTGGACGTCGGCGAATACCTGGATTTCGATGTGGCGCGGGCGCGTCAGGTAGCGTTCGATCAGCACCGTGTCATCGCCGAAGCTGGAGCGCGCTTCGCCCCTTGCCAGCGCCAGCGCCGACTCGAAACCGGCCGCGTCGTCCACCATCCGCATGCCCTTGCCGCCGCCGCCGGCGCTGGCCTTGATCAACACGGGGTAGCCGATGCGCGCGGCCTCGCTCGCCAGATGGGCGGCGTCCTGCTCCGCCCCATGGTAGCCCGGCACCAGCGGCACGCCGGCC
Source organism: uncultured Acetobacteraceae bacterium (assembly GCA_964236755.1). Classification (GTDB taxonomy): domain Bacteria; phylum Pseudomonadota; class Alphaproteobacteria; order Acetobacterales; family Acetobacteraceae; genus CAHJXG01. The sequence continues at coordinate 8,025 of CAXSHI010000005.1, forward strand.
TGCTGCATCAGCGTCTTGGCCGCCGACTTGCTCCCCATGGCGCGAATCGCCTCGGGCGGCGGGCCGATGAACACGATGCCGGCAGCGGCGCAGGCGACGGCGAACCCGGCGTTCTCGCTGAGGAAGCCATAGCCGGGATGGATGGCCTGCGCGCCGGAGCGCCGGGCCGCGTCGAGGATGCGGCCGGTGTCCAGGTAGCTGTCCCGCGCCGGCGCCGGGCCGATGCAATAGGCCGTATCGGCCATGGCGGCGTGGAGCGCGCCCGCATCCGCCTCCGAATACACCGCCACCGTGCGGATGCCGAGGCGCCGGGCCGTGCGGATCACCCGGCAGGCGATCTCGCCCCTGTTGGCGATCAGGATGGTGTCGAACATGCCCGTCACATCCGGAACAGGCCAAACCGCGTTGGCTCGATGGGCGCGTTCAGGCTGGCGGACAGGCCGAGGCCGAGCACCAGGCGCGTGTCGGCCGGGTCGATCACGCCGTCGTCCCAAAGGCGGGCGCTGGAGTAGTACGGGTTGCCCTGCGCCTCGTACTGCGCCTCGATGGGCGCCTTGAAGGCGGCCTCGTCCTCCGCGCCCCACGGCTTGCCCTGCGCTTCCAGGTTATCCCGCCGCAGCGTGGCAAGAACGGAGGCCGCCTGCACCCCGCCCATCACCGAGATGCGGGCATTGGGCCACATCCACAGGAAGCGCGGCGAGTAGGCCCGGCCGCACATCCCGTAATTGCCGGCGCCGAAGCTGCCGCCCACCACGACGGTGAACTTCGGCACGTTCGCGGTGGCCACCGCCGTCACCATCTTGGCGCCGTCCTTGGCGATGCCGCCGCTCTCGTATTTCCGGCCGACCATGAAGCCGGTGATGTTCTGCAGGAACACGAGCGGGATGCCGCGCTGCGCGCACAGCTCGATGAAGTGCGCGCCCTTCTGCGCGCTTTCGCTGAACAGGATGCCGTTGTTGGCGACGATGCCGACGGGGTAGCCCCAGATGCGGGCAAAGCCGGTCACGAGCGTCGGGCCGTACAGGCGCTTGAACTCGTTCATCTCGGACCCATCCACGACCCGCGCGATTAAGGCGCGCACGTCATACGGCTCCCGCACGTCGGCGGGCACGATGCCATACAGGTCCTGGGCGGGGTACAGCGGCTTCCGCGGCGGCTGGATGTCGAGCGTGGGCCGCTTCACGCTGTTGAGCGTGCCCACGATGGACCGCGCGATGCCGAGCGCGTGGGCGTCATTCTCGGCCAGATGGTCGGTGACGCCGCTGACCCGGCTGTGCAGCTCGCCGCCGCCCAGATCCTCCGCCGTCACCACTTCCCCGGTGGCGGCGCGCACCAGCGGCGGGCCGGCCAGGAAGATGGTGCCTTGGTTGCGGACAATGATGCTCTCGTCCGACATGGCGGGAACATAGGCGCCGCCCGCGGTGCAGCTTCCCATCACCACCGCGATCTGCGGGATGCCAGCGGCCGACATCTGCGCCTGGTTGTAGAAGATGCGGCCGAAGTGGTCGCGGTCGGGGAACACCTCGTCCTGGTTCGGCAGGTTGGCGCCGCCGCTGTCCACCAGGTAAATGCAAGGCAGCCGGTTCTGCTGCGCGATCTCCTGCGCCCGCAGATGCTTTTTCACAGTCATCGGGAAGTAGGTGCCGCCCTTCACCGTGGCGTCGTTCGCCACCACGACGCACTCGCGCCCGGCGATGCGGCCCACGCCGGTGATGATGCCGGCGGCCGGGATGTCGCCGCCATACAGGCCGTGCGCCGCCAGTTGCGACAGTTCAAGGAACGGGCTGCCGGGGTCGATCAGCATGCGCACGCGGTCGCGCGGCAGCAGCTTGCCACGCCCGGTATGGCGCCGGCGCGACGCCTCGCCACCGCCCAGCCGAATTTGGTCCACGGTCTGGCGCAGCTCCTGGACCAAGGCCGCCATGCGGTCGCGGTTCACCGCAAACGCGGGCGACCGCGGGTCCACGCCGCTGTCGAGCACCGTCACCGGGGCGCCTCGTGCAGCAGCGTTGGGGCCGGCGGCGCGGCGGAATCGGTCATCCCGACCTTTTAGCGGCCCAACTGCCCTTCAAGCAACGCACGCGCCGCGACGGAGAAGTCCTTGTCGCCCATCCCAAGCTCCGCCAGCCGCGCGTAAGCCGCCCGCGCGTGCTCGCCCAAGACGCTTGCGGCGCCGGTCGCGGCGACCGCATCCGTCGCGAGCGTCAGATCCTTCAGCATCAACGCCGCTGCAAAGCCGGCCTGGTAGTCCCGGTTGGCCGGCGAGGCCGGCACCGGGCCGGGCACCGGGCAGTAGGAGGTGAGCGCCCAGCACTGCCCGGATGACGCCTTGCTGATGTCGAACAGCGCCCGGGCAGACAGGCCGAGCTTGTCGGCCAGGGCGAACGCTTCCGACACGGCCAGCATGGAAATGCCGAGGATCAGGTTGTTGCAGACCTTCGCCGCCTGCCCGGACCCGGCGCCGCCGGCCAGCACAACCGTTTTGCCCATCGCCGAGAGCACCGGCTGCGCCCGTTGGAACGCCGCCGGCTCGCCGCCGACCATGAAGGTGAGCGTGCCCACCGCGGCGCCGGACACGCCGCCAGACACCGGGGCATCCAGCATGGCGAAGCCGCGGGATCTTGCCTGATCCGCCATGTCCCGCGCCGTCGCAACGTCGATCGTCGAGCAGTCGATCAGCAACGCGCCCGGCATTGCCCGCGCCAGCACGCCATCTGGCGCGGTCAGGACCTCCCGCACGTGCCGACCGGCCGGCAGCATGGTGATGACGATGTCGGCCCCGGCCGCCGCCTCGGCCACCGAGGCCGCCTTGCTGCCGCCGGCCGCGGCCAGCGCCACGAGGGCCGTGTCAGCCAGGTCGAAGCCGCGGACGACATGCCCGGCACGCACCAGGTTGGCCGCCATCGGGCCGCCCATGTTGCCCAGCCCGATGAACCCGATGGCCGCCATGCTGCGCTCCCACTACCCGAACAAGACCAGCGCCTTGCTCAACGTGATGTACACCCCCCAGGCCAGTGGCAGGACCACGCAGGCCCAGGCGATCAGCGACGGGACCGTGATTCCGCCGCGCCCGATGCCGTACGATCCGCCTGCGATCGCCGTAGCCTGCTCCGGGACGGCGCCGTCTTTGATATACCAACGCTCCGCAACCGGACGAATCAACAGGTTCGCCACAAAGCCCACCGCCAGGAAGCCGGCGAGGACGAGCAGGGTGCGGTCGTACACCTGCGCACGCGGCACGCCGGCGGCGATCTGCGACTCGCGGATTTGGTTGATCACCAGGGGGCCGATCACGCCGGCCGTGGACCACGCCGTCAGCAGCCGCCCGTGGATCGCGCCGACAAACTGCGTGCCGAACATGTCCGCGAGGTACGCCGGCACCGTCGCGAACCCGCCGCCGTACATCGACAGCGCCACGCACATCATCGCCACGAACAGCGCCTGCTGTCCGCCATGCGCTGCCCAGGGCGCCAGCGCATACAGCGCGATGCCGAGCACGAAGAAGGTCGCGTAGGTCAGCTTCCGCCCGATCTTGTCGGAGAACGAAGCCCAGAAGAACCGGCCACCGATGTTGAACAGCGACAGCAGGCCCACGAAGCCCGCAGCGATCGTCGCCACGGCAACCTTCTGGCCTCCATCCAAGGCACCGAACGCCACCTCCGGGCGGCCGATAAGGGAACCCGCGAAGATCTCCTGCAGCATGGGCGAAGCAAGGCCCAGCACCCCGATGCCCGCCGAGACGTTCAGGCACAGCGCCGTCCAGATCAGCCAGAACTGCGGCGTCCTGTGCGCGTCGCGCAGATGGACGTTGCGGTGCGTGACCATGCCGCGCCGGGCGGCCGGCGCGGTCCAGCCCTCGGGCGCCCAGTTGGCCGGCGGCACCCGGTAGCCGAAGGTGCCGGCGAGCATGAACACGGCATAAAGAGCCGCCAGCACCAGGAAGCACTGCCAGACGCCGACCGTGCCGGGTCCGCGGAAGCGGTTCATCAGCAGGTCGGCCAACGGCGCGCCGATCAGCGCCCCGCCGCCGAAGCCCATGATGGCCATTCCGGTCGCCATGCCGCGCCGGTCCGGGAACCACTTGATCAAGGTCGAGACCGGCGAGATGTAGCCAAGCCCCAGGCCGATGCCGCCGATCACGCCGGACCCCAGCCACAGCATCCAGAGCTGATGGACATAAACGCCGAGCGCCGAGATCACCAAGCCGCCGCACCAGCACAGCGTCGCCACGAACCCCGCCTTGCGCGGACCCGCCCGCTCCAGCCAGCCGCCCCAGATCGCCGCGGAGGAGCCGAGGAACACAAAGAACAGCGTGTACATCACGCTGACGTCGGACACGCGCCAGTCGCAGCTGGTCGTGACCAGCGCCTGGAGCAGCGACGTGTCCGCTGGGCAGGCAATGGGGGCCGTGACGCCCAGCGCCCGCGAAAGCGGCAGCCAGAACACCGAGAACCCGTACGCCATGCCGATGCACAGATGGATCGCCAGCGCCGCCGGCGGCACCATCCATCGATTGAACCCGGGCCGCGCCACGGTCCGGCCGCGGCTGAGCAGGCCGCCCTTCGGGCCGCCGGCATCCAACAAGGCTGTTCCATCCATGATTGACGTTCCCCCTCGGTCGGCGATCCGTTGTCCGCCGCCGCTCGTTGTGTTCAAGGCATCGTTAGCCGGTGTGGTGGCCCGGCGCCGTCGCGATGCGGTCGGGATGGGTGAACACCTCGAACCCGTCATCCCGCGCGATGCCGGCGACCGTGATGCCGGCATCGTCCGCCACGCGAAGGGCCAGCGCCGTCGGCGCCGACACGGCAACGAGCACGGAAAAGCCGATGCGGGCGGCCTTCTGCACCAACTCCACCGAGACGCGGCTGGTCATCACCAGCATGCCGGCCGCGGGGTCCACGCCGGCATGGGCCATCGCGCCGCCGAGCTTGTCCAGCGCGTTGTGCCGCCCCACGTCCTCTCGCACCAGCGGCGCGTGGCCGGGCTGCACGAACCCGGCGGCGTGGACTGCCCGGGTCATACGGTTGAGGGCCTGCGCAGGAAACAGCGACGCCACGGCCGATTGCACCTGCGCGGGCGAGAACCGCATGCCGGGCGGCACGGACGGCGCGCCGCGCATCGCCTGGCCCAGGCTTTCAAGCCCGCACATCCCGCATCCCGTGGGTCCCGCCATCTGCCGGCGCCGGGCCTCGACCGCCTGCATCGCGGATGGCGAGATCCACATGCGCAACTCGATCCCATGCGTCGCGGGGACGATGTCAAGTTCCTCGATCTCGAAGACGCCCGCGACGATGCCCTCGGTGATGCTGAACCCGACGGCAAAATCCCGCAGGTCGCCCGGCGTCGCCATCATCACGGCATGCGCGATGCGGTTGTAGGAGAAGGCGATGGCCGTTTCCTCTGGCACCATCCGGTCGGCGGCGGCCAACGCGCCCTCCCGCCATGCAACCGTGCGACGGCGCTGCGCAAGGTCAGGCGTCGCCGTCGCGGCGTCAGGACGGGGGGCAAGCTCCAACGCGCCGTCTCCAGTGTCATCGCATTAATGAGACGATCATGTGGGGCCGATGAGATCGCGTGCAAGGCAAGCATGCGCGGCTCTTGAGCTTCGGCGTGCCACCCAGGCTTGCGCCGGTCGTCCGGAATGCTGACTTATGCCGGGAACGCCCGTGAGGAGCCATCCCATGCCTGCACTTTCGGTCCTGGATCTCGCCCCTGTGCCGCAGGGATCGACGCCCGGCGATGCGTTGCGCAACGCCCGCGACCTGGCGCAGCACGCCGAGCGGCTGGGGTATCGGCGCTATTGGCTGGCCGAGCACCACAACATGGTCGGCATCGCCAGCGCGGCGACGGCGGTGGTCATCGGCTTCGTCGCGGGAGGCACCAGCACGATCCGCGTCGGGTCCGGCGGGATCATGCTGCCCAACCATTCGCCCATGGTGATCGCCGAGCAGTTCGGCACGCTGGAGGCGCTGTATCCCGGCCGGATCGACCTCGGCCTCGGCCGGGCGCCGGGCACAGACCAGCGCACGCTGCGCGCGCTGCGGCGCCCGGCCGGCGCCGATGAGTTTCCCCAGGACGTGCTGGAACTGCAGGCGTTGCTGGGACCCGTGCAGCCCGGCCAGGCCGTGCAGGCGGTGCCCGGCGCCGACACCCACGTGCCGCTCTGGATCCTGGGGTCGAGCACCTACGGCGCGCAGCTCGCCGCGATGCTCGGCCTACCCTACGCGTTCGCCTCGCATTTCGCACCTGACGCGCTGCATCAGGCATTAGCAATCTATCGCGCCCGCTTCGAGCCTGGCCAGATCGAGCGCCCGCACGCCATGGCCGGCGTGAACGTCATCGCTGCCGACACGGATGCGGAGGCGCGGCGGCTGTTCACCTCGGCGCAGCAGAGCTTCGTCAACATGGTCCGCGGCACCCGCGGCAAGCTGTTGCCGCCCATCGACGACATCGAGACCTACTGGTCGCCTGAGGAGAAGGCGCAGGCCGGCGCCATGCTGCGCTGCTCGGTCGTGGGCGGGCCGGAGACGGTGCGGCGCGGGTTGGCGCGATTCCTGGAACAGACCGGCGCCGACGAGCTGATGGTCGCCTCCGCCATTTGGAACCACGCCGCGCGCAAGCGGTCCTATCAAATCCTGGCCGAGGCCCACGCCGCGCTGTCGCTCGACCGCGTCGCCGCGTGACCGACGAACCCGGCGCCGCTTCGCCGACCAAGCTTACGGCCTCCAAGCAGCAATGGGCGCAGGAGGGCCGGTTCCTGACCGACCGGACGGCGCGGCCGGAGGCGGAGCGGCTGCCGCCGGGTCAGCATGTGGTGACGAATTGGCCGGTACTGGATTTGGGCATGCACCCAGAGATCCCAACCTTGCGTTGGCGCCTGGACGTGTTTGGCGCGGTTGAGCGTCCAGTCGTCTGGGACTGGGCCGGTTTTCGGGCCTTGCCGCAAGCGCGCACAGTGTCCGACATTCATTGCGTCACCACTTGGTCCCGCTATGACAATCCCTGGGACGGCGTGTTGACCCGCGACTTGCTTGAGGCGGTGGGTCCGCGGGCGGGCGCGCGATACGTCGTGCTGCAAAGCTACGACGGCTACACCACGAACCTGTCGCTCGCCGATTTCGCGGCGAAGGGTGCGTTGCTCGCCCATCGTTGGCAAGGCGCGCCGTTGGCACAGGTTCATGGTGGGCCGCTGCGGCTGGTCGTGCCGCACCTGTATTTCTGGAAAAGCGCCAAATGGCTGCAGCGCATCGAGTTCCGGATCGATGACCGGCCGGGCTTTTGGGAAGAGCGCGGCTACCATAACCGTGGCGACCCTTGGGCTGAGCAACGGTATTCCGAAGAATAAAGCATCTCCGGCCAGCACGATCATACCTCGGCGCAGCGGCCATCCATGCGATGACGGTCGGGCGCCACGCTGGGGCTGACCCCGGCATGGCGCCCGACCGCAAGGCGCGGCGCCTTGAGCCGTGCAGGCTTCAGGTTGCGGCGTTGGCCGACTTTGGCTTCTTCTTGGCCGCAGGGCTGGTGGCGCTGAGGGTCTTGGCAGCGGCGCTCCGGGCCGCCGGGCTTTTCGCGGTTTTCATGGTCTTGGCCGCGGCGGTCTTGGTTTCCGGCGCGGCGGCCTTGGGCGCGACAGCCTTCTTTGCAGCCGGTTTCGCCGCGGCTGCCGTTGTTTTCGCCGCTGCAGCCGGCTTGGCTGCTTTGGTTGGGGCAGTGGTTTTGGCTGGGGCACGGACTGCCATGGCCTGCGCCCGCGGGCGCTTCGTCGTCTTGTCGTCGTTCATCAGGGATGCCTTCCTTGACGGGGTTGCATGACGCACGTCGCGGGGCACGGCGAGCCGCGGCGCGATGCCGAGCGAATCGTTTACGTACCGACCGGATTTACGTCACGCGGCGATGGGGTTCATGTCAATGAAAACCAGCATTCCCTACAAATTTCGACATAAATTGCTGGGTTCGTAGCCGCTGCCTTGCCTCTGCGGTGCGGCCTCCCACTCGGCCCATTGTCCCCGGTCTTTGCTTTTCGTGGCTGCGCCGCCACCCTCCTCCGTGGCGACGATGCCCAATCAGCACTTGTTGATGTCAAGCATCAACGTGACTCTGTTTATCGTTGAGAAATTGGCACAAACATCAGGTTTTCCGGACCCACATAGTTCGCCGCCGGCCGGATAATCTTGTTGTCTGCCCGTTGCTCGATGACGTGCGCCGCCCAGCCGCTGGTGCGCGAGATGACGAACAACGGCGTGAACATCGCAGTCGGCACCCCCATCTGGTAATAGGACACGGCGCTGAACCAATCGAGGTTCGCGAACATGCGCTTGGCGTCCTTCATCACCGCCTCGATCCGTTCGGCGACCTCGAAGCGCGTCATGCTGCCGGTTGCCTGGCTCAGCCGCCGGGCCACCCCCTTGATGACGTCGTTGCGGGGATCGGCGACCGTATAAACCGGGTGGCCGAAGCCGATCACCACTTCCTTGGCTCCAATCCGCGCCCGGATGTCGGCCTCCGCGGCGTCCGCTGAGGCGTAGCGTTGCTGGATTTCCAGGGCGGCCTCGTTGGCGCCACCATGTTTTGGGCCGCGCAGCGCGCCGATGCCGGCGGTGATCGCGGAATGCATATCCGACCCGGTTCCGGCAACCACGCGGGCGGTGAAGGTGCTCGCGTTGAACTCGTGCTCCGCATACAGGATCAGCGAGGTGTGCATCGCCCGCTCCCATTCGGGACTGCAGGCTCTGCCGTGCAGCAAGTGCAGGAAGTGCGCGCCGATGCTGTCGTCATCGGTCTCGACCTCAATGCGGCGGCCGTTCTGCGTCCAGTGATGCCAATACAGCAGCATGGAGCCGAGGCCCGCCATGAGGCGGTCGGCAACGTCGCGGGCGCCGGGCTGGTTGTGGTCGTCCTTCTCCGGCAGGGCGCAGCCGAGGGCGCTCACCGCCGTGCGCATCACGTCCATCGGGTGCGTGGCGGCCGGCAGCGCCTCCAGCACCAGGCGCACGCTGGCGGGGATGCCGCGCAGCGCCTTGAGCTTTGTCTTGTAGGCGCGAAGCTCCGCCGCGTTGGGCAACCAACCATAGACCAGCAGGTAGGCGATCTCCTCGAACTCGCTGGTTTCCGCCATGTCGAGGATGTCGTAGCCGCGATAGTGCAGGTCGTTGCCGGTGCGGCCCACGGTGCACAGCGCGGTGTTGCCTGCGACGACGCCTGAGAGGGCGACGGACTTCTTCGGCTTCGGTGCGGTCTGGCCTTCGGACATGTCTCTCGCCTTCTCAGAAAATCCCGGGCTTGCCGGCCTGGACCGTGCCTTGGGGCATTGAAACGTTGAGGCGGTGCAGCGCGCCGGCGGGCAGGCCCGGCAGCTCTTCGCAGGCCTGCAGGAAGCGGTCGGCCTCGATGGGCGTGATCAGCCCATCGGTCATGACGCGGAACTTGCTCACGTAGTCCGGGCGCGTCCACGGCGATGCGCCGTTCGGGTGCGCATTGGCGACCGCCATCTCGTCGGCGATCACGCTGCCGTCCTGCATCCGCAGCTCGATGCGGCCGCCGAACGCGAGGTCCTCGTGGCGGCGCGCATGGTAGCGCTCGGTCCATTTCGGGTCCTCGATGGTGCGGACCTTGTGCCACAGCGCCACGGTGTCCGGGCGCTGCGCCCGCTCCGGCGCGTAGGAGCGGACGTGGTGCCAGGCGCCGTCCTGCAACGCCACGGCGACGATGTACATGATCGAGTGGTCAAGCGTCTCCCGGGAGGCAAACGGGTCCATCTTCTGCGGGTCGTTCGCTCCGGTGCCGATAACGTAGTGCGTGTGGTGGCTGGTCTCGATCACCACCTCCCTGACCGCGTCCCAGTCCGGGACCCGCCTGCCCATGCGGAAGGCGAGGTCGATCAGCGCCTGGCTTTGGTACTCCGCCGAGTGCTGCTTGGTGTAGCTGTCCAGGATCGCGCGCTTGGCCTCGCCCGGATCGGGCAACGGAACCTGGTAATGCGCCTCCGGGCCGTTCAGCATCCAAGCGATCACGCTGTCCTCGCCCTCGTAGATCGGCGACGGCGCGCCTTCCCCGCGCATCACCCGGTCCACCGCCTCGATCGCGAGCTTCCCGGCATGGGCGGGCGCATACGCCTTCCACGAGCTGATCTCGCCCTTGCGGCTCTGCCGGGTGGTGAAGCTCACGTGCACGGCCTGCTGCACGGCCTGATAGATGGTCGCTGTGTCCAGTCCCAAGAGCGTGCCGATGCCGGCGGCCTGGGCGGGGCACAGATGCGCGATGTGGTCGATCTTATGCTCGTGCAGGCAGATGGCGCGCACCAGGTCGATCTGGATTTCGTAGCCTGTCGCCAGCCCGCGCAGCAGGTCGGCGCCGGATTTGCCGCATGTCTGCGCCACGGCCAGGATCGGCGGGATGTTGTCGCCGGGGTGGCTGTAGTCGGCCGCCAGGAAGGTGTCGTGCATGTCAAGCTCGCGGACCGCGGTGCCGTTGGCCCAGGCCGCCCATTCGGGGCTGACGCGCACCGCGTCCGCCATGCCGAACACCGCGGCGCCGCCGTCTCTCCTGTGGCCCAGCGCCATGTCGCGGGCGCTGATGCAGGAATGGCGGTTGACGCTGGCGATGGCGACGGCGGCGTTGTCGATGACCCGGTTCACGATCATCTCCGCGGTCCCATCCGGCACGGCGACCGGGTCGGCGGCGACCGCGGCAATCTTCCACGCCAGTTGATCCTCCCGCGACAGCTTCGACTTGGAGGGGTGGACGCGGACATCGTGCGTCTGCATGGGGCGGTTTCCTGGATGGCTTGACGTGTTCGGGCGCTGGTGGGGTGCGGTCATAGTGTCGCCAAGTCCGGTCGGCAACACACGACCGGGACAAGGCCCGGCCCCCCGCACGCAGTCCAAAGGCATCTTTCCAAAATGGGCGCAGTCCAGCCCGGCGCGGAGCTTGGGTTGATCCCAGGCCTGCCAGGCATAATCTCACCCTTGACCATGCGTGCGACAGGATCAAGCTTGCAGGCTTCACTCAGGCACAAGAGGCCGACCGTGCCCGACCAAACACCTCCCGTCCGCTGGCAGCCGGATCGCACCCCCTCCGCGCCGCCTTGGCCCGTGCCGCCGTTGCTCACCGCCATGGGGCGCGGGGTGATAGGGCGATGCCCGGCATGCGGACAGACCCGTTGCTTCAACGGCTATTTGAGCGTGGTGCCGGCCTGCGTGGCATGCGGGGCGCCGCTCGGCCAGTTCCGGGCCGACGACGCGCCGCCATATTTCACGATCTTCATCGTAGGTCACATCATCGTGGGGCTTATGCTCTGGGTGGACAGCGCCTACAGGCCGGACCTCTGGGTGCACGCCGCGATCTGGTTGCCCGCCAGCCTCGTCCTGACGCTCGCATTGCTGCGGCCGGTGAAGGGGGCGACGCTCGGGCTGATGCTGAAGCTGGGCATGGCCAAGTCGGACGACGAGTGACGGAGGACCCAGCCCCGCCTCACCCCAAGGGCCTTGATCGTGTCATCCTGGCAGGGGAGGCGCTGACCCGGCTCAACCCGTTGCTGGACGCCGACCGGGCGCAGGCGGTCGCCGACCTGGAGTTCGAGAATCAGTTTGCGCTGTGCGGCACGTCCGAGCGGGCGGCGACACCGGGTCCCTATGTGCTGCATCTTTCGGTGCAGGAAGGGCGGCTCGTGTTCGATGTGCGGGACGCCGCCGATGCGCCGCTGCAGATGCTGGTGCTGGCGCTCGGCCCGTTCCGCGGGCTGATCAAGGATTATCAGCTCTTGGTGGACAGCCACATGCTGGCGGTCGAGGAAGGCCGGGAGCAGCGCATCCAGGCCATCGACATGGGCCGCCGCGGCCTGCACAACGAAGGGGCAGCCCTGTTGCGGGAGCGGCTGGAAAACAAGGCCAGCATCGACCACGAGACAGCGCGGCGTCTGTTCACCCTGGTCTGCGTCCTCCACCAGCGCATCTAGGAACGTACATGAAGATCGACGGCACTCCCTATCGCGCCGTTTGGGTGGACGAGGGCGACCGATGGTCCGTCCGCGTCATCGACCAGACGAAGCTGCCCTGGTTCCTGGAGTTCCTGCGCCTCACGACGCTGCGGCAGGCCGCACATGCCATCACCAGCATGCAGATCCGCGGGGCGCCGCTGATCGGGGTGGTCGCGGCGTATGGCTTGGCGCTCGCTTTGCGGGAGGACCCGAGCACCGAGGCGATGGAGCGGGCGGCGGCGCAACTCGCCGGCACGCGGCCCACGGCGATCAACCTGCGCTGGGCGCTCGACCGCATGCTGACCCGGCTTCGCAACACGGCTGCCGGACAGCGCGTCGCCGCCGCCTATGCCGAAGCCGCCGCCATGGCCGAGGAGGACGTGGAGCGGAACGCCGCCATCGGGCGGCACGGCCTGCCGCTGATTGAGCGGGCGGCAGGCGCGAAGGCGGGCCAGCCGGTCAACATCCTGACGCACTGCAATGCGGGCTGGCTCGCGACGGTGGATTGGGGCACGGCGCTGGCGCCCATCTACATGGCGCACGATGCCGGCCTGCCGGTGCACGTCTGGGTGGACGAGACCCGGCCGCGCAACCAGGGTGCGGCGCTGACCGCCTGGGAACTCGGCAAGCACGGCGTGCCTCATACGGTGATCTCGGACAACGCCGGCGGCCATCTCATGCAGCATGGGCGGGTGGACCTGGCCATCGTGGGCGCCGACCGGGTTACGCGGACGGGGGACGCCGCCAACAAGATCGGCACCTACCTGAAGGCGCTCGCAGCCCATGACAACAAGGTGCCGTTCTGGGTCGCCGCGCCGTCGAGCACCATCGACTGGACGGTCTCGGACGGCGTGCGCGAAATCCCCATCGAGGAGCGAGACGCCACGGAGGTCACGACGATGACCGGGCGCGGGACCGACGGCCACCTCGCCACGATCCGGGTCACGCCCACCAGCAGCCCGGCTGCAAATCCGGCGTTCGACGTGACCCCCGCCCGCCTGCTGACCGGGCTGATCACCGAGCGCGGCCGGTGCGAGGCGACGGCAGAAGGGCTGCAGGCAATGTTCCGGGACCGCGCGTGACAGCTTGTGCCCCGCGCCGCCAGGGCAAATAGCCTAATAGTTGAAATAATTGCGGTGATCTGTCATCAGATTGCGCATGGTTCTGCGCAGCCTGCTGCTTCTGATTGTGCTGACCGCTTGTGCAACCCGCCCCGTGCCGCCGGCGGCGAGCGCCGCGCAGCCTGCGGTTCCGCTCGACCAACACGTCGCCGATTTCGCCAGGCGTCCGTTTGAGCCGTTTTCCCGCGCGAATGCGATTGGCATCGCGTTGCGGGAATGGCGCGGCTTCGGTGCGCTGGTAGACGACGACCCGCCGGACAGCCACCCCCTGCCTCGCAGCCTGCGTCCGGACAAGCAGCCGGGTCTGTGGCAGCGCGTTGGCGAGTACTGGTGGCTTGGCCAAGATGCCGGGTCGCGGGAGAGCGGGTGGACGAGCAAGTATGATGAGTTCGGCCAACTCTACCAGGGCGACGCTCCCGCGTGGTCGGCGGCGTTCGTCTCCTATGTCATGCGCTCTGCCGGGGCCGGGCAGCGGTTCCCCTATTCGCCGCTGCATGCCGACTACATCAACGCGGCCGTGCAGGGCACCGGCGTGTTGCGCGCGGAGCGGCCCGAGGCTTATGCCCCCCAGCCCGGCGACCTGATTTGCGTGAGCCGGGCCAGCACGCGGCACATGCGGTTTGAAGATCTGTCGGGGGCGCGGTTCTTCGGGCACTGCGACATCGTGACGGTCGCGGTGCCTGGCCAGCTCACGACGGTGGGCGGCAACATCGGCGGCGGCGTCACGATGAAGCATGTGCCAAGCACCGCCATCGGCATGCTGTCCGACCCGGACGGGCGGGTGGCCGACCCGCGCTATGACTGGTTCGTCGTGGTGCGCGTGCTGTATGACGAGTAGCCGCTACCGTTGCCGCCAGGGCAGCGCGTCGGCTTTCCACCCGGCGACGGTGCCGCGGTGGCCGTCCTCGTCCGGCGGCCCCTCAAGGCCGTCCGCGATGTTGTAGGCGTGGGGGAAGCCGGCCGCCTGCGCCGCCTGCGCCGCGGCAAGGCTGCGGACGCCGCTCCGGCACAGGAAATAAATCTTGTGAGACGGCGTCAGCCCGGCCTGCTTCATCTGAGCGACGAAGCCCGTGTTGACCTGCATCGACGGAGAAAGCTGCCAGGAAATCAACACCGGCTGCTTGTCGGCCGCCGCGAGGTCTGGCAGGCCGACATAGGCCCACTCGACATCCGTGCGGACATCGACGACCTGGGCGTCCGGATCGGTGCGGAGCGCGTCCCAGACCTGTGTTGGGCTGACGTTCTCGATCATGCTGCATTCCCCAAATGCGCCAAAGATGCCCGAGCGTGCCCGAAAGCACAAACCTGCATGGCTGCCTCTACCCGCCGACCAGCGCCTCGAACAACCGCGCATAGCCGAGCAGATGGTCTTGCATCCGCAAGTGCTGCTCTGCCCAGGTCCGAGCACCGCGCCGCAGGCGGGCGGCCAGCGCGGTGTCCTCAAGCGTCTCCTGGATGCGCAACGACAGGCCGGCTGCATTGAGGAAGGGCGTGAGCAGGCCGGTTTGGCCGTGGCTCACGAACTCCTTCACCGGCGCGGTGTCGCTGGCGACAAGGGCGCAGCCGATGGCAAGCGCCTCGCGCAGGGACCATGACGCCACGAAGGGATAGGTCAGATAAACGTGGGCATCCGACCGCTGCAGCAGGCGGACGTAGTCGGCATAGTCCATCCGGCCGCAGAAATGCACGCGGTCCAGATCAAGCGACGGGCCGACCTCCCGCAGCATGTGCTCCCGCCAGGTGCTGTCCGGCAACCGCGCGCCGTAGCTGACGCCGTCGCTGCCGACCAGCGCGACCTGCACGTCCGGCCTTGCGCGCAGCAGCGAGGGCAAGGCGCGCATCATGATGTGGAAACCTCGATAAGGCTCGAGGTCGCGGGCGACGTAGGTGACAAGCTTGCCGCCGGGCTGAACGACGAGCTTGCCGTGCTGAAAAGCGACTTGCGCCGCGCCAGGGACTGGGAAGCAGACATCGAGGTTGACGCCTTCCGGCAGGACATCAATCCGGCCGTGCGCCCAAGCGGGATAGGTGGATCGTTGGAAATGCGTGGGGGTTATGCCGCGGCCAGGGTTGCCGAGCGCCAGCAGGTTCACAGCATTTTTGGCGCGAACTCGTGACAAGGCCTCGGATGACGTTTGAAACTCAGGGTCAAAGTTTACATCGAAACCTTTGACATTGTAATAGAATTCATAATAGCCAATAAGTGGCACATCGGGCCATACGTCCCCAAGACTCAGCATTTCCCCCCAGCCGTGATGGCCGACGATGACGTCAGGCCGAAAGCCCAGGGTCTTCAGGTTTGCGGCGACCTGGGCGACGCTCTGCGCCCGGGCCACCGCATGGTCGAATTCCTGTGCGTCACGATGGATCAAGGGGTTGAGTTCGCCAGGCCCGCGATAGGTTGCCTTGCGGACGCCAGGGATGAAGTTGGCGTTTTCCTGGGTGATGAAAATCAGGTCATGCCGGCCCGCCGCTGCCAGATGCCGCAGGACGTGCAGGAACTGGCCAGGAAAGTTCTGGTGAACGAACAGGAGACGCAAGACGGGACGCGAGGGTCAGCGGCGGTGGGTCGTGGCCGGCGTTCGCTTGGCGGCGGCTTTCAGCGGCGTGGCTGGAGCGGACGGCGCCGCTTTCCGGCCAGGCTTCATGGCCCCCTTCTTGGCCGCAGGCTCCACCGGCGCCTTCGTCGCCTCCCGTCGCACGCTTTTCGCGAGCGCGACGGATGCCCCGGCTCCGGCCCGGCCACGCTTGAGTGTAGTTGCGGACGGCTCCGGGCTGTCTGGGTCCAGGTTTTCCTGAACCGGCTGCAATGGCTGCAACGTGACTTGGAAAGCCTCCAAGGGCGAAAGGCTGGGCGCCTCGCAAGCCTCTCCGTCCGACACGGGGCCGATCTCCGTCCCATCCACGAACGAGGCCGAGACCGACAGCTTATGCGTTTTGGCCGCAGCGCCCCGCAACCGGATGCGCAGGCCAAGGATGGGCAGCGACATGCCGCGGCTGCCGCAGAATTGCCCGCCCTCGGACCAGGGAGACTGCCAGTTGCGGCCCAGCACCGCCTGGTATTCGAGGTCGGACGCGGCCACGCCGCCGCCCGGCATCAGGCCGAAGCCTTCGATCCAGCGTTTGCTGCCGCGCTCGCCCATCCAGCGTCCGAGCCGCCCGCCGACGTCGCCGCGCCCGTAGATGTGGGCGGCCACCTCGATGTCCTTGCCTTGCACGGGCGGCTCCGTGCGGTCGGGCGCAGGCTCGGGAGGCTGCGCCGATGCCGCTGCCGGGCTATCTGCGCCCGCTTCGGTCAGCCGGATGACCTGAAGCTTCGGGGCGTCCTGCTGGCCGGACGGGTCTTGGTAGATCGTCACGAGCACCGGGGCGGCGCCGCCCGTCACCCGGACCAAAGCCGCCCCGTTGCCGCCACCCAACCAGCCGCCGGCGTTGAAGCCGCTGATATCGACGGTTCCGCCCGACCCGGCCGGGGCCGGGGCCGCTGAAAGGCGCACGCCGGGCAGGCCCGTCACCGCATCAGGCGGCGGCGCGCCGGGGCTGTTGAAAACGCAGAACAGTCCGGCGTCCAAAGTCATCAGATGCGCGGACACCTTGAGTTCGGTGATCGTCTTGGATGCAGCAGTGCTGGACATCGGTCTCTCTCATGCTCGTCGCCGTTCGGCGCGGTGCGGAGTCGCAGGGGTCACAAAGATAGCGACGGCGCAAACGGAGGTGCAAGCCATGGTTGTGCGGAATCGGGTCGAGGCGTGTGCAGGGCCGGCGGCTGCAATCCCAGCAGCGCATCGTTCACCGACCGCGCCGGCAAGCCGAGCGGCAGCAGCCAGCCGCGGCCGTTGCGGCGGATCCGCTCGGCCGGCGCGCCCAGATCGAAGGCCGCCACCGCCAACCCGGCCTCCCAGGCGCGGCCGAGCGCGAAGCACCAGGTTTCCGGCCACACCGAGGGTAGAAAGGCGAGGTGCGCCGCTTGTGCCTGGATCAAGGCGACCGCGTCAGTCTCGGCATACTCGCCGGTGATGAACACCGGGCCGGCATCCATCAGCCGCGGATCGTCCTTGGTGTAGCCCACGACGACGAACTCAATCGGCAGGGACCGCGCCCGGGCGTCCCGCGCGCAGGCCAGCAGAACTTCGTAGCCTTTTTCCAACCCGATCGCCCCGACGATGCAGACCCGGCGGACGGCGCCGGACGGCATGGGCGCGGGCGGCGGGACGGCGTCGTCCTCCCAATTCCGCACAATGGGCGCGATGCCGGGGAAGTGCCGTTCGATGCGTGCGGCCGCATCCGCGGAGGGGGCGATAACCTGGCGGGCCGACGCCAGGTCGGCGGCCGAGCGCGCCAGAAGCGCCGGAACCGTGATGTCGTTTTGCAGCTTGCTGCCGAGATCGGCGATGCACGCCTCGCAGCCGGCAACGTCGGGTTCCCCGCAGTAGTGCCGGCCGGTGCTGACCAGCGCGATGCGCGGACAGAACCAAGAGTAGTCGTGCACAACCAGATCGACCGGCACGCGAAGCAGGCGCCGCAGCCCGAGCACCGCGTGGCTATGGCCCAGCAAGTGGTGCAGCTCCAGGTGACGCGGCCGGTCGGGGCGCAGCAATCGCGCAAGCTGCGGCAGCTCGCCCGGGACGGCGTAGATCAGGTTGGGGTAATGGCCGTCCTCAGCCTCGACGCGACAGGTGTCTTGCCGCGATGCCGGGCGCAGCACGATGGCACGCAGCCCGTCCGTGGCGAGCGCCGTGCCGCGCTCTGCCACCACCCGGTCCACGCCGCCGCCGCCGCCGTGCGTCACCAGGATGGCGGCACCCGCACGGGACCGCCCGGCCGCCCAGCGCAGGATGTCGATGCGACGTCGGGCCATCGCCAGCGGGTCGGCGGCGAGATGGATCTGGATCAGCGCATCATAGCCGGGGTGCAGCCGGTTCAGCACGACGAGGTTGCGCCGTATCAGATGCTGTCGCGCCGCGCCGAACGACTGCCCGCCGACATGGGCCACGAACACGTCGGGCGCCGCGACGCTGCGCCATCCGAGATGCCGGGCGCGCATGCAGAGGTCGTTTTCCTCGCCGTAGCCCTGGGCGAAGCAGTCCTCGCGGAACAGCCCGGCGTCTTCCAGGCAATCCCGCCGCAGATACAGGCAGAACCCCACGCCGGTCGGGATATCGGCCACCGTACCGGCATTGGCCCGCTGCGCCAGGGTGTCCGTGGCGAGGGTTGCGGCGAGGTCCGGGATCGGATTGCCGCCGTCCCGGTCGGGGTAGCTCAGGATGGTCGCGTCGTTGGACAGCGGCGTGACGGTGCCGATGTCGGATGCGGAATACGCGGCCGCACGCAACCGGTCGAGCCAGCCCGGCGGCACCAGGGTGTCGCTGTTCAGCAGCACGGCATCCCGGGGCGCGCAGGCCCGCAGCCCGGCATTGGCCGCAGCGGGGAAGCCGCGGTTCTCCGGCTGCCGGATCAGACGGATGCGCTTTTGCCGCGCAAGCGCCTCCAGCGCCGCCACAAGATCAGGCTCGGGCGAGGCGTCGTCGATGACCCAGACGCGGGTGCGGCGCGGAAGGGTGGCCAGCACCGAATCCAGGCATGCCAAGGTTTGCGCCCGGCCGCGGTAGGCGGGAACGACCACGTCAACCGGACGTGGACGCGCAGCGGGCCGGGCAGGACGAGGCACGGCGGCGTCGGCGAGGATGGGGGCGTGGCGCGGGGCCGCCGTTGGTGACTGCACAGCCCGGGCAAGGGCTGCGGCCGTGCGCGCCTCCATGGCCGGGTCGAGCGGGCTGCCATACAGGTGCCGTCCGGCCAAGGTAAGCACTGATGTTGCGCCGTCCTGAGCCACTGCCTCGGATTGCAGCATGAAGCACCGGGGACGCGCCAGCGGCCGGTCAAGCACCACGTCGGCCGCGGGCATCGTCGCCCTGATGGCCTGGCCTTGGACGATGAGCACCGGAACGCGCTCCGCATCGGCAGGATGCCAAGCCCAGCCTTGCAGGCCGCACTCCCGGGCCTCCACCATTCCCTCGACCGCGGTGATCGTGGCGACGCCGAGCGGGCTGCCCAAGCATGGCGTGCCGTCGCATTCCACGTCCAGCACGGCGGCGGTCCGCCATCCCGCGGGCAACCGACCCCGGCCGCCGGACCACGCGGGCCGCACCGCCACGCCATCCAGCCTGAGCCGGACGTTGCGGGCCGTCCCCACGTGCACCCGGCCGTCGCCGTCCAGCCCGCACCATCCCGGCAATCCCGCCGTGCGCGCCACCGCTGCCCCCAGCGCCT
Organism: uncultured Acetobacteraceae bacterium; assembly: GCA_964236755.1. Taxonomy (GTDB): domain Bacteria; phylum Pseudomonadota; class Alphaproteobacteria; order Acetobacterales; family Acetobacteraceae; genus CAHJXG01. Next base: position 27,393 of record CAXSHI010000005.1, read on the forward strand.
GGAGCGTCGACGTCGGCACGCTGGTTCGGAGTGCTGCGGCGGTCGCTCGAACGGAACGCTCGGTGTCACCCAGCAAGCGTGCGCAGGCGGCCAGCCCCGCCCACGCCTCGGACAATGCGTATCGGCTGCCCAACTCCTGAAACAGGTCGGCTGCCCCGGATAAGCTGCCCGCTTTCATCCATGCACTTGCCAGGGCCAGCATCACCGTGCCGTCCTGCGGCAGCAGGCGGTGGGCGCGTTCCAGCCAGCGCAACGCTTCTGCCGCGTTGCCAGCGTCCGCCGCGTCGCGGCTGCGTCTCCAAGCGTGTCGGGCCGGGTCCTGCCGGTGCTGATCGGTCATTTAACGACAGGGCACCTCGGGCTGGGCCTGGACATTTGACAGCAAGGCACCATTCACGGCCGCCCGGGTCTCCTTGGCATCAGGTCCTTGATGGTTGTTCAGTGGGCGGCGACAGGCTGTTCTTGCCGCTGCGGTGCTGGTTCGCCCGGGGTTGGCACGATAGGCAATGCCGCCAGGTCCCTCTCCGCCTCGGCGATGCCGGCCTTGCGCGCATGCTCCAACAGAATCCGCGCCTGGGTCAAATCGGTCTGCCCGGCCGTTCCACGGGCAAGATAGCGGCCAAGCATCAGAAGAGCATAAGGGTGCCCCTTCTCCGCCGCCTTTGCATACCATCCCTGGGCCGCGACGCGGTTGATGGGAATATCATGGCCCCCGCCCAGCATCGCACCCATGGCGAACTGCGCGCCGACATGGCCCTTGTCGGCGGCTGCCTGAAACAGCTTGTGCGCCGCGGCGTGATCGCGCGGACCGCCTTTCCCATTCACCATCATCTCAGCCACTGCGACCTGAGCATCCACCATGCCGGCATCGGCCGCGCGCTGCATCCAGACCCGGCCTTCGTGAAGGTCGGCGTCCACGCCCCGACCCTCCGCAAGCATGCGTCCGTACCAATACTGCGCGTTCACCACGCCGTCGGCAGCGCGGCGCAGCCACTGCGCAGCCTTGGCGTCATCACGGTCGATCCCTACGCCCTCAGCCAGGCAGACGCCGAAATTGAACGCCGCCACCAGGTCGCCGGAGGTCGCCGCCGCCTCGAACCATTCGCGCGTGCGCACCCGGTCCTCTTGGTTCCCGCCACCCGTCATGGCGATGTTCGCCAGATCGGCCTGCGAGGACTTGTCGCCTTTCTCCCCGGCCAACCGAAGCCAGCGCGCAGCCTCATTGGGATCGCGGGACACGCCGGCCCCGGTCAGGTACAGCATGCCAAGCGCCCGGGCCGCCCCACCATGGCCCTGCTCGGCCGCGCGATGGAACCACATGGCCGCCTCGGCGTAGTTCGGGGGCAAGTCACCGCCCTTGGCATAGAGATCGCCGACAAGGGCCGCAGCCTCAGGGTCTCCCGCCAAGGCAGCCCGACGCAGCCAGCTTTCGCCGGTGACGGTATCGCGATCCACGCCGCGACCTTCCATCAACGCCAGCCCCCAACGCGACTGGCCAGCGCGCACGCCGCGCTCTGCGGCCCGGCGGTAAAGCTGCGCGGCTGCCGCCGGGTCGCGGTCCACGCCGGTGCCGCCTTCGGTCAATACGCCGAGCAGATAAAGGCCCAACGGCAGGTTCGCGTCAGCCGCCTTTGCGATTTCGGCAACGCCGGCCTGGCGCTCTGCATCGGTGGTCGCCGTGCGCAACACTGCCAACCCGTGTCCGAGCGCCCCTTGGGCACTGCCGCCCTGCGCCGAGCGACGATACCACCCGTCCGCCGCGGACGGGTCGCGCAAAGCTTCCGGCCCTGCGGACAGAACGTAGCCTAGCAAGGCCTGTGCATCCGCCGATCCGGCTTCGGCCGCCGGCTTCGCCCAACGAACCGCCTGCGCAAAATCCGGCTCGCCCGGCAATGCCTCGGCAAACAACCCACCCACCGTCGAGTCGCCATGGCCCGCGCCCGTCAGATACAGCGCAGCCAGCGCGGCCTGGGCCTCAAGCTTGCCGCTTTCCGCCGCACGCTGGAGCCAGTGCGCCGCCATCGACCGGCTGGGCGGCACGCCATTGCCATCCAGGTAGGCGCGCCCGACCCGATACTGCGCCTCGACATCGCCGCGCTGGGCAGCCTTGGCGACCACCGGAAAACCGAGATGCCGTTCGGCGCCATCCATCTGGCGGTAGGCAAGCTGCAGCCGGGCACCGGGTGAAACGACTGACCGGACGCGATCAAATAGCCCCGCCACGGCTAGGATACTCCAAGGCCAAGCATCACGGCTCGCGCATCCCGTCCATGGCCACGGGAAGAACGCGGCTGAGCAGGTAGCCGACGACCGTGCGTTCGCCTACCTTGATGTCGGCCGTGATCGGCATGCCAGGGGTCACGCGGAACCCGGGCGGCGTCCCGTGCAGCTTGATATCGTCGAGCGTGATGCGGCTGCGGAAGAAGGCCGCGCCGTTGGCGCCGGGCGACGCCTGCTGCACGCCGCGCTGCTTCTCATCGGGATTGCTCGTGAAGCTGTCGGCGCTGACCACGCGGACCTTGCCTTCAGCTGCGCCGTATTGGGTGAACGGGAAAGTGTCGAACTTCACCGTGACCGTGTTCCCGGGATGCACGAAGCCCGCATCCATGCCGGCCACGTTGGCCTCGACCTCCAGCGGCGCATCGACCGGCACCAGGGTCAGGAACTGCTCGCCCGATTGCAGCACCGAGCCAGGCGACACCTTGGCGATGTTGAGTACGACCGAGTCCTGCTCTGCCCGCAACTCCACCAGTTGGCGGCGCAGATCGGCCTTGTTCAGGTTCTCCCGCGCATCGCTCAGTTTGCGGCCCTGGTCCGTCAGGTCTTGGCTGACCTGGCCGCGCCATTGCTGGTTGTAGCCGTCGCGTTCGGCCTGCATGGCTTGCAGGTCACGCGCCGCTTGCTCCACCTGGTTGGTCGCGTTGCTCAGGCCGCGCTTGACCTCCAGCCGGCTGTCCGTCGCCGCCAAGCGGTTGATCTGGCTGCCGACCTGAAGGCGCTCCAGTTCGATGCGCTTATGCTCCAGTTCCTCGGCGACCTTCAGCCTTTCGGAGTAGGCGTCCTTGTCGGCCACCGCCCTCTGGATCTGGCTTTGCAAGCTGTTGATCTTCTGAGTGTAGTTCTCGTTCTTGAAGCTGCGTTCGGCCTGGTGCTGCAGGAAAATGGCGCCTTGCAGCACGGAGAGCGGGCTTCCGTCCTTCGGCGTATAGGTCTTGCCGGACGCCTCGGCCTGCAGACGTTCGACCTCTGCCGCCAGGCTGGCAACCTGCGACTCCAACGCGCTGGCATCCGCAGTGGCAAAGGTGGGATCGAGCCGGGCGAGCACATCGCCCTTATGCACAACCTGCCCTTCCCGGACGTCAATCGAACGGACAATCGCCGTTTCCAGAGGCTGCACGACGCTTGTTGCTGACTGGGCCACGACCTTGCCCTGGGTGGTGACGACCTTGTCAATCGGGATCAAAGCCGCTGCCCCGATGCAGGCCGCCGCCAGCGAGCAAACAACCCAGATAGTACCGCGCGCGCTGTGCAAAGCTGGAACGACCGTCAGTGCGGCCGTGGGCGAGTGGAACTCCAGCAGTCCCGGCAAGGCGATGGCGTTCGCCTTGTCGGAGTTGCGCAGGGTCAGTTGAGCCATGGAACTCTCCGTCTAACGGCGAAGCCGCCTAATATTCTGCCCGGCGGCCAATGACCCCGGTGGGCGCCGCCAATCGGCTAAGCGCGTCCAGATACGCCGGTGCGACCTAATCGCCTTGGGCGAGCACGGGCACCAGCGGCGGTGGGCGGCCCATCGCCCCGTCGAGATGCCGGTTCTGCTGCGACCAGAGCATCTTATAGATCGCACAACGCTCCAGCAGGACACGATGCGGCGCCAGGTCCACCACGGTGCCCTTGTCCATCACCAGGATCAGGTTGCAGTCAACCAATGACGAGAGGCGGTGAGAGACGATGACCATTGTGCGGCCTTTGCCGAGCCGGGTCAGGTTGGCGTTGACCAGGGCCTCGCTCTCGGGGTCGAGCGCGCTGGTGGCCTCATCCAGGATCATCAGCCGCGGGTCGGCGATCACGGCACGGGCAATCGCCAACCGCTGCCGCTGCCCACCTGACAGATTGGCCGACCCTTCCTCGATCCAGGTGTCGTAGCCCTGGGGCAGGCGCTCGATGAACTCCTCCGCTCCCGCCAGCCGCGACGCCTTGATCACGTCCTCCAGCGTCAGGCCCGGGCGCCCAGCAGTCACGTTGTCCCGCACCGTGCCGCGGAACAGGAAATTGTCCTGCAGCACGACGCCAAAGCTGCGCCGAAGATGCGTCAGGTTGATCTCGCGCAACTCGACGCCATCGATCTTGAGGAAGCCGCTGTACTCTCGGTTGATCCCCTGCAGCAGCCGAGTGATCGTGCTCTTACCCGATCCGCTACGCCCGACGACGCCCAGCATGGTGCCGGCCGGGATTTCAAAGCTCACCTTGTCGAGCGCCGGCAGCTTCGAGCCGGGATAGGTGAACGTCAGCCCCTCAAACGTCACGTCGCCCTTGAACTTCGGCCGCAGGCCGCCCTGCATCGCCGCAGTCTCGCTCGGATTGTTCAGCACCGCTGCGACTTGGCCGATTGAGGCGCGCACGTCCTCAAAATCCTCGATGAGGCGCGCCAGCCCCACAAGCGGCTGCGTCACACGGCTGCCCAGCATCATGAACGCGACCAGGCCACCCACGGCGATGCCGGTGGTATCCTGCATGGCGATATAGGCGCCAACCATGATCACGCCGCGCTGGATGAACGACTCGATGGGATTGATGATCGTCTGCGGCCAGTTGGCGAGGCGCCCCGCCTGCAGCTTCAGCTTCCCTGCGTGGGCGGTGCGCTCGTCCCACTCGGCCCGGCGCTGCGGCTCAAGCGCCAGCGACTTCACGGTGCGGATGCCATGCACCGTCTCCACCATCGTGCTGGCCTTATCCGACTCGGCAATCGTCAGCTTGCCGATCACCTTGCGCAGGGCGGGCAGGAACGCCAGGATCACGAGTGCGATGCCCACGGCGCAGACCAGGACGATGGATGCGAGCGACGCCTGCATCCAGAACAGCAGCGGCAGCAGGAACACCAGGGTGAACATGTCAAGGAAGGTGCCCATCAGCTTGCCGGTGAGGAACTCGCGAATCTTCCAAACCTGCATCAGGCGATAGTTGATCTGCCCAGCTGGGTTCTTCTCGAAATAATCGAGCGGCAAGCCGAGCAGCCGATTGAAGACATGCAGGTGCAGGCGGGCGTCAACCCGGGTCGATACGACCTGTACAAGCTCGCGCCGCGCATAGCCGAGCAGCATCTCATACAGCGTCGTGATCAGCAGGATGGTGCTGAGCAACACCAGCGTGGACAGGCTGTGGTGCGTCACCACGCGGTCCACGACCGTCATCACCAGCAGGGGCGGAATGATCGTCAGCGCGCTCAACGTGATGGAACCGAGGCTGATGTCGCGCAGTGACCGCTTTTCCTTGGCGACCACGGTCATGAGCCAGGCGAGCGAGAAGCGCTGCTCCCCCTCCGCCTCGCCACGCAGCCGGCGGATCAGCAGCACCTCGCCGCCCCATGCCTGCGACAGGCGCAGCTCATCAACGGGGATTGCCGGGTCGCTCGATGAGGCGGCAGGGTCCCTGATCCAGATGACGTTGCGGCTGGCGTCGCTGCCGACCAGCAGCCCGGCGCCGCCATCCTTGAGCAGCAGCACGATGGGAGACGCCGGACGCTCGTTGCCCTGCAACTTGAAAAGCTGCTTCCAGCGGATCCGCTCGGCTTTGGCCGACAGCCCCTGATCGCGCGCCCAGGCCACCAGGGAGGCTGGCGACGGCGTCGTCTCGTTCAGGGCCGGGCGGAAATCCTCGAGATGCAGGTCGAGCCCGTGATGCCGCGCGACCGCGATGACCGCCATCAGGCGGGTCTGCGCGCCTCCGCCAGGCCGGTCGCCGCCGATTGTTCCGGCGTTGATCAGCGAGGGCGCATCATGGGCGGGAGCTGTCGAGGCGAGTTGATCCACAAAAAATTCCTTGTCTCACACACGCGCACAAGCGACGGGCCGATTGCTGGACGGGCATCGCATAGCACACGGTCCCGAGGATTTGGGAAGAAATGATTCGATGGAACCTCCCTTGCGTCGTCATAATAAGTTTTTCCGGGTTTAAACTTTGTTAAAGTCCGGCTGGTTCGCGCTGCGATCACCGGCTAAGACAAATCAATGGATATCCGCCCAGCCACCTCTGCCGACATCCCTGAAATCCAGGCCATCTACGCCCATCACGTGCTGCATGGGGCCGGCACGTTCGAGGAGGTTCCGCCCTCCGTCGAGGAGATGCAGGACCGCTATCAGGACATCGTTGATCACGGCTGGTCGTTCCTGGTCGCGGCCGATGCGACGGGCGTGCTCGGCTATGCCTACTTCACGCAGATGCGGGACCGGTCAGCCTATCGCTACACCGCCGAGGACAGCATCTACGTGCGCGAGGACGTGCGCGGCCAGGGGGTGGGCAAGGCACTGGTGCAGCAGTTGCTCGCCGACGCGACGATGGCGGGCTTCCGGCAGATGGTCGCGGTGATCGGCGACTCGGAGAACGTCGGTTCAATCGGGGTGCACGCCTCGCTCGGCTTCCAGCGCGCCGGGCTGCTGCGAGGATCAGGGTTCAAGTTCGGGGCTTGGGTGGATACCGTCTATATGCAGCGTGCGCTCGGGCGCGGCGACACGGACATTCCGGCCTAAGCCAGGCGGAAACGCGCCGCCGCCATGGGGTCCGAGTGCAGGGCTGCCCTGACCGACGCCTCGGCGGCCGGAGCATCGACCAGGACACGGCGGAAGAACGCCACCTCCCCTCGCGCCCGTTGGATGAACAAACGGCTCAACGCCTGCGCGGCAGGAGTGCGCCCCACGCAGCAGGCACAGCCAGCGTCGTGCCCTGGCGCGCGACTCAGTTCGTGCCCAGGCGAGCCATCAAATCCGCCCGCAAGCAAGACATCACCCTCTTGGGCGTCATGGCTGGCCCCGAACACGACGGGGATACGAGCGTCAAACATCAGTGTCATAGCATGGACATAAGGATGTCTTTATATTAGGGTCAAGCGATGGATGCATTTCTGACTGCGCTGCGCGCCGCCGCAGAGCCGACCCGGCTGCGGCTGCTCGCCTTGGCGGCGCGTGGTGCGTTCTGCGTCATGGACTTCACCGAGATCCTCGGCCAAAGCCAGCCCCGCCTGTCGCGCCATCTCAAGCTGCTCTGCGACGCCGGGTTGCTGGCGCGGGTGCGGGAGGGAGCCAACGTCTGGTTTGGCCTGCCGTCCGATGCCGGGCTGATCCACGACCTGCTGGCCCGCTTGCCGGAGGATGACCCGGTGCTGTCCGCCGACCGCCGGGGCGCCGCCCGCGTGCTGGCCGAGCGGGCGCGGATCGCGTCCGAGAGCTTCCGGCGCCAGGGAGCGGATTGGGACGAGATGCGGGCCTTGGACCTGCCGGCCGCCGATGTGGAGGCGGCGGTGCTGCGGCTGCTGCCCGGGCCGCGGCTCGGCCGGCTGCTGGACATCGGCACCGGGACCGGGCGGATGATGGAGCTGCTGGCGCCGCGGATCTCGGCCGGGCTTGGCGTGGACGCCAGCCGGGCGATGCTGGCGCTGGCGCGGGCGCGGCTGGCCAAGCCCGCGCTCGCGCATTGCGCTGTCCGCCAGGCGGATATGTACCGTCTTCCCTTGTCTGGCGGCTACCATGTCGTCCTGTTGCAGATGGTGCTGCACTACGCCGAGGACCCCGACGCCGCCCTGGCCGAGGCCGCGCGCGTGCTGGCACCGGGCGGCCGGCTGGTCGTGGTGGACCTGGCCCACCACGAGCGCAGCGACCTGACGGAGCGCCTGGCGCATCGCTGGCCCGGCTTCACCGACGCGGCCATGCGGGCGGCGTTCGAGCGGGTGGGCCTGCTGCCCTCCGCTTCGCTGTCGGTGCCGGGTCCGTTGGAGGTACGGCTCTGGCCGGGCGTGATGCCGGCTGCTGCGGCCGCGGCCTATCTGACCGAAGCCCATGAACCTGTTTCCGAGGACGCCTGATGACCCGACCCCATCTGCTCGACGCGCTGCGTGACCGGGTGCTGCTCTGCGACGGCGGCATGGGCAGCCGCGTGCAGGCGCTGCCGCTTGAGATCGAGCGCGACTATTGGAACCAGGAGAACTGCACCGAGGTGCTGAACCTGTCCCGCCCGGACCTGGTGCGCGACATCCACCGCGGCTACTTCGAGGCCGGCGCCGACATGGTGGAGACCAACACCTTCGGCGGCTCGCCCCTCACGCTGGCCGAGTTCGGCCTGGGCGACAGGGCGCACGAGATCAACAAGGTCGCGGCGGAGCTGGCGCGGGAGGCGGCGGAGGGCTTCTCGGATGGGCGGCACCGCTGGGTGGTCGGCAGCATCGGGCCGGGCACCAAGCTGCCGTCGCTCGGCAACATCGCCTATGACCCGCTGGAGGCGGCGCTTGCCGAGCAGTCCCGCGGCCTGATCGCCGGCGGGGTCGATGCGATCCTGATCGAGACCTGCCAAGACACGCTGCAGATCAAGGCGGCAGTGAACGGCGCCAAGATCGCCCGCGCCGCGGCCGGCATGGACACGCCGATTTTCGTGCAGGTGACGGTCGAGACCACCGGCACGCTGCTGGTCGGCCCGGACATCGCCGCCGCGGCCACGGTGGTACATGCGCTCGACGTGCCGCTGATCGGGCTGAACTGCGCGACGGGGCCGCAGGAGATGTCGGAGCACGTGCGCTGGCTCGCCGCCAATTGGCCCGGCCTGCTTTCCGTGCAGCCCAACGCCGGCCTGCCGGAGCTGGTCGATGGGCGGACGCGCTACCCGTTGGATGCCGAGCAGATGGCGAGCTGGATGGAGCGGTTCATCCAGGAAGACGGGCTGAACCTGATCGGCGGCTGCTGCGGCACCGACACGCCGCATATCCAGGCGCTGGACGCCATGCTGCGCCGCCGGGGCGAGGGGTCCCGCCCGACGCCGGTCACGCGCAAGCCGGTCTGGGTGCCGAGCGTCGCGAGCCTGTACAGCCAGACGGCGCTGCGCCAGGAGAACAGCTACTTCTCCATCGGCGAACGCTGCAACGCCAACGGGTCGAAGAAGTGGCGGGAATTGCAGGAACGCGGCGACTGGGACGGCTGCGTGTCGGTCGGGCGCGAGCAGGTGGCGGAAGGGTCCAACAGCCTTGACGTCTGCACCGCCTTCGTCGGCCGCGACGAGGTGGCCGAGATGAACGAGGTGATCACCCGCTTCACCAGCAGCGTGAATTCGCCGCTCGTGATCGACAGTACCGAAACGGTCGTGCTGGAGGCTGCGTTGCGGCTGCATGGCGGCAAGCCGATCATCAACTCGATCAATTTCGAGGACGGCGAGGACGCGGCGCGCGACCGCTTGGTACTGGCGAAAAAGTTCGGCGCGGCGGTGATCGCGCTGACCATCGACGAGACCGGCATGGCCAAGACGCCGGAAGCCAAGCTCGCCATCGCCCGGCGGCTCGTGGCGTTCGCCTGCGACCGGCATGGCCTGCCGCAATCGGACCTGCTGATCGACCCCCTCACCTTCACCGTTGCCACCGGCAGCGAGGATGACCGCAAGCTCGGGCAGTGGACGCTGGAAGGAATCAAGCTGATCCGGGATGCGTTTCCCGACATCCAGATCATCCTGGGCTTGTCGAACATCAGCTTCGGCCTCAACCCGGCGGCACGCGCCGTGCTGAACTCGGTGTTCCTCGACCATGCCGTGCGCGCCGGCATGACGGGCGCCATCGTGCACGTCAGCAAGATCAGGCCGCTGCACCTGATCGCGCCCGAGGAAGTGGAAGTCGTGGAGGACCTCCTGTTTGACCGGCGGCGGGAAGGCTACGACCCGTTGCAGCGGCTTTTGGAGCTATTCGCCGACCGCAAGCTCGCAGACGTGGCGAAGAAGGTCCGGGCCGACACCGTCGAGGGCCGCCTCAAGGACCGCATCGTGGATGGCGACCGCAAAGGGCTGACGGAGGAGCTGGACGAGGCGATGCTGACCCAGCCGCCGCTCGACATCATCAACAACGTGCTGCTCGACGGCATGAGGGTGGTGGGCGAGCTGTTCGGCGCGGGCAAGATGCAGTTGCCCTTCGTGCTGCAATCCGCCGAGACGATGAAGGCCGCGGTCGCACACCTGGAGCCGCACATGGAGCGGATCGCCGGGCAGGAGAAGGGCACCATCGTGCTGGCCACCGTGAAGGGGGACGTGCACGACATCGGCAAGAACCTGGTCGATATCATCCTGACCAACAACGGCTACCGGGTGGTGAACCTCGGCATCAAGGTGCCACTCGCCGATATGGTCGCCGCTGCCAAGGAGCACCAGGCCCATGCCATCGGCATGTCGGGACTGCTGGTGAAGAGCACCGTCGTGATGCGGGAGAATTTGGAGGAGATGGGGCGGCAGGGGCTGGAAATCCCCGTCATGCTGGGCGGCGCCGCGCTCACCCGCAACTACGTCGAGGATGACTGCGTGCGCGCCTATGCCTCTGGGCGGGTCGCCTATGCCCGAGATGCCTTTGACGGGCTGAACCTGATGGACAAGGTGACGGGCAACGGGTTCGACGACTACCTGGCGGCGGTGCAGGCGAAGCGGTCCGGCAAGGCGCGCAACACGCAGCGCACGCTGGGCCAGGCGGATGGGCGCGCTTTCCGCCCGGTCGATGTTGCCGCGGTGCAGGTGCAGGTGCGGCGGCGGCGGCTGACGGCTGACGTGCCGCCGCCCGCGCCGCCGTTCTGGGGGGCGCGGATGATCGAGGCGGCGCCCAAGGCGGTGATCCCGTTCCTGAACGAGCGGTCGCTGTACCAATTCCAATGGGGCTTCCGCAAGCAGGGCAAGACGCTTGAGGATTTCCTGGGCTGGGCCAAGCAGGAGCTGCGCCCGGTGATGCGCCGGATGCTGGCGATCTGCGACGCGGACAGCATCCTGCGTCCCCAGGCGATCTACGGCTACTGGAAGGCGGCCGGCCAGGGCAATGACCTGATCGTGTTCGAGCAGGACGGGCAGACCGAGCTTTGCCGCTTCGCCCTGCCCCGCCAGCCCAAGGAGGACGGCGAGTGCATCGCCGACTTCTTCCGCGACGTGGACGACGCGGAGCGCGACGTGATCGGCCTGCAAGTCGTGACCGTGGGGCAGAAGGCGTCCGACACGGCGCGGCTGTGGTTCGAGGACAACCGCTACCAGGATTACCTGTATCTGCACGGTCTCTCGGTCGAAGTGGCGGAGGCGATGGCCGAGTACACCCACAAGCGCATCCGGGCCGAGCTGGGTTACGCCGGGGAGGACGACCGCGACATCGAGCGCATGCTGTCCCAGCACTACCGCGGGTCCCGCTATTCCTTCGGCTACCCGGCCTGCCCCAGGCTTGAGGACCAAACGCCGTTGCTGCGCCTGCTGGACGCCGAGCGCATCGGCGTGTCGCTTTCGGACGAGTGGCAACTCCATCCGGAGCAATCGACGAGCGCCATCGTCGTGCTGAACCCGCGGGCGAAGTACTTCTCCGTGTAGCCCTCCCCTGCTAATTCGGTCCGGCGAAACGCGCAGGGGCAGCATTGGACCAGATCGGGCGCATCGCCGGCATCACGATCTTCGTCGGCGTCGCCGTGTTGGCGATGAAGGCGGGGGCGTGGTGGCTGACGGGCAGCGCCGCGTTGTATTCGGATGCCTTGGAGAGCGTCGTCAACGTGGTGGCGAGCCTGGTCGCCTTCGGGGCGCTCCGCCTGGCGGCCCGGCCGGCCGACGCCAACCACCCATACGGGCATGACAAGGTGGAGTTCTTCGCCGCGGTGATCGAAGGCGTGCTGATCATCGTTGCCGCCGGGTCGATCCTGCAGCATGCGTGGGCGACCTGGAACCAGCCCGCGTCGTTGCAGCAGCCATGGCTGGGCTTGGGGATCAATGCCCTGTCCACCGCGGTCAACGCGGGCTGGGCGGTCGTGCTGGCGCGGGCGGGCAAGCGGCACCGCTCGCCGGCGCTGGCGGCCGATGGGCGGCATCTGTGGACGGACGTGGTGACGTCGGTCGGCATCACGGCCGGGCTGGTGCTGGCGGTGCAGACCGGGCTGCATTGGCTGGACCCGACGCTGGCCGTGGGGGTTGCCGCGAGCGTGCTGTGGTCCGGCGTGCGCCTGGTGACGGACAGCGTCGGCGGCCTGATGGACGCGGCGCCCGCGGGGGTCATCGTGGAGCGCATCCGCCTGCTGGTCGGCCAGCATGCCGACGGGGCCATCGAGGCGCACGATCTGCGCACCCGGCACGCGGGACGGCTCACCTACCTTGAATTCCACCTCGTGGTGCCCGGCGACATGCGGGTGGCGGAGGCGCACGCGATCTGCGACCGCATCGAGGCGGCGCTGAAGGCCGAGGTCGAGGGCCTGGTCATCACCATCCATGTCGAGCCGGAACTGAAGGCCAAGCACAGCGGCGTGCTGGTGCTGTGATACCGCCCGTCCCATGAAGGGCTGGGTCCTGCCGGCGTCGGCGATGCTGCATGCCGTGGCGATTGCGGCATTGCTGCCATGGCCTGCCGGCCCTGCCGACGGCATGGCCGAGGCAACGCCTATCGAGGTTGAGTTGGTGCAGCGGCCCGATGCGACCCAGGGCGCTCCGGTTGCTGCTCCCGCCGCGCCGGCCGCCAGCGTGCCCGTGCCGCCCCAGGTGGCGGAGCCGCCCGGGACGGACGCCACACCGTTGCCGACCCGCAGCCCTGCCGCGGCCGCGTCGTCCATGGACGCGGCTGCCGTCAATCTCGGGGATGCGGAGGAGACCCGCGACGGCATCGACGTGACCGGGAAAGGCGTGATTCCCGCCCGCCCGGACAGCGCGTTCCCCAATCAGCCCCCAACCTACCCCGTCGAGGCGGCGCGGCAGCACGCGCAGGGCACCGTGACGTTGCTGATCCATGTCTCGGCCCAGGGTCGGACGCAGGACGTGATCATCGCCAACAGCAGCGGCGCCGCGAGGCTGGACCGCGCGGCCCGCAACGCCGTGCGGCGCTGGCGCTTTACCCCGGCGCAAAACCAAGGCACGCCGGTGCCGTTCGACTACTCGCTCGACATCCGTTTCATCCTTGGGGATAAGCAATGATCAGAATTGACCGGGTTGTCACCCGCGGCGGCGACGGCGGGGAAACCTCGCTGGGCGACGGCACCCGGGTGCTGAAGGACGCGCTGCGCGTCGAGGCCTATGGCACGGTGGACGAGGCGAACGCGACGATCGGTCTGCTGCGCCTGCATACTTTGGACGATGCGGAGGCCGACGCCATGCTGGCCCGCATCCAGAATGACCTGTTCGATGTGGGGGCCGACCTCTGCGTGCCCGGCGTCGCCGGCGAGCGCCTGCGCGTGACGGACGCGCCAAACTTGCGTCTGGAGGCCGAGGTCGCTGCGATGAACGCAGCCTTGCCGGCGCTCACCAGCTTTATCCTGCCAGGCGGCACCCCGGCGGCGGCCTATGCCCACCTGGCCCGCACCGTCGTGCGCCGGGCCGAGCGCCTCGTGGTGCAGCTGTCCCATGAGGAGGAGGTGAACACGGCGGTGATCCGGTTGCTGAACCGCCTGTCGGACCACCTGTTCGTGCTGGGCCGCCGGCTTAATCCCGACGGCGACGTGCAATGGGTTCCCGGCGCGAACCGGTCGCCTCAAGCCGCGCCGGCGACGTAGGCCTTCAAGCTGTCCATTTCCTGCTCCTGCTGGCTGAGCCGGGCCTTCACGATGTCGCCGATGCTGACGATCCCCACCATCCGGTCGCCGTCCATGACGGGCAGGTGACGGAAACGCCCATGGGTCATCATCTCCGTCGCCTGCGCCACGGTCGTGGCGTGGGTGGCGGTTTTCAGGTTCCGTGTCATGAGCTGCGCCGCCGTCATCGCCAGCGTCCGGCTGCCGTGCTCGGCCAGGCTGCCCACGATGTCACGCTCGCTGACGATGCCGAGGAGCTGATGCGCCGCGTCGATCACGACCACCGCGCCGATGCGCCGGGCGGCGAGTTGCTCAGCCACTTCGGCGACCGTCGCGGTTGGGGCGACATGGGCGACGTCGTGGCCCTTATGCTTTAGAATTGCAGCGATCGTCATTGCGATCCTCCCTTACCGAAACCACCATGCTGCACACTTGCCGGGCCGGATTGCAAACGGTCTGTTAGCAGCCGCAGCAATCCGGGTTTGGCGCAGGAGGCAGGCTACTCCGCGGCGTGGGCCAAGGCCGGGCTGAGCTGGGTGGCGACCAGCTCGGCGAAGCGGCCCTGCTGCGCCAGGAGCTGATCGAAGCTGCCGCGCTCCACTACATGCCCTTGGTCGAACACAAGGATTTCATCGGCGTCGCGCACGGTGCTCAGCCGGTGAGCGATGATGAAGGTGGTGCGGCCCTTCATCAGCGTGGCCATGGCGCGGGAGACCCGGGCCTCGGTCGCAGCGTCGAGCGCGCTGGTCGCCTCGTCCAGGATCAGGATCGGCGGGTCCTTGAGCAAGGCGCGGGCGATGGCCAGGCGCTGCCGCTGCCCGCCGGACAGGGTGGCGCCACGCTCGCCCACCACGGTGTCGTAACCCTGGGGCTGGCGGATGATGAACTCGTGCGCGTCGGCCTGGCGGCAGGCACGCTCGATGTCCTCGTCCGTGGCGTCGAACCGGCCGATGCGCAGGTTCTCCCGGATCGAGCGGTTGAACAGCATGCTTTCCTGGAAAACGACGCCGATCGAGCGCCGCAGGCTCTCAAGCGACACGTCGCGCAGATCCTGGCCGTCGATCTTGATGGTGCCGTGCACGGGGTCCCATAGGCGTTGCAGCAGGTTCATCACGGTTGATTTGCCAGCCCCAGTCTGGCCGACGAGGGCCACGGAGGTGCCGGGCCGGGCGGTGAAGGACACGTCGCTCAGGATGTTGGGGCCGCCCGGGTAGGCAAAGCTCACCTTGTCGAAGCGGACCTCGCCGCGCGGCGCCGAGAGTTCGACCGGGCGCGGATGCTCCGGAACCGAGGATTTCGCATCCAGCACGCTGAAGAAGTCCTCCAAGATCGGCACCTGGAGGAACAGCCGGGAGGCGAACTGCACGGCGGACTCCATGCGGCCGATCAGCAGGGTGGCGAACCCCATGAAGGACACGATCTCGCCCACCGTCGCCTTGCCCTGGATGTGCAGGACCGTGCCGATCAGCACGATGGCGATGACCGCGAGCGTGCTGGCGGCCCGGGTCAGCACGTTGACCACGGCCCACCAGTTCAGCACGGGGAATTGATAGCGGATCACGTCGTCGATGATCTGGCCGAACAGGCGGCTCTCGGCCGCAAGGCGGGTGAAGGACTGCACGACCATGACGTTGGCCAGCGCATCCTGCGCCGTGCCGGCCAAATGCGAGTGGTAGTACTCGACCCGGCGCTGCCCGGCCTCCGTCTTGCGCACCACCGCCACCGTCAGCACGACGAACACCACCACCAAGACCACCAAGGTCATGGCCAGGCGCCAGTTCAGCAGGAAGGTGAACGGCAGCAGAGCCACGACGGCGACATAGGTGGAAAGCTGGTCCTTGAAGAAGGTGAGCCACAGCCCGAACAGCGCGTCCGACCCGCCGAGCATG
Organism: uncultured Acetobacteraceae bacterium; assembly: GCA_964236755.1. GTDB lineage: Bacteria > Pseudomonadota > Alphaproteobacteria > Acetobacterales > Acetobacteraceae > CAHJXG01. Next base: position 43,018 of record CAXSHI010000005.1, read on the forward strand.
ACCTTCATCAAGCGGCCGGAGTGGATGTCGCCATGGAAGGACAGCGGCAGCGACAGCACGTGGCCGAAATAGCGGTTCATGATCTGCAGGCGGTTGCGATGCGCCATGCGCTCGGAATGCAGGGAGGTCGCGATGTTGGCGGCGATAGCCGACGCGCCGACCGCGAACCAGATGCCGAGCAGCACGGCGGATTGCGACCAAAGCTGGTCCGAGGACAGCTTGTCGGAGCGCGTCAGCAGGCCGATGACCCGGCCGAACAGCACGGGGTCCAGGAACTGCAGCCCGGCCACGATGATGTTCGCGACGCCCAGCATAATGGCCAAGCGTTTGTCGGACCGCAGGACCGCAAGAGCCTGTCGATAGATTTTTGTGAAACGCATGACGCCATCCGCTGCGTGCAAGGGTGACCGGGCGAGCTGCGTGCCGTCGGGCGACGCGCTGCGGCATCTAAATGCAGATCGCGGCAAGAAGAGGGCAGACAACGAAGATTCTTTGAAGTCAGCCCTATCAGGCCCGTTGCGCGCGGTACCACACGGAGGGGCTGGCGAACTCGTCCTGCGCCGCGACCGTCAGGATCTCGCGGGAGCCGGCCTCGGCGGTGCGGCGCAGCAGGCCATGGATGGCGCTGCCCGCCGCCTCCAGGGCCGCCTGCGCCTGGCCGGTCCGCAGATGGTGGAACAGGAACAGGGCGGCGACCGCGTCCCCGGCGCCGTTCACCGACAGTGGCAGCAGCGGCGTGCGCAGCAGGTGGCCGCCCTCCGCATCGACGGCCAGCATGTCCATGACATCGGGCGGCGTGTCGCGGGTCTGCAGGCTCGTGACCAGCACGGTCCGCGGGCCGCCCGGCGCCATCATCGCCCGGAGCCGCGCCACCGAGGCCAGCGCCTCGTCGAGCGTCGCGCAAGGCATCCCGGTCAGGTGCTCCAGCTCGAACTGGTTCGGCGTCAGGATGTCGGCGGCGGGCACGGCGCGGTCGCGCAGCAGCTCGGCAATGCCCGGCCGCACGAAGACGCCGGGGCCGTGGTCGCCGATGACGGGATCGCAGCAATACAGCGCGGCCGGGTTGGCGGCGCGCACCCGGGCCACGGCGTCGAGGATGGCCTCGCCGATCCCCGGGTCGCCCATGTAGCCGGACAGCACCGCGTCGCAGGATGGCAGCACGCCGCGGGCGGCGATGCCGTCCACCAGGTCCCGCACCGCAGCACCCGTGAACACCTGCCCGGTCCAGGCGCCGTAGCCGGTGTGGTTGCTGAACTGCACGGTGTTGACCGCCCAGACCTCGGCACCCAGGCGTTGCAGCGGGAACACGGCAGAGGCGTTGCCGACGTGGCCAAAGGCGACCCAGGACTGGATGGACAGGATGTTCATGGCGCCCCCGGCTCGTCGTCGGACCGGAACTCGCGGGCGAGGACACCCATCATGAGATCGTCGTGCCGCTCGCCGCCGACGAAAGCGGCTTCGCGCTCGCGCCCTTCCACGATGAAGCCGCAGGCCGAGTAGCAGCGGATCGCCCGCGTGTTGTAGGCGACCACGCGCAGGCTGACACGGTGCAGGCCGAGCTTGCCGAAGGCGTGCGCCAGCACGAGGCGGACGGCCTCCCGGCCCACCCGCTTCCCGAGCTTGCCAGGATCATAAAAGCCGATTGCGAGCCGCGCGCGGGCGTCGCGCTGGTCCAGTGCGTCTAAGCGCGCTTGGCCGAGCAGCCGTCCTCCATGCTCCACCACCCAGGCATGCGGATGCGCCGTGATCTCTTCGACCCAGCGCGTGGCCCTGGCCTCGGTCATCGGCGGCCAATCGGTCGCGTCGGCCCTGAACATGCGCATGATCTCCGGGTCGTTCCCCAGGGCGAGCCGCCCCGCTGCGTCCTCCGGCCGGGGCCGCCGCAACGCGACCGTCGATCCCTGCAACATCAAGCTGTCTGCCGTCATTCAGTCCGCGCCACTAAGCACAGCGGCCTCCATCGACCGGGAGCAGCACTCCGGTGATGAAGCTTGATGCGTCCTCGGCGAGCCACAGGCAGGCGTTGGCGATGTCGGCGGGCGTGCTCATGCGGCCGAGCGGAATGGTGGCGAGGAAGCGGGCGCGGTTCTCCGGGGTGTCCGGGACGCCCATGAACTCGGTCAGCAGGTTGGTGGCGCCGATCACCGGGCAGACCGAGTTCACCCGGATGTTGTCGGACGCAAGCTCGCTCGCCATGCACTGGGTGATGGTGTTCACCGCGCCCTTGCTGCCGTTATACCACACCAGGCCCGGACGCGGCCGGATGCCGGCGGTGCTGCTGATGTTGATCAGCGAGCCGCCCCGGCCCTGCCGCCGCATCACCGGCACGGCCGCCTGCGCCATCCAGTAGATCGACTTGACGTTCACGGCATAGACCCGGTCGAACTCGTCGGCGCCCACCTCCAGCATGGGGCGGTTGCGGTGCGTCGTGCCGGCGTTGTTCACCACGATGTCGAGCCTGCCGAAGCTCGACAAGGCTGCATCGACCATGGCCTGCACGTCCGGCCCGCGGCTCACGTCGCCCGGCACCGCCACGGCCGCTGCGCCGATGCCGTCCGCAACCGCGGCGGCGGCCTCGGCCCGCATGTCGGCGCAGACGACCTGCGCCCCCTCCGCGGCGAACAGCCGGGCGATGCCCTCGCCGAACCCGCCACCCGCGCCTGTCACCAGCGCCACCCTGCCCTGCAGCCGCATTGTCGTCCCTCCCTTTGCGACGGCGTACGCTAGTCGCCGGGCACGGCGGCGGCAACGGGGTTGCGGCCCGGCGCGGGCGCGCCTATCGGGCGTGCTGGACGCCTCAGCAGGAGCCTGCCCATGCCCGACCCGTTGCTGTTCCAGCCGATCACCTTCCGGTCGGTGACGGCGCGCAACCGCATCGCGGTCTCGCCGATGTGCCAATACTGCGCGACGGACGGGCTGGGGGATGACTGGCATATCCAGAACCTCGGCGCCAAGGCGATGGCCGGGCCGGGCTTCGTGTTCACGGAGGCGACGCACACCTCCGCCGTCGGCCGCATCACGCCGGGCTGCCTGGGATTGTGGGACGCGGCGCAGATGGCGTTCCTGCGCCGGGTCACGCGGCTGATCGAGTATGGCGGGGCGGTGCCGGGCATCCAGATCAGCCACGCCGGGCGCAAGGCCAGCAGCCAGAGGCCCTGGGAGGGCGGCCAGGCCTTGTTGCCGGAGGATGGCGGCTGGGTGCCGCTGGCCGCAAGCGCCCTCCCATTCCACGCCGACGCGATCACGCCGCACGCCATGGACGCCGAGGACATCGCTGCCGTCGTCGCGGAGTTCGCGCAAACGGCGCGCCTGGCGCGGGAGGCCGGGTTCCGCGTCATCGAGCTGCACGCGGCGCACGGCTACCTGCTGCACTCTATGCTGTCGCCGATCTCGAACACACGCAACGACCGGTATGGCGGGGATCTCGCCGGGCGCGCCGGCATGCTGATGGAGGTGATCGACGCCGTGCGGGCGGAGTGGCCCGACGACCTGCCGCTGTTCGTGCGGCTGTCCTGCACCGATTGGCTGCCCGGCGGGCTGACCGCGGACGACGCGGTGCAGCTCGGCCGGTGGCTGCGGGCGCGGGGCGATGTGGACCTGATCGACTGCTCAACCGGCGGCGTGTCGCCCGCGGCCCGCATCCCGTCGGTGCATCCGGGCTACCAGGTGCCGTTCGCCGAGCGGGTGCGGACCGAGGCGGGGATCGCGACGGGCGCGGTCGGCATGATCCGCGGCGCCGAGCAGGCGGCGGAGATCGTCGCCAACGGCCGCGCCGACCTGGTGCTCGTCGCCCGCGCCGTGCTGGCGGACCCGGCCTGGACACTGCGGGCAGCCGAGACGCTGGGTGTCCGGATCGAGCTGGTCCCGCAGTATCAGCGCGCACGCGCCTGAGGTCCTCCAAAGCCGGGCCGGATCGAACCGGGAGCCGTCAATCGGCGTTGGCAGCTCATCAACGGAGGATGACCCGTGCCGCAGCGCCTGGCTTTCACCACCTTGGCCCTGAGCATCTGCCTTGCCGCGACGGCCGGCACGGCGCGCGCCGAGCGTTGGGACGACTACGGCCCCGACCGCCGCCGCGAGCATTGGGAGCATGAGCGGTGGGAAAGGGAACGCTGGGAACGCCAGCGCGCCTATGAGCGGCAGTATCCGCGGCCCGGCTACTACGCGCCGCCACCGGTTTATTACGCGCCGCCGCGCACCTACTACCCGCCGCCTCCCTATGCGCCGCCCGGCGTCGGTCTTATCGTGCCGTTTCGATGACGATCAGGAGCTTGGCCATGGTGAACCGGATGACGAGAATGCTTACGCTGCCCGCGATGGTCGCGTTGCTGGGCACCGCGGCCTTGGCGCAGGTCGTCGCTCCGTCCGGTACACCGGTGCAAGCGGCCCGGCCGGAACGCGGCGGCGCGGTGCAGGTGGAGCGCCGCATCGCCGGGTTGCAACGCCGGCTGAAGATCACGCCAGACGAGCAGCCGCAATGGGACGCCTTTGCAACCGTGATGCGACAGAACGCGACGCACATGGAAGCTTTGCAGCATGATCGCGCCGAGAAGGTCACGACAATGAACGCATCCGAGGACATGCGGTCCTATGCGGAGGTGGCGCGCGTCCATGCCGACGACCTCCAGCATCTGGCCACGTCCTTCGACGCGCTGTATGCCGCCATGACGCCGGAGCAAAAGACCACGGCGGACCGGATCTTCCACGAGTTCCAAGGCCGCAGGGGCCGGGCGCCCGCCCAGCCCTGACGGGTTGCGGCGCAGGCGCCCGCGCGGCTATACCCGGCGGTCTCGCTGCCGGTCGGTATCGGCGGCCCTACTGGAGCATACGCCATGAAGCCCGGCATCCACCCTGAGTATCACGAGATCACCGTTGTCATGACCGATGGCAGCCAGTTCAAGACGCGCACCTGCGCCGGCAAGGCCGGCGACACGATCCGCCTGGACATCGACCCGAAGTCGCACCCGGCCTGGACCGGGGTGCAGCGCCTGATGGACACCGGCGGACAGGTTGCCAAGTTCAACAAGAAGTTCGCCGGCCTCGGCATTCGCAAGTAGCTGCGAAAAACACATTCGTCGCTGAAAACCGGGCGCCGCATCCTCTTGAACGAGGATGCGGCGCTCTCTATTTCAGCATCGTTCGCGGCGCCCATCCGGGGCCGCGAAGCCCAGACTGAGCCGGCCCGTTCGGGCGGTTCACATCGAGACCTTGCTTTTTGGGGGTTTTTCTATGACGTACGATTTTGCTCCGCTTTTCCGCACCGCCATCGGCTTCGACCGCATGGCCTGCCTTGCAGGCGCGGCCTAGGAGACGGTGTCGCAGGCTTATCCTCCCTACAACATCGAGCGCGTCGGCGATGACAGCTATCGCCTGACTATGGCCGTGGCCGGCTTCGGCCCGGATGACCTCGAGTTGACGGTGCAGGAGAACTCGCTGGTGATCACCGGCCGGGTCAAGGCCGAGACACAGGCGGGCGAGGTTCTGTTCCGCGGCATTGCCGGCCGTGCGTTCGAGCGCCGGTTCGTGTTGGCCGACCGCATCGTGGTCGATGGCGCTGACCTGCAGAATGGCCTGTTGCATGTCGGCCTGAAGCGTATTGTGCCGGAGGCTTTGAAGCCCCGTCGTATTCAGATCGGCGGCGTTGCCCAGGCTACGCCGGTGATCGCGAACGACCGCCAGGATGCCGCGCAGGCTGCGTAGAGCCTAAGTGTTGGAAAGGGCCAGGCCACAAGCCTGGCCCTTTCTGCGTCATGAACGCTTGAACACGTCGTCAGCTGCGGCACGATGTCCTTGCTTCCTGATAACCTCCTTTTCGGCGCGAGTGATCTCGCTGCGCAACTCGGCGATGTAAGTGTGAAGTTCAGTCACACCTAACGTATCGAGCAACGGGCCGGTCAACATTGTTCTTGAACGTGGCGCGTCGTCCGCGGTCGATCCGTTTTCCATGCAATGTCCTTTGATTGATTGCTTGACCCTTGAGACGGTGCGGGTCCATACCCTCGGTTTTTCCCATATTGGACCGCCTTGCCCCGCTGTGGCCACCGTGCGGTGCCAGAGGACGAAACGTGATGAACCTTCCACTCATGCCAAAGGCCACCGCCGTTTGGCTGATCGAAAAAACGGCGCTGACGTTCACCCAGATCGCTGAATTCTGCGGCATGCACCCGCTTGAAGTGCAGGCGATCGCCGACGGTGAAGTCGCCCAGGGTATCGTCGGCTATGACCCCGTGGCAAACAGCCAGTTGACGGCTGACGAGATCAGGCGTTGCGAAGCCGACCCTGCGGCGCGGCTCAAGCTCGTGCCGGCAAACAACCCGATCAACAAGCGGTCGCGGGGCGCGCGCTACACCCCAGTGGCCAAGCGCAACGACCGGCCGGACGCCATCGCTTTCGTGTTGCGGAACTTCCCGCAACTGAGCGAAGCCCAGGTCATCAAGTTGCTGGGCACAACCAAGGACACGATCCAAAAGGTGCGTGAGCGCAGCCATTGGAACAGCACCAATATCAAGCCACGCGATCCCGTGATCTTGGGCCTATGCACTCAAACGGATCTGAACGCGATGGTCACGCAGGCCAACGAGCGGTTGGCACGCGACGGCAAGGCTGTTCCGGTTCCCCCGCCGCCCGAGGCCGACGAGGCCGCCTGATGCAGACGGCCCCGAAGCCCTAGATTGGTGGGTTTTAGCTGCGCAGCCGCTCCAACTCCTCCTTCAGCCGCAGCTTCTCAACCTTAAGTCGTGCCAGCGCGTCGCTGTCCGGGTACGGACGATGATCCTCATCCGCAATGCGGTGTTCCAGCGTGGCGTGGCGGTCCTTGAGGGTTTCGATGCGGGACTGCAGGTTCATGATGCCTCCTCGTGAGTGGAAACTGATCGCGACGCCACAGCGCCAGCCAGGCTGACGCTGTGCAGCAACGGTAATCCTGCTACGCCAGGAAATGCCATATGAATCGAGAGTGACACGAAAACGCGAATGGCACCGAGGGCCAGCCCTCCGCCTGAGTTGCGTGGCATTCGGTACATCGCCGTGGTAGTGGCAACGCATGCTGACCGACCGTGACTCGCTCCTGCGCCAACTGCACGAACTGCGCAGCGAGCATCGTGATCTCGACACCGTGATTGCGCGGTTGTCGGAGGCCGGGACCGATCAGCTGCACCTGCAGCGGCTGAAGAAGCGCAAGCTGCTGCTGAAGGATGAGCTGTCCTGGCTGGAAAGCCGGCTAATCCCGGACAACATCGCCTGATGCCCGGCAGCACGGCCGCAGCCGGTGCGCAGGTCGGCTTGATCATGGGCAGCCAATCGGATTGGGCGACGATGCGGCACGCGGCTGAAGTGCTGACGCGGCTCGACGTTGCGCATGAGGCGCGCATCGTGTCGGCGCATCGGACGCCCGACCGCCTCTCGGAGTATGCCCGGACGGCCCGCGACCGCGGCCTGCGGGTGATCGTCGCCGGCGCGGGTGGTGCTGCACACCTCCCGGGCATGTGCGCGGCCTGGACGTCCTTGCCGGTGTTGGGCGTGCCGATTGAAAGCCAGGCGTTGAGCGGCATGGACAGCCTGCTCTCCATCGTGCAGATGCCAGCCGGCATCCCCGTCGGGACGCTGGCCATCGGCCGGGCGGGCGCGGTGAACGCCGGGCTGCTGGCCGCCGCGATCCTGGCCGTCGCTGACCCGGCGCTCGCCGCGCGCCTGGATGGGCTGCGTGCCGAGCAGACTGCAGCGGTTGCCCACGCGCCCGAGGACTGACGCCGTGCCGGCGCTGCCGCCCAACGCCACTATCGGCATCATCGGCGGCGGCCAGCTCGGCCGCATGTCCGCCATGGCCGCGGCCCGGCTGGGCTACCGTTGCCATGCCCTGACGCCGGAGCCGGACAGCCCGGCCGCGCCGGTTTCGGCCGCCTGCGCCCTGGGGGATTACGCGGACCCGGCCGCGTTGCGCCGCTTCGCCGAGGCCGCCGACGTGATCACGTTCGA
>CAXSHI010000006.1:0-29409 GCA_964236755.1 uncultured Acetobacteraceae bacterium
TGCCGTTGCCGCCGTATTCGCCGGAGCTCAACCCGGTGGAACGGGTCTGGTTGTATCTACGGGAGCGCTTTCTGTCGTTCCGCCTGTATCGAAGTGAGCAAGCCATCGTGGACGCGCTCTGCGCCGCTTGGAATGCGTTACGTGACGAAACCGGGCGGCTCACCACCCTGACCAGCTATTCCTGGATCATCCAAGCCATCGATCAGGTCAGCAAATAAGCCAATTGGTATGACCCTCTCGATTGAGCCGGACCGCCTGAGGCGAACCGACAGGGTTTGCATGCTGGGCTGGGTCGTCAGATCATCGTCTGTCGGCACTGCCGATTAGGAAACGGAAATGTGTGGTGCCGCCCGGCCCCGAACAGGAGACGGCCGAGGCTTTGCGCGCTCGGATTGCGGCTACCGCGAACATGGTGGCGATGCAGACCCTTCGTGTCACGGCCACCATCGTGGACGTGCTGGCCAGGGAACATGAACCTGGGGCAGCACGACAGCACGGGACGGGGTCAGGCCGAAAGGAGTGGGTCCGACAACCGCAGGTAGCGGCGCCTCAGCGAACGGGACGCAGAGGTGAGATGATCCAGCCAAGCCTGTTCTCACGAACAAAGCTGTCGCCCTAACCCCGGCGTTGATCAGGACGGTTGACGATCATCGGTCTCAGCTTGCGGCAAAGAAGATGTGCAGGGATCGCCACGAGGTGGACGGAAGCGTAGCAGCGAGCAGCCGGGCGGAAAGCAGCGGTTCGTAGATCAGTGCTGAAGGCGACCGCCTCGGGCATGTGTTCAGGAGAACGCTGCCGTTCTAGATCCTAGTCGTAGCCCGGTGCCGTAGCGTCCTGCCGGACCTTGCCGTTTCGGCTCCAGCAGCAGTTACTCTGACGGTCGCCCCGCTTACGCGGCGGACAACGGTTTCCGCTGGCCCTTTCCCAACATAGCGGTTATTGTAGAAATATGGAAGCGTCAGAGGTCGCCCACATCTTCGCCGCCCTCGCGCAGGAGACGCGGCTGGCAGTGCTGCGGCTGCTGGTCACGGCCGGACCGAACGGCATCCCGGCGGGCGAGATCGCCGACCGCCTTGGGGTTCCGCCCTCGACCGCCTCCTTCCACCTGACCGCACTGGAGCGTGCCGGGCTGACCCAGGCCACCCGGCAAAGCCGCCGCATCCTCCACGCGGTCAGGATCCCCGCGCTGCGCGGCCTCATCGCCTTCCTGACCGAGACCTGCTGCTCCGGCCACCCGGAGCTTTGCGGCGACATCGGCAGGCTGATGCCGGACACCCTTCTGGAGAGCGCCCCGATGATCCCGGCCTTCAACGTCCTGTTCCTGTGCACGCGCAACTCGGCGCGCTCGATCATGGCCGAGGCCATCCTGGAGAAGCTGGGCGGCGGCAGGTTCAACGCCTACTCGGCAGGGTCGGACCCGGCCAGGCAGCCGATGCCAGAGGTGCTGGAGAAGCTGGATGCGCTCGGGCACGACGTCTCGGTCCTGCGCTGCAAGCCCTGGAGCGAGTTCACGGGACCTGAGGCGCCACGGATGGACTTCGTGATCGCGCTCTGCGACACGCTGGAAAATCAGGTATGCCCGGACTTCGGCCACAAGGCCGTCACCGGGTCATGGCCGCTGCCGGATCCCGCCAAGTTCGGCGGCAACCCGGCCGAGCGGTCCACGCTCCTGAATGAGCTTTACGCCAGCCTGCACCGCCGCCTCAGCATCTTCACGAGCCTGCCCTTCACCTCCCTGGACCGCATGGCCGCGCGTGTGCGCCTGGACGACATCGGGGCCGGACCCGTCGGCGCCGGTGAGCGGGTCCGATAGGCAATGCGTGTCAGCATCAACGGCCTTGGCCGCCTTGGCAGGCTCGTGCCGCCGGTGACTGACCAAGGCTGGCAACGCTTGAGCGTCATGGACGTCCACGAACCCCCGCCGGAGACAAGCATGACCGTGACCATCTACCACAACCCCGCCTGCGGAACGTCCCGCAACGTGCTGGCGCTCATCCGCAATTCGGGCGAGGAGCTGGTCGTGGTCGAGTACCTCAAGTCGCCGCCCAGCCGAGAGCAGCTCGTCGACCTGATCCGGCGCATGGACATCCCGGTCCGCGATCTGCTCCGTCGCAAGGGCACGCCCTACGACGAGCTTGGCCTCGACGACCCCGCCCTTACGGATGACCAGCTACTCGACGCCATGATGGCGCATCCCATTCTGATCAATCGGCCGATCGTCGTGTCGCCGCTCGGCGTGCGGCTGTGCAGGCCGTCCGAAACGGTGCTCAGCCTGCTGACCCGGGAGCAGGACGGCGCGTTCAGCAAGGAGGATGGCGAACCCGTCATCGACGACCAGGGGCGCCGGGTGGACAAGGGGAACGCCGGATGAGCGCCCCATCCCAGGCCCAGGCTGCCCAGGCGCCGCGACGGGCGGCCATGGGCAGGTTCGAACGCTACCTGACCTTGTGGGTGGCTCTGTGCATCGTGGCGGGCATCGCGCTCGGCGCCGCCTTGCCGGGCGTGTTCCACCTTCTGGGCGACATGAAGGCGGCCGAGGTGAACATCCCGGTGGCGGTGCTCATCTGGCTGATGATCGTGCCCATGCTGCTGCGGGTTGATTTCCGCGCCATGGGCCAGGTCGCCCGGCACTGGCGCGGCATCGCCGTCACCGTCGGCGTCAACTGGCTGGTGAAGCCGTTCTCGATGGCCCTGCTGGGCTGGCTGTTCATCGGCTGGCTGTTCCGCCCCTGGCTGCCCGCCGGGCAGGTGGACAGCTACATCGCCGGTCTCATCCTGCTTGCCGCGGCGCCCTGCACCGCCATGGTGTTCGTCTGGAGCCGCCTCACCGACGGGGAGCCGAACTTCACGCTCAGCCAGGTCGCCCTGAACGACGCCATCATGGTCGTGGCCTTCGCGCCCGTGGTGGCCCTGCTGCTCGGGCTGTCGTCCATCACCGTGCCCTGGAGCACGCTGCTCCTGTCCGTCATCCTGTATATCATCGTGCCGGTCATCGCGGCGCAGGCCTGGCGCCGCTCGCTCCTAAAGTCCGGCGGCGAGACCGCGCTGGCCGGGCTTCTGAAGAGGCTGGGGCCGGTGTCGCTGGTGGCGCTGCTGGCGACCCTAGTGCTCCTGTTCGGGTTCCAAGGTCGGCAGATCCTGGCACAGCCGCTGGTCATCCTGCTGCTGGCCGTGCCCATCATCATCCAGGTCTACTTCAACGCGGGCATCGCCTACTTGCTGAACCGTCAGTGCGGCTCGGCGCACAGCGTGGCGGGTCCCTCGGCGCTCATCGGCGCCAGCAACTTCTTCGAGCTGGCGGTGGCCGCGGCGATCAGCATCTTCGGGTTCGAGTCAGGGGCTGCGCTCGCCACCGTTGTCGGCGTGCTGGTGGAGGTGCCGGTGATGCTGTCCGTCGTCCGCATCGTGATGCGGAGCCGGGGCTGGTATGAGCGGGGCGCCCATGTTTGACCAATCCGACGGGTTGCCCTTCCTGCCCAACCTCTCCGAACCCGAGTTCGACGTCCCCGAGCCGGGCAAGCTGACGGGGGCCGGGGTTGCCGACCATCCGCCCCGCATCCTGCTGCTCTACGGCTCCCTGCGCGAGCGGTCGTACAGCCGGTTCCTGACGCTGGAAGCCGAGCGGCTGCTGCGGCGCATGGGGGCCGAGACGCGCGTCTTCGACCCCCGGGAGCTTCCGGTCGCGGACAGCGTACCTGCCGACCACCCGAAGGTCGCCGAACTCCGGGCGCTGTCGCTGTGGTCCGAGGGCCAGGTCTGGTGCAGCCCTGAACGCCACGGGACGGTCACGGGCGTGTTCAAGAACCAGATCGACTGGCTGCCGCTGGAGCTTCGCGGGGTCCGCCCGACCCAGGGCCGCACCCTGGCCGTCATGCAGGTGTCGGGCGGCTCCCAATCCTTCAACTCGGTCAACGCGCTGCGGGTCCTTGGCCGCTGGATGCGGATGGTCACCATCCCCAACCAGTCGTCCGTGCCGAAGGCCTACGAGGAATTCGACGAGGACGGCCGCATGAGGCCGTCCCCCCTCTATGACCGCGTGGTGGACGTGATGGAGGAGCTGATGAAGTTCACGCTGCTCACGCGCGGCCGGACCGGGTACCTGACGGACCGCTACAGCGAGCGCAAGGAGCGGGCGGCCAAGGAGGCGAAGGCCGACCAGGCAGCTCTTTCCGGGGCGGTCGGGTAACGGGCCAGGCTGCGCGGCGGGGGTCAGCTATCCGGCCGCCCTGTCCGCATTGCCGCCCCGGAGCGCGAACGGCAGCAAGGCCGCTGCCAGCCCGATGTTGACCACCGCCGCCCCGAACAGGACCTCAAGCGTCGCGGTGGCGCCGAACCTGCCGAGCAGCCAGGCGCCGACGGACGGCGATGCCGCCTGGGCGACGAGGGTCGGCATCGCGATCCGCCCCATGAGTTCGGCATAGCCCTCGCGGCCGAACAGGGCCAGGGGAACGGTGCCCCGGGCGATGGAGCGGACGCCGCTGCCCGCGCCGTAGAGGACGATGCCAGCGGCTGCCACGCCCGGCGCGCCGACCAGCATGGCCAGGCCCGCGGCGACCAGGATGGCCGATGCGAGCAGGCTCCAGACCGGATGCGCCCTTCGACCGGCCGCCATCTCCAGCACCCGCGCGCCGACCTGGCTGGGTCCGATCAGGGCGCCCAAGCCCACCGCCGCCGCCGATGCGATGCCTTGCGACTGCAAAAGCGCGAGGAGATGGACGGAGATGACGGTCATGATGGCTGCGGCCAGCGTCAAACCGGCGGCGAGGAGCACGAACGCCAGGCGCTGCCCGGGCCGCGCAGATCCGACGGCAGCCATGGCGGCTCGCCCGGCGGCTTGCGGCACAGTCGGCAACTCCCGCGGCACGCCGAAAACGTAGAGGGGCAGGACGCCGCCGACGTGGACCGCCGCGTACGTCAGGCAGGCTCCCCGCCAGCCCAGGTGGTCGACGAGGAACGCGCTGAGCGGCCAGCACACCGTGCTCGCGAAGCCGCCGAAGAGGGTGACGTGGGCGATGGCGCCGCGGGCCGTGTCGCCGTAGAGCCGCCCCAAGGTCGAGAAGGCGGGATCGTAGAGGCCCGCTCCCATCCCGAGCCCCATCACCAGCCAGCCCGCCACGAACACGGCCAGCGTGGGAGCGAGGCCGAGGGTGAGGAGTCCCGCCGCCAGCAGCACCGCGCTCGCCGCCAACGCCGGACGGCCACCGTGGGCGTCGATCAGGCGGCCGACCCGGGGCGAGACCAGGCCGCTGACCAGGAGGCCCAGCGAAAGCCCGCCCACGATCCAGGAAAGCGGCCATCCCGTGTCGGCCGCCACCGGCCCGGCCAGGACGGCCGTCAGGTAGTACGAGGAACCCCAGGCCACGATCTGCGCCGTTCCGATCGCGGAGACGACGACCATCCTGGGAGGGCTGGCGGGCGACGGCGCCTGGCCAGCGCCGACCACGCCCATCACGCCGCTTCGACAGTCTCCATGGCTGTGCCGGGGCATTCGCAGCCACCGACTCCCGCCCTCTTGGCCTCCGCATCCTGCATGCAGCAGGCCGCTTCCTGGGCAGGGGCGGGGCCGCCACAGCAGGCGATCTCGTCCGCGGCCAGGTTGCTGCTGCAAACGCCGGTCTGCGGCAGGTCCAGCTCCACCCGTCGCGATGCCTCGATGTCGCCTGCCAGGAACGCGGCCACCGAGCGCGCCTGCTCGTATCCGGTCGCCAGCAGGAAGGTGGGCGCGCGGCCGTAGCTCTTCATGCCGACGATGAACAGGCCCGGCTCCGGCTGCTGAAGCTCGGCGGCACCATGCGGCCGGACCGTGCCGCAGCTGTGCAGGTTCGGGTCGATGAGAGGCGCCAGGATCCGCGGGCAGTCGAGCGCAGGATCCAGATCCAGGCGGACCTCGCCCAGCATGGCGAGATCCGGACGGAATCCGGTGGCGACGATCAGCTCGTCCGCCGCGATCGCCAGCCTGCCGGTTTCGCCCGTGCCCGCGACCAGGAGCGTGCCATCCGGGGCCCGCGCGATCTCGTCCACCGCGAACGGCCTCACGATGTCCAGCATCCCGCGTGCGGCCAGGTCCCGCACCCGCGTTCCCAAGGCGCCGCGCTCGGGAAGCTGGTCGGCCGCGCCGCTCCCGAGCGCCCGCGTCAGATCCCTGGTCCGGGCGGCCCACACGATGGTGGTCCCGGATGCCTGGTCGGCCAGGCGCGCCAGGCTGATCAGGTTGCCCAGGGCAGAGTCGCCGGAGCCCAGCACCATCGTGCGCCGCCCGGCGTACCGGCCACGGTCGGCGCTGAGCACATCCGGCATCCCGTAGCGGATGCGGTCGGCTGCGGCCCGCTCGCCAACTGCTGGAAGGCCGCTTGCGTCTGCGCTCCCGGGGTTGCCCCAGGTGCCCGAGGCGTCGATGACGGCGCTGGCGAGCAGGCGACCCTCACGGCCGCTCGGATCCTCGAACCGCACCTCAAAAGGAGCTTGGTCGCGTCCGGTGTCCCGGACCTTGCCTAGGCCCGCCCTGGTCACGGCGGTGACCCGGGTTCCAAGGCGGAGGCGCGGCGCCAGTTCCGGCGTGCTGGCGAGGGGTTCGAGGTAGCGCTCGGCCAGGTCGCGCCCGGCGGGGAGGTCCTCGGCGCCGGGTGCCGTCCAGCCGTGGCGGCCGAGCAGCGCGAGGCAGGCTTCGTCCATGTCGTAGCGCCATGGGCTGAACATGCGGACATGCCCCCAGCCGCGGACCGCGGCCCCCACCAGGGCACCGGCTTCCAGGATGACCGGCTCCAGCCCACGCTGGAGCAGGTGGACCGCTGCCGCAAGGCCGACCGGGCCGCCGCCGATGACGGCCACCGGCAGCGTGCCGCGGGCAGCGTCGGCGGGCCGGGAATGGGTGGGGGCGGCGGACGAGCAGCAAGAGGTCATGTTAGAATCCCCCTAAAGTTTTCTTCGATGCATAGAACATCGATGTATATGCACAAATTGACCTGCTTCAGCATCCGCACGTCCGGCTCCGCTTGGCAGAGACGCGCTTGGTCTCGACCAGGGCCTCCGTGACGTCCATCCAGGCCGCCACGCCGACGCTGAAGGCTTCGCGGCCTTTGTCGGTCAGCGTGTAGACCTTGCGCTCGCGACCGGAGACGACCTCGGTGTCCGCGGTGACGTAGCCGCCCTGCTCGAACTCGCGCAGGACCGGATACAGCCCGCCTTCGGAGGGCGAGCAGCAGCCGCACGTGGTCCGTTCGACCGAACGGGCGATGTCGTAGCCGTGCGACGGGCCGTCGTGCAGCACGCGCAGGACGAAGAACTTGGACAGCGCCATCTTGATGGTGCCCGCCCAGTAGGCACGGTCGGTCAAGTCGACTGGTGGGCGGGGGACGGCACGGAGGGCTGCTGCCTTGGACATGATATGATCTTATACATAGCCCATCGATGCGTCTAACGAAATCTGAACCTATTTGGCCGCGGCACCTGGCACAGCTCCAGCAACAGGGGCGAGCCAGCGCCGGTGCCATCCCGAGGCAGTCGCCAAGCCGCGATCACTGGCTCAAAAGTCGAGTTGGTCGCCCGTTTTAGTGGGCACGCCAGCGCAGCAATCGGAGCGCATTCAGCATTGCCAGCACCGTGGCACCTGTGTCGGCCAGAACTGCGGGCAACAGACCCATAATGCTCGCGACCATGAGTCCGGATTTCAATCTAATCCAGTTTATTCTAATCATAATTAGACTAATTTGGGTTAGAATAAGATGTTCGTTGGCCGAGTTCGTGAGCTTGCCCGGTTGCGGGAGGAGTTCGCTGCCGATCGCCCGTCCCTCCTCGTGGTGTTCGGACGACGACGAGTCGGGAAGTCCGAGCTGCTGCGGGAAGTGACCCGGAACATCCCTCACGTCATGTACCAGGCCACACGGGTGTCCTCCAGCTTGAACCTGGAAGCGCTGAAGGCCGAGATCGCGCGCTCGCTGGGGGCCGACGACCTCCTGCAAGGCCTGGGCGACTGGCTGGGCGTGCTGACCTACCTGGCCCGGCAGGCCGAGGCCGCCCCGGGCCTCGTGGTGGTCCTGGACGAGTTCCCCTACCTCACCGATGTCGACAACGCCCTGCCTTCGGTGATGCAAAAGTTCTGAGACTCGGGTGCGCCCGGGCGCAGCAGGCTGAAGCTGGTCCTCTGCGGATCGATGATCGCGCACATGGAGGACCTCCTCGCCGAACGGAACCCCTCTATGGCCGCAAGACGCTGGCGATGGACGTGGGGCCGCTCCCGGTGCGGGACGCGGCCAAGTTCTTCCCGTCCTACTCGGCAGAGGACAAGCTGATGGCCTGCGCCATCTTCGGCGGCGTCCCGTTCTACCTCCAGCTTTGCGACCCCAAGGTCGGCCTGCGGGAGAACGTCATCAAGCTGCTGCTCACGACCGCAGGCCCCCTGGTGGACGAACCGACGGTGCTGCTCCAGTCAGAACTCCGGGACATCCAGAGGTATGCCAGCATCCTGGCCGCCATCGCCGACGGCTGCACCAAGCTGGGCGACATCACCAACCGGATCGGCGCTGGTAGCGACTCGAAGAAGCTGAGCCCGTACCTGGAACGGCTCGAGCGCATGCGCCTGGTCCACGACATACGGTCGATGGACGCGGAACCGAAATCGCGCGACCGGCGCTTCCGTATCGCGGACCCGCTCATGTCCTTCTGGCACCGGTTCGTCCGGCCCAACCTGTCGAGCGTCATGCAGGGGCATGGCGAGGACGTTTGGCGCTTCCAGATCAATCCGCACCTGGAGGAGTTCATGGGCGGTGCGTTCGAGGATATCTGCCGCGAGCACGCCCGCATGCATTCAGGAGAACGCTTGCCTGCCCCGGCGCAAGTGATTGGACAGGTATGGGCCGGTGACTACGACATCGACGTCGCAGGCAAGCTGCTGGACGGCTCGATGCTCTACGGCGAATGCAAGTGGCGCCGCACCCTAGTGGGTGAGGACGTCCTGGACACGCTCATGGAGCGTGCCGGAAGGACGGCATATGGCAAGGGCGTTGAGGACCGCCATTTCATCCTCTACGCGCGGACTGGATACAAGGTCGGCGTCCTGGAAAGCGCCGCCGAGGGCGGCAGGGTTGTCCTGCACACACCGGACACCATCCTGACCGCTCCAGGCAGGCAATCATGAGCAGCATGTCCGTTGGCAGCCGTAAGGAGTTCTGAAAACCTGTTAAGACACGCAACAAGCACGGCTTGGTCCCAGCGGTATTGAACCTAGGAATTGTGCAACATCAACCCATTCCGAATAAGGGCTGATCCCTGGTCAGGCGGCAACTTCGCTTTGGTCTTTTGACATTTTGCAGGCTGCGGAAGAACAACCATTCCTGACCCCAACAGGCAGGGGACATCGGAGCACGCGGGACAGCATCGACCGTGACGCGGTCGCCATCGTCAGTTCAGGCCGTCTCGACCCGCCCCTGGCCGCGCCAACGAACTGGCGGCGTTCCCAGCCCATAGCGCGCTGGACTGTCTAGGGCCTTCCTGGATTACGAGACTGTCATTCTGCCGGTCGTTTGCCGTAATGCTCGTCTGACAGCATTCTGGTCGGCCATGCACGCCGAAGGGGCCTGCGGCGTTATCGGAAACCTGAGAAGGCACTATTGAAGATCCTGATCATCGAGGACGAGGCCAAGACCGCCGCTTACCTGAAGAAGGGGCTGGAAGAGAACGGTTTCGTCGTCGACGTGGCCGTCGATGGTGAGACCGGCGCCTATGTTGCCCGCCAGGGTCAATACGACCTGATGATCTTGGACGTGATGCTGCCCGGCAAAGATGGATGGTCAGTCCTGAGAGAGCTTCGTCAGCGGCGGGACGAGACGCCGGTTCTTTTCTTGACCGCCCGGGACGCCGTGGCCGACCGGGTTCACGGGCTCGAGCTTGGCGCAGACGACTACCTCATCAAGCCTTTCGCCTTCTCGGAGCTCCTCGCGCGCTTGCGGACCATTTTGCGCCGCGGCGCCGTCCGGCAGGCCAGGACCCTCTCGGTCGCCGACCTGGAGATTGATGCTCAACGCCACAAGGCGACGCGATGCGGCCGTCCGCTCGACCTTACACCTAAGGAGTTCCTGCTCCTGTCCCTGCTGGCGCGCCGCAGCGGCGACGTGCTCTCGCGCACGCTCATTGCGGAGCAGGTATGGGACATCAACTTTGACAGCGGGACGAACGTCGTCGACGTGCACATCCGTCGCCTGCGCTCCAAAGTGGACGACCCTTTTGAAACTAAGCTGGTCCACACCGTTCGGGGCATCGGCTACGTTCTCGAGGAACGTTCCTGACGCATGCGCCCGGGTTTGGGCTGGCTTCCTCAATCGGCTAATTCGATCGCTGTCCGCATGGCGGCCTGGTATGCCGGGTCGGCCTTCTTGCTGATCCTGACCTCGACGGGCTTCCTGTATTGGGCGCTGGCCACCAACCTCGACCAGGAAGATCGTCGCACTCTTGGCAACACTGTCGCTGACCTGCGGCTGCTGCTCCGGGCCTCGCCGGATCTCCGGTTGCCGGAGGCGGACGCGCCGGGCGCGCGGCATACCTTCCGCCAGCCTCAAGAGATCCTTGTGCGCATCGTCGATGCCAAAGGCAGCACGCTCATCGAAACGCCCTCGATGAGCCAGCAACTGCCAGCATCGGTTTTTCCGTCGTCCTCCGAGGTGGCGCCTGGGGCCGAGATCAGCAGCGAGGTCGTTTCCGGATCGGGAAGGCTGTTTCAAACTCTGAGCGCAACAGTGGCGACGGACATCGCCTCCGCCGACCGCCGCGTGATGCAGGTCGCCATGGACCGGGCCGACGAGGACGTGCTGCTCGTCCACTACCGGGAGCGCATGTGGCTGGCGTTGGCGGCTTCCGTCGTCCTCTGCGCCGTGGCAGGCTACGCCATAGCGCGTGTCGGCTTGCGCCCCATCAAACGTATTGTCGGGACGGCTCGCCGGATCCGCTCTGCGACCCTGCACGAGCGCATTAACTCCGCGGGCCTCCCGAGCGAGTTGCAATCCCTTGCCGAGACGTTCAACGGAATGCTTGATCGCCTGGAAGACTCGTTCGCGCAGGTTTCCCAGTTCTCGGCTGATGTCGCGCACGAGCTGCGGACGCCGATCAACAATCTCGTGGGGGAGATCGAGGTCACCCTCGGCAAGCCGCGGTCGGCGGAGGAGTACCGGGAAACGCTGGGCTCGGCGCTGGAGGAGTGCGCACGCATTGGCCGGGTCATCCAGAGCCTGCTTTTCCTTGCGCGGGCCGAGGCCGTCCATGCCAGCCCGCATCACGAGAGCATCGATGTCCGGCGGGAACTCGAGGCCATCCGGGAATTCTACGAGGCCACCGCCTCGGAGGCGGGCGTCGAACTGGTGCTGGCGCCCGGGCCGGACATCCGAACGGGCTTTGACCGGACGCTGTTCCAGCAGGCCGTTGGCAACTTGGTCGCGAACTCCCTCGGCCACACGTCCCGAGGCGGCGCAATCGAGATGCGGGCCGATGGCGGGCGCGGGCGGCTCAGGGTCGAGGTCCAGGACACCGGCCGCGGCATTCCTCCCGAGCACCTGCCCCACGTGTTCGACCGCTTCTACCGGGCGGACAAGGCGCGCACGGGCACAGTTGGCAATGGTGGCCTGGGGCTCGCGGTGGTGAGGAGCATCGCCAAGATGCACGGCGGCACGGTCGCTATCGAGAGCCAGGTCGGTCTAGGCACCTGCGCGACCCTGGAGGCGCCGATCGAAAACGGTTCGTTACGGGACGCATGACGGAATCGTAATCCCAAAGTCTGTTGAAAGTCAGGTTCGGCGGCTACTCCGGCGCGGATGAACGACACCTCCCGTCAACGGCCCCGCCCGCCTTCGCCTGCCGCACTCGCCGGTCCCCGCCGATGAACCCGAGCGACACCGGCATTCCCGACATCACGTGGATCGACCTGACGTCTTACGTCGGCCTCCTCGCGGTGGGCCTGCTCAGCCTCAACGTGCTGATGGGCCTGCTCCTCTCCACCCGCTACAATCCGGTGGCCAGATGGCCACACCGGCGCATTCCGCTCTACGACTTGCACAACTGGACCGGCTACGCCGCCCTTGGGATTGTGGTTGTGCATCCCATCCTGCTCCTCTTCTCCGCAACGGCGAAGTTCGGGCTGCTCGACATCCTGGTGCCGTTCTGGGCGCCGCAGCAGCCGCTCTGGAACACCATCGGCGCCGCCGCGGCGTATGCGCTGATGTTCGTGGTGACCACGTCCTACTTCCGGGTCCGTATCGGTATCCGGTTCTGGAAAAAGCTGCATTTCGTCGCCTATGCGGTGACAGCCGCCTTCTTTCTCCACAGCATCATGACCAACCCCAACCTCGACGACCAGCCGGTGGACTTCACCGACGGCGGTAAAGTTTTCGTCGAGATCTGCACGGTTCTGGTCGCCGCCGCTGTCGCGTGGCGCGTGGCCCACGGCATGCGCCGTGCCCGCCTGCGGACACCCGGATCGCTGGCCACGCGGGCGGCGCCCGAAGCTGACGTCCCGGCGTCGGACGGCTTCATGTCTCAGCCGACGACCTGGTCAGGGCAGTTGCGTGTGGCACGGGTTTTCCAGGAAACGCCGACGGTGAAAACGTTCCGCCTCGCTTCCCCGAACCAAGACCGTATTCCGTTCACCTTCAAGCCAGGCCAGTTCCTGACCCTCGTTCTACCCATTGGGGACCGCGAGGTGCGCCGGACCTACACCATCTCGTCGGCGCCAACTCAGACCGGGTATGTCGAGATCACCGTCAAGCGCGAGCCACAGGGCACGGTCTCACAGTACTTCCACGACCAAGTCAGCCGAGGCGACCTCCTCGAAATTCGTGCCCTGGCAGGCAGCTTCACGTTCGCCGGGGACGAGGCAAACGGGATCGTTTTGATAGCCGGGGGCGTCGGCATCACTCCCATGATGAGCGTGCTGCGGCACCTTACCGACTGGGCATGGGAACATGGGATCTGGCTCGTCTTCGCAGTGGCGACACCCCGAGACGTCATCTACGAAGCCGAGTTGCTTTCCCTCCAGCAGCGACACAGCAACTTCCACCTCCAGGTCATCGTGACCAACCCCGCCGGGACAGGTTGGTCGGGCGAAACCGGGCTGGTCACGCGGGAGCGGCTCCGCTCGTTTGTACCAGACATTGCTCAGCGCCGGGTGCATCTTTGCGGTCCGTCCGGCATGATGACCGCGGTGCGGGCCATGCTGTCCGAGCTTGGGGTGCCGGAGAACGCCATCCTCACCGAGTATTTCAGCACGCCAGCCGACCTACTCACGGCCGCCGGTTTGGACGGGCAGTCGGAGACGACGGTTCGGTTTCTGCGCTCCGCCAAGACTGTCCGGCTCATGCCTCCGCAGACCCTGCTCGACGCTGCCGAGGCTGGCGGGATCGCGCTCGACTACTCATGCCGGACCGGAACCTGCGGCACATGCCGGGTGCAGCTTTCTTCCGGCACTGTGGCCATGGGCAGGACGGACGCGCTGCTTGAGGCCGATATCGCTGAACGGCTCGTCCTCGCATGCCAAGCCCGGCCGACTTCGTCCGAGGTCGAGGTCAATGCCTGAACC
The DNA here is from genome assembly GCA_964236755.1 of uncultured Acetobacteraceae bacterium. GTDB lineage: Bacteria > Pseudomonadota > Alphaproteobacteria > Acetobacterales > Acetobacteraceae > CAHJXG01. Next base: position 13,556 of record CAXSHI010000006.1, read on the forward strand.
GGTGATCCCGCAGAACGCCAACGGCGTTCCTGACACCATGGGCCGACCAGCCGTTTCCTGCCTATTGTGCGCCATGCTGTCGGCCGTCTTCGTTGCGGGGATCACCGTGCAGGTGCTGGCCGACGACGTACAGGGAACACCGGGCAACGTGCCGGGACAGCAACCCAGCGCTGGCAGCACGCCTGCGGCGCGCACCGGCTTCAGCTATGACCCGGCAAACGGGGGGGCTACGCGGACGGCGACTTCAAGTGGACCTTCTGGAGGCTATGCCGAGCGCATCTTCAATACTGGCGGGAAGGACTTCTGGCGACGTGCCCGCCAGGGCAGCGAGGTCGATTTCCCCCGCTTCAACGATACCGTCCGGCTCGCGGCCGTCTACGAGGTCGACCTGGCGGACTCGGGCTTTGGCCGCGGAGGGTTCGGCGGCCGTGTCGGCTATAGGCGGCGAAACTTCGAGAACCTGTTCGTCGCGCTTCAGGATCCCGAGGACACCACCAGGTTCCGGGCCCTGGTCGGCGAGAACACGTCGGTCCTGTCCCGCGAGGACAATCTCTCCTTCGGCAACCTGACCACCGTGAACAGGTCGCTTGTCCTTGAGGAGCACAATTCCATCGGCATCTACGGCGCCCAGTTCGGCGTGCAGGTGCTGAAGCAGGTCACGCCCGTCTACACGGTCTTGGTGGCGGCGCTGGACAACCGGGGCTCGCTGAACACCGAGGTCCCGCGCTACTCTGTCGGCAATTCACTTCAGGCCAAGCTGGTCGCCAATCCGATCAATGACGACAAGGCCGGGCGCAAGCTGACCTGGGGCGTTGGCTTCGACAACACGAACGGCATCCGCAACCGTAGCTTCACCCTGCTGACCGCGATCGGGCAGTCCCCGCTGGGAGGGCTTCCCGCTAAGGGGGAGAAGCTGTCCAGCGAGGCCGACATTGCCTACACGTTCCCGATCTTTGCGCACCCGGCGACACTCGAGGCGGAGGCCATCTACTCACGGTTCGCGAAAAGCCGGACCGCCGTGAGCGGCGGCTACGTCGTGGGGCAGGTCTCCGTCTTTGACAATGAGCGCTACGGAGACCTCGATCCCTTTCTACGGTATGACTTGGTCAGCCTCGGGCAGGACGGAAGCGGCAAGAATGCCACCCAGCGCGCCATCCGCGCGGGAGTGAACTACAACTTGCCCTATACGAAGAAGCTCGCGAACCTTCACCTGGAGTACGCCCACAACAGCATCAACGGCCCGGCTATGAACTTCGGCCCGGGCCGGTCCATCGACGAGTTCGTCGTCGAGTTGCGGGTCAGCCTCCAACAATACGTCCGGCACTGACGCAGCAGAACCCGAACACTGAAATGAAGGGTCTCTCGGTGTCGCCAGGATCATCAGGGGCATGGAGAGACAAGCTGGGCACTCCTTCAACGCTCCCGGCTGCCAAGAACTTGCGCGCCATTCCCCGTGGCGTATGGATACTTGGCTTCGTCAGTCTGTCGATGGACACCTCGTCGGAGCTCGTGCACAGCCTGCTGCCGGTGTTCCTGGTTGGCACCCTGGGCGCCAGCGTCGCTGAGGTCGGCCTGATCGAGGGGATTGCCGAGGCCACCGCCCTGATCACCAAAGTCTTTTCCGGGTTTATCAGTGATTGGTTTGGCCGTCGGAAGTTGCTGGCCGTCATCGGCTACGGCTTGGCGGCAATCGTCAAACCGCTTTTCTCGCTGGCGGCGACCATCGAGACGGTTGTGATCACCCGCTTTCTCGACCGGGTCGGAAAGGGTATCCGAGGCGCCCCCGTGATGCCCTTGTCGCGGACATGGTCGCGCCGGAAATCCGCGGCGCGGCCTTTGGCTTGCGCCAGTCGCTCGACACCATCGGCGCCGTACTCGGGCCGCTGTTGGCGATTGCCGCAATGGTCGCGTTTGCGGACCAGATCCGCTCGGTGTTCTGGGTGGCCGTCCTCCCAGCCATACTGGCTGTTGCGTTGCTCGGCTATGGCGTTCAGGAGCTGAAAACGGCGAGCGCACGGCTGCCAAGGACTCCTATCCGGCGGGCCGAACTCGCTCAACTGAATGGAGCCTTTTGGTCAGTCGTCGGGCTTGGGGCGGTGCTGACCCTGGCCCGCTTCAGCGAGGCGCTTCTCGTGCTGCGGGCGCAGGACACCGGGTTGCCGATCGCACTCGTGCCACTGGCGATGGTGGTGATGAGCAGCGCCTACTCTCTTAGCGCCTACCCGGCTGGGGTCCTTTCAGACCGGGTCGACCGGACCACGATCCTCATGGGCGGTCTCGTGGCCCTGGTCATCGCAGACGTGGTGTTGGCATTGTCCGGCGGGATAGCGGCGACACTGGTGGGCGTAGGGTTCTGGGGACTTCACATGGGCCTGACCCAAGGTTTGCTCGCGGCGCTTGTGGCCGACACGGCTCCGCCGCAACTGCGCGGCACAGCTTTTGGGTTGTTCAACTTGGTGAGCGGCCTCGTTTTGCTGATCGCCAGCGTGCTCGCAGGCGTTCTTTGGGATGCATTCGGGCCTGCCGCAACGTTCTGGGCCGGGGCCGCTTTCACGCTGGTTGCCCTGGCAGGGCTGCTGCGGCGCCTGTTTGCGAGATGAGCAGAGGGCGCAAATAGGCCCGCGGGCCTGCCAACATTTGCTCAGCCCCGTGTTCCCCGGTCCGACCGATACCCGAGAAGACGCAGGGCGTTCAGGGTCACGACGACCGTTGCCCCGGTATCGGCGAGAACGGCGGGCCACAGGCCCGTAATGCCCGCGACCGTGGTCACCAGGAACACTGCTTTCAGCCCGAGCGCCACGGCCACGTTCTGGTGGATGTTGGCCAGCGTGGCCCGGGACAGTGCGACCAAGGCGGCGACGTCCATAACGCGGCTGTTCAGGACCGCCGCGTCACCGGCCGCGAGCACCACATCCGTTCCGCCGCCCATGGCGATGCCGACCGTGGCGGCGGCCAGCGCAGGGGCATCATTGATGCCATCGCCCACCATCGCGATGGGCGCCTGGGCTTTGAGTGCCGCAACCTCCCGCAGCTTGTCCTCGGGCAGCAAGCCCGCATGCGCTTCGATCCCGAGCGCGGATGCGATGGCCTGCGCTGTGCGCGGATTATCGCCGGTCAGCATGACCGAACGCACGCCCATGCCGCGCAACGCGCGGATGCCCTCGGCGGCGTCCGCCCGCGGCTCGTCGCGGACCGCGATTAAGCCCGTTGGCACGCCGTCCACCATCACGACGACCACCGTCTTTCCTGCTGCTTCCCACGTCGCCGCCAACTCGCCGACGTTGGCCGGAAGCGGCGCTTGCCGGGCGGCATAGCCGGGCGAGCCGACGCAGACCCGCTTGCCGTTGACTGTCGCTTCGACAGCCATGCCTGGGATTGCGTGCGGATCCCTGGCCGGGCGCAATGGAATGCCGTCGGATGCTGCCCGCTCCAGGATGGCGCGGCCCACTGGATGGCTCGAACCGTTCTCGACCGCCGCGGCCAGGCCAAGCATCGTCCGTTCCGGCCCATCCAGCACGCGCATGTCGGTCACGTGCGGCCGTCCTTCGGTCAGGGTGCCCGTCTTGTCCCAGGCGACGGTGCGGACACGGCCGATCGCCTCCAGGGTCCCCCCGCCCCTGACCAGCAGCCCGCGCCGGGCGCCCGCCGCCAACCCGGACGCGATGGCGGCAGGAGTCGACAGGACCAAGGCGCAAGGGCACGCCACGAACAGCAACGCCAATCCGCGGTAGATCCAGGTGAACCAGTCCATCCCAAGGACCAACGGCGGACCCACGGCGACTAGGGCGGCGACTGCGATCGCCGCGGGCGTGTAGGCGGCCGAGAACCGCTCGATGAAGCGAGCCGTCGGCGCCTTGGCCTCCTGGGCCTCCTCGACTAGCCTGATGATACAGGCGATAGTGTTGTCCGCAGAGGGCCTGTCGACCCGCATTTGTAGGGTGCCCGATGCATTGACGCTGCCTGCGGACACCGGGGCGCCCTCGGCCTTGAGCACCGGGACGGACTCTCCCGTGACCGGGCTCTCGTCGACTTCGGACTGACCCTCGACCACCTCCCCATCCGCCGATACGCGGTCGCCCGGACGGATTAGGACGAAGTCGCCGACCTTGAGGCTGGCCGAGAGCACCTCGCGGGCGATCCCGCCCTCGACCAGCATCGCTGTCCGTGGAACCAGGGAGCCAAGCGCCTCGATGCCCGCGCGAGCCCGGCTGCCCGCAAATCCTTCCAGGACTTCGCCTATCGTAAACAGGAACGTCACGGTAGCGGCTTCCGAGGTGGCGCCGATGAGGACGGCGCCGATGACGGCAACCGACATCAGCATCTCGATGGAGAACGGCGATCCGGCACGCGCGGCGGCAATGGCCTTCCGGCCGAAGAACCACAGGCCGAGCAGCGCGGCGGGGAGATAGGCCCGGTCACTGATCGAAGGAGCCGCGTGGGACACGATGAAGCCGACGGCAATGAGGGTGCCGATGACGGCTGCGAGCCGCGCCTTGGCCACCTGCCACCACGCTGGCGCGGCGGAGGGAGCTGGCGCGGCTGCCTGCCCGCCGTCCGTCACGACGCAGGGCGCTTCGAACGGTGCGACCCCACAGCCAAAAGCCTGCGAATGCTCGCCTCGACGCTTGCTCGCGGCGTGGCGGCCTCGTCCAGGCGCAAGGCCAGGGTCTGGCGCTGGTAGCTGACCCTCACGTCCCCGGCGCCGCTCAGCCGCGTACGGCGGCCTCGATCTTGGAGGCGCAAGCCGGGCAGTCCATGCCGTCCAATCGGTAACGCAGCAGGGTCGGCCCGGCATCGACTGGTTGGTCCATCCTCATGCCTCTCCAGTTTCGGCGTCGGGGTCTTCGCGCACATGGGCGACCATGTCGGAGATCGTGCAGCGCACGTGCTCATCAGCCGCCGCGTAGAACACCTGCTTGCCCCGCCGCTCCGCCCGCAGGATGCGCGCGGCCCGCAGCAGGCGCAGGTGGTGACTCACCAGGGACGGCGACAGCCGGGTCCTGGCTGCCACGTCGGAGACGCTGGTCGGCTCAGCGAGGCAGGCCACGATGATTTTTAGGCGGCTCGGGTCGCCCATCAGCCGGAACATCTCGGAGAGCTCAACGGCTTGGTCATCGGTGATTGACATAGGCGAGTTCACAGACAATAATTCCGTCATCTGAATACCTGTTCAGATGACAGTATGACATTGTGGGCGCACTGTCCACTCCCGTCGGAGCGCCCTGTTAATGTCCAACCACGAGCATGACGACGAACATGGCCACGCCCACGGCATCGGCGGCCATGTGCATGCGCCTGCGAGCTTCGGCAAGGCGTTCGCCATCGGTATCGCGCTGAACTCGGCCTACGTCTTGGCGGAGGCGTTCTACGGCGTCGCGGCGCACTCGCTCGCGCTGTTGGCGGACGCCGGGCACAACCTCGGCGATGTGCTCGGGCTGGCGGTTGCGTGGAGCGCGTCGGTGCTCGGCAAGCGCAAGCCCAGCGGGCGCTACACCTATGGGCTGCGGCGCACATCTATTCTCGCGGCGCTGGGCAACGCGGTCGTCTTGCTGGTGGTGACGGGCGGCATCGCCTGGGAAGGCATCCGGCGGCTGATCGACCCGGAGCCGTCGGGCGGAATGACGATCATGGTCGTGGCGGCGATCGGCATCGCGGTGAACGGCATCACCGCCTGGCTGTTCATGTCGGGACGCAAGGGCGACCTGAACATCCGGGCCGCCTTCGTGCACATGGCGTCGGACGCCCTGGTCGCCGCGGGCGTCGTCGTCGCGGGCGGGCTGATCCTGTGGACGGGTTGGCGCTGGCTCGACCCGGCGATCAGCCTGGTGATCAGCGCCGTGATCGTGCTCGGCACCTGGTCGCTGTTGCGGGATGCGGTGAACCTCTCGCTGGACGCCGTCCCGAACGGCATCGACCAGCACGCGGTGGGCGCCTGCCTGGGCGGACTGTCGGGTGTGGTCGAGGTGCACGATCTGCACATCTGGGGCATGAGCACGACCGAGACGGCCCTGACGGCGCACCTGGTCCGCGCCGACGGGGCCATGGACGACGGGTTGGTCCAGCGCGCCTGCGAGGCGGTGCGCAAGCGGTTCGGCATCGGCCATGCGACGTTCCAGGTCGAGACGTTCGCGATGGCGCACGCGTGCGAGCTGCGGTCCGACAGCGTCGTCTGAAACTCGGACTGGAGTTTGTCAGGCTTGATGGCGAGCGACGGGGTGCTATCTTCGTCATCATGGTCCGGTTCGCCTGCCGCTTCCTGCTCGTGCTCATCGTGTTCGCCGTCATCGGCGGGCCGACGCTGCACCTTGCGCAGCCGCCGCAGTTTGCGCCGCCGGTGGCTATGGGCGACGTGCCCTGCGACATGATGATGCCGGTGGCGGACGCTGGCCACGGTGCGCCCATGGTGCCCTGCAAGGGCATGACGGCCGGCTGCATTAAGCAGATGGGGTGCGTCGCCGACGTAGCGTTGCCGACCCGCCTGGCTGGCACAGACGTTGTGCTCGCGTTCAGCCCGGTGGCCTACTGGTCTGCCCGGTCTTTGATGGCCGGGGTGGCCCGCGAGCCCGAGCCCCTTCCGCCCCGAACAGCCTGAGTCCAACCGACGCACACCTGACGTGCGTCCATTCGGTGACTTGGTTGTTCCACCGCCCGCAGCGTGCCTGACCGCGACGCGGGCCACGAAGGGTATCCCAGATGTCCAGCACACGCATCATCGCGGGCGCCGCGGCGCTCGCCTGCGCCCTCGCGCTCACTGCCGCCCAGGTTCATGCCGCGGCCTCCGACTACCGCTTCGAACTCGTCGGCAAGCCGCGCCTCGCGGCCAAGAAGGATGTCGTCCAGATCCGGCTCGTGCGCGTCGCCGACGGCAAGCCCGTCCCGGACGCCGTGATCTTCGAGAGCAAGGCCGACATGGGTCCGGCCGGGATGGAGACCATGACCGCCCCGGTGAAGGCCATGCCGTCAAAAGGCGGCATATACAGCTTCGAGGTGGAACCCGGCATGGCAGGTGTCTGGGCGCTGCACTTGGCCGCAAAGGTGCAGGGCGAGGCGGAGACGGTGCGCGGGACGGTCAACGCCGACCTGGTGAAGTGACGTGGGCGCCCAATGGAGGCGGCTCGGCGCTGGCGCGATGCTGGCGGCGGGCCTGCTCGCCTGCGTGCCCGCCACGGCACAGCTTGCGGTCGCCCCGCTGGGCGCCACCGTCGAAAGCCTGCTGGCGGCCGGGCGGCGGCTGAGTCCTGGGCTCCGCGCGGCTGCCCTGGACACCGAGGCGGCGGCGGCCAAGGCGAGCGGTGCCGACAGGCTCGACGACCCGACCATCACGGACAGCTATACCTATTACAAGGACCCCAACGTCTTCAGCGCCCACACGGTGATGCTGACGCAGGCGTTTCCACTCTGGGGCAAGCGGGATCTGCGCAGGCAGGCCGCCCTGTCGGACGTGAATGCCAGCCGTGGCCGGGAACGTGCCGCCCAGGACGAACTCGACGAGCGGATCAAGATCGCCTACGCGCAATACCTCCTGCTCACCCGAGACATCGCGGTGAACCGGGAGATCGGCGCGTTGGGCCGCCGCATGCGCGGGGCTGCGACCGCCCGTTACGGCCAAGGTGGCGGCGACCAGGTTGCCGTCATCCAGGCCCTCGCGGAGGAGACCGCCGCCAAGACCGAGGCGGTCAGGCTGGAGGGCGCCCTAGCCGCGGCACGGGCCCGCCTCAACACGTTGGTGGGGCGCCCGGCCGACATGCCCCTCGCCGATCCGGCGCAGCCGAGGCCGCTGCCAACCAGGCCGCCGGTCCTCGCTGTCCTGGCGGAGCGTGCCCGCGCAGGCAATCCGACGTTGGCATCCAGCAACGCGGCCATCGCCGCCGCCCGCACGCGGAGCACCCTGGCGGACAAGGCGTGGTATCCCGACGTGACGGTCGGCGCCGGGCCGCTCATCCAGACCAACAACCGCCCGGTCGGCTTCGCGGCCACGGTTGGCCTCAACATCCCGCTGCCCTGGGGACGCGGGGCCGCCGGACAGCGGGAGGCGGCAGCGCAGCTGGGCGCGTCGCAGCAGCGCTACGAGGCGTCGCGCCTGGAGGTGGAGGGAGCGCTGGGCGAGGCCATCGCGAGGCTGCGCGCCGCGGGCGCCACGGAGCTCCTCCTGCGCCGGGAAGCGATGCCGCAGGCACGGGCTGCGTTCGAGACCGTTCTGGCAGGCTACGGCCAGGGCAGGGGGGAACTCGCCGCCGTCATCACCGCCGAGCATCAGATGCACGACGTCGAGCTTCGCCTGCTCCAGGTCCAACTGGACGCGCAGGTCGAACTGGCCGCCATCGAGCGCCTTGTCGGCGGAGACCTGTGATGCAGCGACGGTTTGCGTCCACGACGCTGGTCCTCCTCGCTGTTGGCGCGGTTGGACATGCTCAGAATGCAGCACGGCAGCCGCTCTACTACCAGGACCCGGACGGCAAGCCGCTCTATGCCGCAGCTCCCAGGAAGGCGGTGGACGGCAGGGATTACAGGCCCGTCTACGATGACGTTCCCGGCACGTCGACGGGAGCGCCGCCATCGGGTGGGATCGAGCCAACACCGCAGCCGACCGGGATGCCTGCTCCGGCAGGGAAGCCCGCCGACCGCGGCCGCATCCTTTACTATCGCAATCCCATGGGCCTGCCCGACACCTCGCCTGCGCCCAAGAAGGACTCGATGGGCATGGACTACGTGCCCGTCCACGAGAACGAGGCCGCGGACGCCAGCGCGGGCCTTGTCACCGTCCCGCCCGGCCGCATGCAGGTGCTGGGCGTGCGGACGGCGCCGGTCGAGCGCCGCCCGGCATTGACCCGAACCGTCCGGGCGACCGGCACCTTGCAGTTCGACGAGCGCCGGATGGCTGTCGTCAGCACGCGCGTCGGCGGCTGGGTCGAACGTTTGGCTGTTGACGCCACCGGCGACCCGGTGAGACGCGGCCAGGTCATGGCCGACATCTACGCGCCGGATCTCGTTGCCGCGGAGGAGGAGTACCTGGTCGCCTCGCGTATGGGCGGCCCGATGGCGGCGGCCTCCGTGCAGCGCCTGCGCGCCTTGGGCGTCCCGGACGACGAGATTGCCCGGCTGCGTCGCATGGGCAAGGCAGGACAGCGAATTCCGGTCCTGGCGCCCGCGGACGGCGTCGTCACCGAGAAGATGGTGGTGCAGGGCGCGCGCGTCGGCCCCGATCAGCCGCTCTACCGCACGGCAAGCCTGTCTCCCATGTGGCTGATCGCCGAGGTGCAGGAGCAGGATCTCGGCGCGATGCGGCCCGGCCAGCATGCCAAAGCGGCCTTTGTCGCGTTCGCGGGCCGCAGCTTCGACGGCGTCGTTGACTTCGTCTATCCGAGCCTGTCCCCCGAGACGCGTACCGGGCGCGTTCGCGTCATCATGCCAAACGTGGACGGGGCCCTCCGGGCTGGCATGTTCGCCAACGTGGAGGTCGAGGCTCCTGCCGGGGCAGGCGCCGGTCCGGCGCTCGCGCTCCCGTCCTCGGCCGTGCTGGACAGCGGCACCCGCCAGGTGGTCCTGGTTGACCGTGGCGAGGGGCGGTTCGAGCCGCGCCGGGTCCGGGTGGGCGCGCAGGGCGACGGCGAAGCTGAAATCCTCGATGGTGTCCGGGCAGGCGAGCGGGTCGTGGTCGGCGCCAACTTCCTGATCGACGCCGAGAGCAACCTGCGTTCGGCGCTGCAAGCCTTCACCGCGTCCAAGCAGCAGGACCAAGGACGCCAGCCCAAGGGGACGGCGCCATGATCGCGCGCGTCATCGCCGCGTCGGCCCGGAACTGGCTGCTGGTCGTGCTCGCGACCGTGTTCCTGGTCGGCGCTGGCGTCTGGGCCGTGCTCGACACGCCGCTCGACGCCACTCCCGACCTTTCGGACACCCAGGTCATCGTCTATGCCGACTATCCCGGCCAGGCGCCGCAGGTGGTCGAGGACCAGGTCACCTATCCGCTCACCACGGCATTGCTGGCCGTGCCGCGCTCGAAGGTGGTGCGTGGCTTCTCGGCCTTCGGAGCCTCATACGTCTATGTCGTCTTCGAGGACGGCACCGACCTCTACTGGGCCCGCTCGCGCGTGCTGGAATACCTGAACTTCGCACAGAAGCACCTGCCCACCGGGGTCACGCCGTCGCTCGGCCCGGATGCGACCGGCGTCGGCTGGGTCTACCAGTATGTCGTCGTGGGCGCGCAGCGGACCCTGGCCGAGCTCCGCAGCGTGCAGGATTGGCTGATCCGGTTCCAGCTCACCAAGGCGTCCGGCGTGGCAGAGGTCGCCTCGGTGGGCGGCTTCGAGCGGGAATACCAGGTCGTCGTCGATCCCAGGAAGCTGCAAGCCTTCGGCATCCCGCTCTCCCGGGTGAGCGAGGCGGTGCGGGCCAGCAACCAGGACGTCGGCGGCCGCACCATCGAGATGACCGAAACCGAGTACATGGTGCGCGGCCGCGGCTACCTGACGGATACGGGCGACCTGGACCGGGTCGTGCTCAAGGCCAGCCCGAACGGCACGCCGGTTCTCCTGCGCGACGTCGCACGGATCCAGCTCGGCCCGGCCGAGCGGCGCGGCATCGCCGAGATGGACGGCACCGGGGAGGTGGTCGGCGGCATCGTGGTGAAGCGGGATGCCGCGGATGCGCTGACCACGATCGAGAGCGTCAAGCAGCGCATCGCCGAGTTGCTGCCGAGCCTGCCCGAGGGTGTCAGCATCCAGACCGTCTATGACCGCTCCGAACTCATCCTGCGGGCCATCGCCAACCTGAAGCGGACGCTCATCGAGGAGAGCCTCATCGTCTCGCTGGTCTGCGTGGTGTTCCTTGTGCACGTGCGCAGCGCGCTGGTCGCCATCCTGACGCTGCCCATCGGCGTGCTGCTCGCCTTCCTGGCAATGCACACGATCGGGGTCGGCTCCAACATTTCGAGCCTGGGCGGCATCGCCATCGCGCTGGGCGCCATGGTCGACGCCGCCATCGTCATGATCGAGAACGCCCACAAGCACGTCGAGCGCCTCGGACCCGGCGAGCCGCGCGGCCCGGCGCTCATCGCAGCCGCCCAGGAGGTCGGGCCGTCGCTGTTCTTCAGCCTGCTCATCATCGTCGTCTCGTTCCTGCCGGTGTTCGCGCTCCAGGGGCAGGAGGGCCGGATGTTCAAGCCGCTCGCCTACACCAAGACGTTCGCCATGGCTGGCGGCGCCCTGCTGTCGATCACCCTGGTGCCAGTGCTGATGCTGGCCTTCGTGCGGGGACGGATCCTTCCCGAGGCGCGCAATCCCATCAACCGCGCGCTCGTCGGGCTGTATCGGCCGCTTATCCGCTGCGTGCTGCGCGCGCCGCTGCTGCTGATCCTGGTGGCAGTGGGCGCGCTGGCGGCGACGGTCTGGCCCGCGCGGCAGCTTGGCTCCGAGTTCATGCCGGACCTGCGCGAGGGCACGCTGCTTTACATGCCCGTGACCCCGCCCGGGCTGTCCATCACCAAAGCCGCCGAGCTGCTGCAAACCCAGGACCGGATCATCAAGGGCTTCCCCGAGGTGGAGTCGGTGTTCGGCAAGGCGGGCCGGGCCGCGACGGCGACCGACGCGGCGCCGACCGAGATGACCGAGACCGTCATCAACCTGAAGCCAGAAAGCGAGTGGCGGGCGGGAATGACGCCGGACCAGCTTCACGCCGACATGGACGAGGCGCTGCGGCTGCCCGGGGTCAGCAACGCCTGGACCCAGCCCATCCGGGCCCGCATCGACATGCTCTCGACCGGCATCCGCACCCCGGTTGGCGTGAAGGTGTTCGGTCCCGACCTGGGGCAACTCGCCGCGTTGGCGACGCGGGTCGAGCAGGTGGTGCGCAACGTGCCGGGGACGACCAGCGCCTTCGCGGAGCGGCTGCAAGGCGGACGATACCTGGAGATAGCGCCCGACCGCGATGCGATCGCGCGCTACGGCCTGTCGATCGGCGACGTGCAGGCGGTCGTGGGCACGGCGCTCGGCGGCGAGACCGTCACCACCACTGTCGAGGGCCGCGAGCGGTATGGCGTCACCGTCCGCTACCCGCGCGACCTTCGCGACGACCCGCGCGCCATCGCCGGGCAGGTGCTGGTGCCCACGCCGGGCGGCGCCATGGTGCCGATCGGCCAAGTCGCCAAGGTCAGCCTCACCGACGGGCCGCCCTCCATCCGCACCGAGGACGCCCAGCTTGTCGCCTACGTCTATGTCGACACGAGCGGGCGCGACATCGGCGGCTATGTCGACGAGGCCGCGCGCGCCGTCCGCGAGCAGGTGCGCCTGCCCCAGGGCTACCGCGTCCAGTGGAGCGGCCAGTTCGAGTACATGGAGCATGCGAACGCCCGGCTGAAGCTGGTGGTGCCCGCAACGCTCGCGGCGATCTTCGTGCTGCTCTACTTCAACTTCGGCAGGCTGGCGGAGACGCTGATCGTGATGCTTTCCGTGCCGTTCGCCCTGGTCGGCGGCGTCTGGCTCATGTGGTGGCTCGGCTACAACGCGAGCGTCGCCGTGGTGGTCGGTTTCATCGCGCTGGCGGGCGTCGCGGCCGAGACCGGGGTCATCATGCTCATCTACCTCGACCACGCGCTCGCGGCCGTGCGCTCACGGGCAGCGGGCGAGGGCCGGGCGATGACGCGCGCGGATCTGACCGGCGCCATCATGGAGGGCGCCGTCGAGCGCGTGCGGCCCAAGATGATGACGGTCGTGGCCATCATGGCGGGCCTGGTGCCCATCCTCTGGAGCGAAGGCACCGGCTCGGAGGTCATGCGGCGCATCGCGGCGCCCATGGTGGGCGGGATGGTGTCATCGACGGTGCTGACGCTGCTCGTCATCCCGGCACTGTATTCCTTGGTCAAAGGCTGGCGATTGCCTCGCGGGCAGACGGCATCGGTTGTTCCGAGGGCGCCAGCCGAACGACACGCAGCGGAATGAAGGTTTGCTTGACGCGCAGGCTGCGGTCGGCAACTCGACAGGTGACCGAGTTTCATATGGCCGACGACATCATCGGCGTCGTGGGGAACGCCGTCAGCCTCGGTCCCGGCACTTGAAGCGGTTGTGCCGTCGGCCGTTCCGGATCAGCCGGTAGGCATCGGCCACGCCGCAATGGGCGCAGCAGGGCTCGCCGTTGCCCCAGCGGGCGCGGTAGAATCAGTCACCTCGTCCTCCGACATGCGGTAGACGTCGGCCAGCGGCAGGTCTCGCGCTTCCGGCGATTTGAGCCAGTGCTGGGCCACCACTCAGGCCCCCACCGGGTCCGGGATACGGGCACGTATGGGCCAGGCACCGGAACCGACGGCGACAAGCGCGTCGTTCATGTGGGCGTGCTGCATGCGGGAAGTGCGGCAGGTCGGCATGGGGGAAGACCTCGGGACGATGACGGCGACGCTTCGTCCGGCCCCTCGGGCCGGAATGTGAGGCGCGGCGAGTGCGTATGTCCCCGGTCATGGGGGCCGGTTGGCGCATCCGGTGTTTTTTGCAAACCGGGCGGCCATTGGTGGCAGGAAACCGGCCGTAGGTCAGTCGTCGTCGTCCCGGATGGCGATGACGACTTTCCTGGCGGCCAGCATGCTCTTCGCCCACGAACCGAACTGATCGAGGCTCTCGACTGTCTGCCAAGCTTCCTCCGTGCGGCCGATGCTCGCTCCATAGGCGGTCTCGTCCTTGCGGCCAAGCAGCAGTGCCAGACGGCGCTCCTGCGCATCCGGCAGCGCCTTTTCCAGAACGCCCCGCAGAAGTTTAACGGCGGCGGCGTGATCCTTCTGGTTCACGCGACCTCCGTAGGTGGCCGTCAGGGCATCCGTATAGGCGATCGCAGCCAGGACGGCATTCGCGGTGACAACATCGGCGTCTCGGACGGTGGCAATATTGTCGGATATGAGCCTGGACGCCTTGTGGAACGCTTCCGCCTTCCTGAAACGACCGAACGCGTGGGCCGGGTCGACCGCCTTCGATATCCCTGTCCTAGTCACGCATCTTTTTCCCAACCTGGAGCACTGCGCAGCAACGTCTCCGGTGGCGGCCCCACTAAAACCCGTGTGTCACGGACCAAGTCCGTCCACATCGGAGCCTGATCATCCTTCAACTGCCGAACCTCCGCCGGGGTCATAGACACAACTGACGGGGAGAAGGCCATCGTACGGCTCTTTTCGAGCAAACGGTCACGCACAATGTCAGCTATGCGACTGATCTCACATGGCCTCGCATCAATGACAACCGCGACATCGATGTCGCTGTCGATCACGTCCTCTGCCCTGGCCACGCTCCCGAACAGCCAGACGGCCACCACCTCCGGCAGCTTTGCGGCCTTGGCCACGACCTCGAGGATCTCGTCGAAGCGCTTCCGCTCCTCAGCGAACAGGCACTCCAAAGCGGCGGCCAGAGGGTTGCCAGCAAGTGTCCGATACAGCCGGGACCGCCCGGAACCGATGGCCTCGACAACTCCGGCCCGTTCAAGTGAACGCAACGCGTCCCGGACACCGTTGGGCGTCACGCGCGTATCCCTTACCAAGCGGGTGACCGAGACAGGCCCACCATGCGCTGATAGGGCGCGCATCGCTCGGACGCTCGCGACGCTGCCGAGAATGGCGTCGAGCGGTTGCCGGGCGAACGACATGGGAGCAACAAGCCTTGTCATATTGATATGCACTTAATCGCGTTTTTCCGCAATTAAAATAGCATAAACGCATTTAATCGCGCAATAGCGGAAATCAGCGGCTTAGGGAAATCGGAACCGAAAGGGTTGGGAGTCTTGTGGGCAGTGCGTCCCAATACCGGGCCGACTTGGCACCATTTTGATGTGCACCAATCCCCTCCGACTTTGGCGTCGCGAAGGTGAGCGCCTTCCGAATGTTAGCGGAGAAGACTTAGGTGTGCACAAAACTTCAGATCCGTGCGCGGGCCGATGTGTGAGGATCGCGTACGATTATGCCGAGCTGCGGGTTATGCCGAGTGGGGGCGCTCCGCCGTTGTAAAGCGCCCCCGCGGTCTTGGTCGGCTCGGCATAATCAGAGGGCGGCGAGGAAGGCCAGGAGCTTGTCGTCGGGGCGGAAACGGGCTGTCGTGCCCGGCATCGGCGCCAGCTTGGCGAGCGCCCGCTCCTTGGTCGCCAGGTCGGCCTCCACGTAGACGTGGGTCGTCTCAAGGCTCTCGTGCCCGAGCCAGAGCGCGATCACCGCCATGTCCACGCCGGCCTGGAACAGATGCATTGCCGTGCTGTGGCGCAGCACGTGCGGCGACACCTTCTTCGCTTTCAGGCTCGGGCAGGCCGTCGCGGCGGTGATGACGGCTTGACGCAACAAGTAGTCGACGCCGCTGCGCGACAGTGGTTGGCCGCGGGCGCTGGGGAAGGCGACGCTGTTGATGGCTCCGGCTTGTGGCCGTCCAGCTCGCGCAACCACGCCCGCAAAACTCGGGTGGTTTCCGTCCAGAGTGGCACGACGCGCTGCTTGCGTCCCTTGCCGTGCAGCTTGAGGCAGGGACCGGCAGGGTCGAGCCGCACCTGCTCGCGCCGCAGCGCGATGATCTCGGACACGCGCCCCCCGATGTTGTAGAGGGTCAGCAGCAGCGCGTGGTCGCGCCGGCCCAACCAGGTCGTGCGGTCCGGGGCGGCGAGCAGCGCCTTGACCTCGTCGCGGGTCAGGTAGCTAACCAGCCGCGTGTCGCCACGCTTGACTGGGATCGCCATGATCCGCGTCACCTGACCCAGCGCGTCCGGCACACGGAGCGCGACCAGGCGGAAGAACGACCGGATGGCAGCGAGCCGGTTGTTGCGCGACCGCACGGTGCAGCCGCGGTCACGCTCGAGGTGGTCGAGGAAGGCCAGCACGGCGTCGGCATCCAGGGCCGCAAGCG
>CAXSHI010000006.1:29509-48939 GCA_964236755.1 uncultured Acetobacteraceae bacterium
CGCTCGAGGTGGTCGAGGAAGGCCAGCACGGCGTCGGCATCCAGGGCCGCAAGCGGAAGGTGTCGCGGTAGCAGGCGATGGTTTGCGGACTGGCGCGCTTGTGGGCGAGCAGGTGCTCGGCGAAGAACGCCTGCAGATGCGGGCCGATGAGGCCACCCGCCCCGGCCGGCGGCACCCTCACGGCTCACCCCCGACCACGTCGTCTGGCGCGAAGCGCGCGCCAGCCGCCCGCAGCAGCTCCGGCGTCGCCGTCAGGTACCAGTAGGTGTCTTCCGGCCGGAGGTGGCCGAGGTAGACGGACAGCGTGGGCAGCAACGCCTGCACGTCCAGGCCGGTCTTGTGCCAGGCCCGCAACCGGCAGACGGCGAAGCTGTGCCGGAAGGAGTGCAGCGAGGGATGGCGCGCGCCTTCCGCCGCCGGCCACAGCCCGAGCTTGCGGGTCAGCTTGGCGAACCAGCGGCCGAGCAGGCCGACGTGGAGCGGGCTGCCGCGCTCGGCCATGAACACGGCATCGGACAGGGCGTGGTAGCCAAGGGCCTCACGCTGGTGGAGATAAGCCGCCAGCGCCGCAGCGGCCGTCGAGTGGAGCGGCACGAGACGCGACTTCTGGAACTTGGTTTGCAGGATGCGCAGGTGCGGCGGCCCTGCCTCCAGCCGGATGTCGTCCACCCTGAGCCGGACCGCCTCGCCGATCCGCAGGCCCGTGCTGGCC
This sequence comes from uncultured Acetobacteraceae bacterium, assembly GCA_964236755.1. Classification (GTDB taxonomy): domain Bacteria; phylum Pseudomonadota; class Alphaproteobacteria; order Acetobacterales; family Acetobacteraceae; genus CAHJXG01. Next base: position 30,222 of record CAXSHI010000006.1, read on the forward strand.
AGCAGGCCGAGCAGCACGGGGAGCATGACCGGGCGCAGCGTGCCGCGCGGCGGCGCGCTGGCCGCGGCCGCAACAAGGCTTTCGATTTCGGCGTCGGAGAAGATGTAGGGCCGCTGCCGCCGGGGTGCGGCCAGCAGCCCGTGCGCGGGCACCTCGGTGCCGGGCACAACGGCCGAGAGGTAGGCGAGGAAGCCACGTGCCACCGTGAGACGGTGCGCCTTGCCCGCGACCCCGCAGCCGGGCAGGGCGTGGTCGCAGGCCCAGTTCAGCGCGGTCGCGGCCCGGATCGTGGCGCCGGGCGGCGTTGCACCGCGGGCATGGTCGAGGAAGCTGCGCAGCAAGCGTGGTCGCGCGCCAGCTGCAAGGCCGAGGGCGTCGCGTATGGCCAGATAAGCCTCGAGATGCCGGTCGAGGTCGGTGCCGCCGCTCATTGCGCGCCTCCGCCGATCCAGGGCAGCGCCACGCCGGCGAGCGTATGAAGGTCAAGTTTGGCGTAGATGCCGGTGGTCTGCAGCGAGCGGTGGCCGAGCACGTCGGCGACGTCCTTGAAGCTCGCGCCGCGGTTGACCATGCGCGAGGCCGCGGTGTGGCGCAGCATGTGCGCCCCGGTCAGCCGTCCGAGCGGGATGCTGGCGCGCGCGAGGTTGCGCTGCACGATTTTGGTGACCGCTGCGACCTGGCAGAAGGCCTGCACCGGGGCAGCGAGGGTGAGGAACACCCGACGCCCTCCGTGGGGAGGACGGCCGTGCTGGAGGTATTCGGCCAGCGCGGCGCCGACCTCCTGGGGCAAGGGCAGCACCCGCTCGCGGCGGCACTTGCCAGCGCGCAGGCGGAGCTGGCCTGCCCGCCAGTCCAGGTCATCCAGTTCAAGGGCGGCGACCTCGCCGGCGCGCAGGCCGAGGCGCGCTAGCAGCATCAGGACCGCCCGGTCTCGGTACTCCGCCGGGCAAGGGGCGACCGGGCGCTCCAGCAACCGTGCGAGTTGCTCAGGCATGAGGTGCGGCGGCAGGCTGGCGTGCCGCGCGCGCCGGATGGCCGGAATGGCGCGGTCGAGCCCGTTCGGGGCGACGCCGCGCCAGGCCAGGAACTGCAGGAAGGAGCGCGTGCGCGGCCTCGTGCTGGATGAACTCGGTCACCCGCTGAACGGACAGGCCGGTCCAACCGGGACCGCCCTGACCCAGATAGGTCGCGATGAAGCGCCGCACCACGGACAGGTGACGCACCCGGGTGGCGTCCGCCGCCCCCACGACGGCGCGCAAATAGTCCGTGTAGCCGGCCACCCAGGCGCCGGCTTGATCCGTTGTGTCCATCATCTCCTCCCCGCGGCCACCATGGCCGCAGGAGAAGGGTCACGGGATTATGCCGAGGCCGCGACGGTCAAAATGCGCTCGGCTGGCGGCCGGTCAGTGCCTACTCGGCATAACCCGGAACTCGGCATAATCGCACTTATGCCGAGATCGGCATAAGACCGAATCCTTGCCATGGTCCACCACAGCTTCACCGCAAATGCCGGGGCGTTCCGGGGCAAAGCGGCCGATGAACGCTGTCACTTGCGTCCGGACGTGCGATATCAAGGACTCAACGCCGGTATGGCCGTCCCGGGCTGGAGCGTCGTGCCATTGAGAGGCAATCGCATGGAGACCATCGAACACAGGATCCCAGTGGTGCCGCAGGGCCTTAACGAGGATGAAAGGCTGTGGCTGATCGAGCGTGCGATCGCAACTGGTGACTCTTTTAGATGGCCAGCAGGCATCTGCGTGCCTGGGGGTATGCGCTGAGAACGAGCCTGCACAAGAAGACGCAGGCGAGAACACAGGCGGCCAGGACGGGGCTGGACAGGCTGCTCGCCCACGAAGCTGTCCATGGCCGCTTCAGCCTGCTCAACCGGCAGGCACCGCACATCGTTCGCTACGAATACGCGATGCGCATGTCCGGGAAATCCTCCATCTACGGGCCGTCACCCAGGTCAGATGCGCATGCCGCTTCCCTGAGCGTCAGCTCAAACGCGTCACCGTAAGTCGGTTGCGCCTCCTTCAACAACCAGCCGTTGGGTTCGAGAACGACGCAGGCGTCGTCTTCCTCCCCACCTATGGCGAAGATGCGGAACCCTTGCGGACAATCGCCATCAGCTGTTCGGTCGATCATGCGATAGGCGGCTTCACGGCCCTCGATGTGCGCCCGAATTTTCCGGTTATCAGCGATTTTCCCCGCTTGCTCCGCTTTCTGCGCGGCGGTTTGCGCCTGTCTCGTGACCTGCTTGTAACCGCTCGCTTCGGCGTGCGCCTCCTCGCGCGTCCTGCATCGCCTCCATAGAGGGATGCGCCAAAGGCAAAGGGGATGAACTGCCATTGGCCGAGTATCCAGACCGCTTGGGCCCGCTCGTCGTCCGGTGGAGGATGCTCTTTATTGAGCCACCACGGCAGCCAGGTTGCTTCCATATCATCCCTTCCCGATGCACACGGGAGGGTGGCACAAATCGCCACGTTCTAGAACTGTGGGACACCAGCTTCGGGGTGGCTGGTCGTTTTCACAAGCTGGTGCGCAAAATCAAGAGCCGGGGAAGCAGCCATGATTTCCTCCTTGCATACAGCCGTGCGACGCTGGAGTTACCACACTGATAAGGAAAGCCGCCATGGGGACGGTGATCGAGAACGCCACCTGGAAGGCCCGGGTGATCGTCACGGCGACCGGACTGAAGGTTTCGACGCCCGCCGAGCCGTTTGTCCGCCGCATGGCGGAGGTCACCGACCCGGACGACCGCCTGTTCCTGGCCTGCCGCGCCCTGCGGCGGGACGAGGACTGCATCGAGGCCAACTTGATCGTCGCGGCGGCCCAACAGAGCCAGCAGACTCGTCTCTGCTACCTGCACATCGCCGTGGAGGAGGGCGAGCGCCTATGGATGCCGGTGATCCAAACCTATGGTGACATAGATCTTGGGAACATCGAAGCCGCACGGCCCTGGCTGCACGCGATCAAGGCCCTCGGCGACGAATTCTTTGAGGCCGGGTGGTATGATGACGCTCGGGACGCCTGTGGGCGCCTACTCGCCATGGACCCGGGCGACCATCTGGGCGCCGCAGACAACCTCAGCCAGATCGGTCCGCGGCTCGTGCACGCCAACTAGGTTGTGAGTTTCATCAAAGATTTACGGTCGTAATTGTCTCTGCAATTGCGTATTTGTCCCGCGAATTGCGTTCACCCATAGTTGCAAGCGCACGTGGAACCGCAGTCCAATTTGAACGCTTTGGCATCGGACAACAGGGAGCGCAGCGATGAGCGACACCGACAAGAAGCATGAGCAGGCATTGGATTTGACGGAGCAGGCGCTGGAGGCGATCGACAAGGGCGATGAGCGCCAGGCCGACCGCCTGATTGACAAGGCAAAGAAGCTTGACCCCTCGGCGCCCGCAGAGGTCGTGAAGGATCTCGGGGAAGGCTAACCACCCAAGGTCCTGCCGCATGGTGTTGACGGATAACGGCGCGCGTCGATGAGGGATGAGCGCCGAGGTATATCTGTGCTAATCTACCGCTGTGACCCCGCTGGCCAGTCATCGCTGCCGTCGGCACTCAGAATTCTTCGAGGAGCGTGCCGATGGACATGGTGACAACCCGGCTGTTCGACACCTATGAACATGCGACCCAGGCGGTGGCCGACCTTGAGGCGAGCGGCGTTCCGCACAACGCCGTCAGCTTGGTCGCCAACAACTCGGGCAACCGGCACGGTGGCGACACGTCCGCCATCGAGGAGACCGAGCCGGCCGATGCGGTGGCCGACAGCGCAGGGACGGGCGCGTCGGTCGGGACGGTCCTGGGCGGCGGCGCCGGGTTGCTGGCCGGTCTGGGCATGCTGGCCATTCCCGGCATCGGGCCGGTGGTCGCGGCCGGTTGGCTGGTGGCCACGGCGTTGGGCGCCGGAGTGGGCGCGGCGTCGGGCGGGTTGCTGGGATCGTTGGTCGGGGCGGGCGTGGCGGAAACGGACGCGCATACTTACGCCGAGGGCGTGCGCCGCGGCGGCACGCTGGTGACGGTGCGCACGGCGGAAAGCCAGAGCAGCATGGTTGAGGCCATCTTGGCGAAGCACGCGACGGTCGATATCGGCACCAGGGCCGACGAGTACCGCCGGGGCGGCTGGAGCCGTTTCGACGAAAGTGCCCCTGCCTACACAGCCGGCGGCAGCGCCAGCATCGGCTCGACACCACCGGTCGTTTAACGTTTGGGGGGCGTGTTGGCGAGCGGAAGGGATGGCGCCACTTTCGCACATGTGAAACGTCGCTATGTCATGCGCAGCCCCAGAGTACAGGCGTTGGACGACCATGCATGACCCACGCAGCGCAGAGATATTGGACATCATCGCCAAGGAGACCGGCGTGGACCGGGACCGTCTGAGCATGGAAGCCGTCCTGAGCGACCTGGACATCCCTTCGCTCGACCTCGTGCAGGCGATTTTTGCGATCGAGGAACGCTACAAGGTCGATATCCCCGTCGTGTCGGAGCGCACCGGGGCGGAGTTCGAGACGGTCGGCGATCTGGTGCAGCACGTCCTTGCCACCTTGGAGGCGGAGCCGTCCGAGGCGCCTCGCCCGCATGCCAGGTAGCGTGCGGCGGCGGGTTGCCGTTACTGGACTCGGGGCGATCTGCGCCATGGGTGGCGACGTGCCCACCTTGTGGTCCGCCTTGCAAGCAGGACGGAGCGGCATCGGGCCGATTACCGGAATCCCAACTGACCGGCTTTCGGCCAGCATCGCGGCCGAGATCGCCGGGTTCGATGGCGCGGCCCACTTCGACAACCGGCGTCTTGCGGTGCTGGACCGCACTGCGCAACTCGCCATCGTCGCGGCGCGGGAAGCGGTGCGGCACGCCGCCCTGACGCCCGACCCTGCCCAGGCGCAGCGCCGCGGCGCCATCATGGCGGCGACCATCGGGCAGTCCAGCCTCGATGCAGCCTACCTCGCGTTCTATGGCGAGGGGGCAAGCCGGGTGCATCCGCTGACCGTGCCGCGAGTGATGCCGAATGCCCCGGCGTCGCATCTTTCCATCGAGTTCGGGCTGCATGGCCCGTGCTACGGCGTCGCCTCGGCCTGCGCTTCGGCCAACCACGCTATCGGCTTGGCGGCCGACACGATCCGCGCCGGGCGGGCAGAGGTGATCCTGACCGGCGGGGCGGACGCCTCGATCGTCGTGGGCGTGTTCAAGTGCTGGGAGGCGCTGCGGGTGCTCAGCGCCGACACGTGCCGCCCGTTCTCCCGCGACCGCACCGGGCTGGTGCTTGGGGAGGGCGCAGCCGTTCTGGTGCTGGAGGACTGGGACCACGCGCAGCGCCGCGGCGCCGCCGTCCTCGCCGAGGTCGCCGGCAGCGGGATGAGCGCCGACGGCGCCGACATCACCGCGCCGGACGTCGGCGGCGCCGCCGCCGCGATGCAGGCGGCGCTCGACGACGCGGGGCTTGATGCGTCTGAGATCGGCTACGTGAACGCCCACGGCACCGGCACGCGGCTGAACGACCGGGTCGAGAGCGCGGCGCTGCGCCGGGTGTTCGGCCGCCCGCCGCCGGTCTCGTCGAGCAAGAGCATGTTCGGACACTGCCTGTCCGCCGCCGGGGCGCTGGAGGCGGTGGCGGCGATCATGGCGCTGCGGGACGGCGTGCTGCCGCCGACGGCCGGCTTCCGCGAGACGGACCCGGAGTGCGACGTGGATTGCGTGCCGGAGGTTGCCCGTGCCGTGCCGATCCAGGCGGCGCTGTCCAACTCCTTCGCGTTCGGCGGGCTGAACGCCGTATTGGCGTTCCGGAAAGTCGCGTGACGGCGCACATCAACCGGATTGGCACCGCCGTCCCGCCGCATGACGTGCACGAGGCGTTCGTGGCCTTTGCCCGCACCCTGCTGACCGACCGGCGCGCCTGCACGGTGTTCGAGCGCATGGCGGAACGCGCCGGGATCGCCCACCGCTACTCGTCGTTCCAGCCCGGCGTGCCCGGCGCGGAAAAGGTGGATGCCGAGGGCTTCTACCGCCGCGGCGCGTTCCCTGGTACCGCCGCCCGGATGGGGCGCTACGAAGTGGACGCCGTGGCGCTGGCCGCACAGGCCGTCGGGCGGCTCGGCGTCGCCGCCGAGCGCATCACCCACCTGGTGGTCGCAAGCTGCACCGGGTTCACCGCGCCGGGACTGGACCAACTGATCGCCGAACGCCTCGGGCTGGGTGGCGAGCTGGAGCGCACGCTGGTCGGCTTCATGGGATGCTACGCCGCCGTGCCCGCGCTGCGCGCCGCCCATCACATCGTGCGGTCCGACCCGGACGCCCGGGTGCTGGTGGTCAACCTGGAGCTGTGTTCCCTGCATCTTCAGGAAACATCGGATCTGGAGCGCGTGCTGTCCTTCCTGCTGTTTGGCGACGGGGCCACGGCCGCGCTGGTGACGGCGGAAGCGCAGGGCATCGCGCTGCACGACTTTCATGCCAGCACGATCCCAGGGACCCAGGACCTGATCACCTGGCGCATCGGCGACCAGGGCTTCGACATGCACCTGTCCGGCAAGGTGCCGGCGCGGATCGCCACCGCGCTGCGCGGGGAGGCCGACCGCAACGATGCCGGCGGCTTCCTGCGCGGGGGGAGCATCGCCGGCATCGCGCATTGGGCCGTCCACGCCGGGGGCCGCACGGTGCTGGATGCGGTGGAGGCCGGGCTGCGCCTGCCGGCCGACGCGCTGGGGCATTCCCGGGCCGTGCTGCACGCGGTCGGCAACGTGTCCTCCGCCACGCTGATGTTCGTGCTGGCGCGCATCTTGGCGCAGGGCGTCGCGGGACCCGGCATCGCCATGGCGTTCGGCCCCGGCCTGTGCGCCGAGACGTTCCGGTTCAGCCGGCTATGACCGATTTCTGCCAGCGCAGCCCGCAACTGGAATGGATGGACACGGAAACCATCGGCGCGGCCGACTTCGCGCAGTGCCTGGCGGACCTTGCGGTGGTGAACAGCGTGACGCTGGCCCGGCCGCCCACCCTCGCTTTCATGCGCCGGGTCGCGCGCGGCATGGCGGAGGGCGCCCGGTTGTCGGTGCTGGATGTCGGCTTCGGCGAGGGCGACATGCTGCGCCGCATCCATCGCTGGGGCACCCGGCGCGGACTGCGGATGGATCTGTCGGGGGTTGACCTGAACCCCTGGAGCACCGCGGCTGCGGAGGCCGCGACGCCGCCCTTCATGGGCATACGCTACGTGACCGGCGACCTGTTCGACCTGGCTCCGGGCGAGACGGACGTGGTGATCAGCTCGCTGTTCACCCATCACCTGACGGATACGCAGGTCGTGGAGTTCCTGGCCTGGATGGAGGCGCGGGCGCGGCGGGGCTGGTTCGTGAACGACCTGCACCGCCACGCGGTCGCCTACCACGGCTTCCGCATGCTGAGCGGCGCCGCGGGGTGGCACCGGTTCGTGCGGCATGACGGACCCATCAGCGTGGCGCGCAGCTTCCGCAGGCGGGACTGGGATACGCTGCTGCGGCGGGCAGGCCTGGCAGGCAAGGCGACGGTGCGCTGGCGCATGCCGTTCCGCCTGTGCGTCAGCCGCGTTCGGTAGGGCGCCCGGGTTGGAGGCATTGATCGCGGGCGGCGGCGTCGCCGGCGGCGCCGTGGCCTGCCTGCTGGGTCCCAGGGCCGTGCTGATCGAGCGCGAGGCGCGGGCGCATGACAAAGTCTGCGGCGAGTTCATCAGCCATGAGGCCCAGTCCTACCTGGCCCGGCTGGGGATCGACCTGCTCGCGCTCGGCGCCGCCCGGATCGAGGCGGTGCGGCTGGTGCACGCAGACCGGATGGCGTGCGCGGCATTGCGGTTCCAGGGCCTGAGCCTGTCCCGCCGGGTGCTGGATCAGGCGATCCTGGCGCGCGCCGGGCAGGCTGGCGCCGTTTTGCTGCGCGGCCGCACGATACGCAGCGCGTCGCCGGCCGGGCTGGAAGTGGACGGCGAAGGCCGCTTGTCCGCGCCCGCGGTGTTCCTCGCCACCGGCAAGCACGACCTGCGCGGCGCGCGGCGCCAGCCCGGCCGGGCGGCGGAGGACCTGGTCGGCCTTAAGATGTACTTCGTCCTGAACCCGGCGCAGCAGGCCGAGCTGGCGGGCCATGTCGAGATCCTGCTCTTCCGCGGCGGCTATGCCGGGCTGCAGATGATCGAGGGCGGCGTTGCCAACCTGTGCCTGCTGATCAACCGAGCGCCGTTCAAGGCGGCAGGCGGCGCCTGGCCCGGCGTGCGGCAGTATCTGGAGCGGGCCTGCCCGCATCTGGCGCGGCGCCTCGCCGGCGCTGCCGAGGCGTTGGACCGGCCGCTGTCGATCTTCCGCGTGCCATACGGCCACGTGCACGCGCCCGGTCCCGCGGATTGGCCGGGCCTGTTTCGTCTCGGCGACCAGATGGGGGTCATCCCGTCCTTTTGCGGCGACGGCGTCTCGATTGCGCTGCACAGCGCGTTCGCGGCGGTTGCGGCGCACCGGGGATCAAACGCGCTGGCTTATCACGCGAAGATGCGGCTGGACATCAAGGGTCAGATCGACCGCGCGGGATGGTTCTACCGTGCGGGACGGGCGCAGCCTGGTCTGGCGGTGGCAGCCGCCCGCACCTGGCCCGGCGCGCTGCGCTGGATCGCCCAACTGACCCGGGTGCCGCCCTGGGCGATGGCCGACCTTTGACGCGGCTCAGCCCGGCGCGTCGAACTCCAGCCCGTCATACAGGGCGGCTGAAGGCAGTTCGACCCCGATCTCCGGCAGGGCGAGCGCCACCGTGGGATCAGTGACCAAGGTGCCGACCCAGCCGTTTCCGATACGCTCATACACGTTGGCGGAAATGCTTTCCTGGGACAGCATGACGTAGCGCCGGATCGAAGGGGTCGCGCGGTACTCGGCATTCTTCGTGGTCTGATCGATAACTGCAGTGCTCTCCGAAAGAATTTCAAAAACCACGACGGGATCGGTGCGCCAAGTCGCATTGTTGGATGCGGACGTGCAAGCAACAAAGGCATCAGGATAGCGCACACGGCCCGCGACCAATAGCTTCAGCCCCGAACCGTAAGCACGGCAGTGCGTGCCTCGCAGCCGATTGCCCAATTCAATAACAAGATTAGCTCCGATCGTCGCATGCGCCACGGTTCCGCCATTCATCGCGACCGGCCCAAATCCATCGAATTCATACCTTTCGGGCTGCTTGGCTTCCCAGATCAGGAAGTCGTCCAGCGTCATGGTCCTGCGAAGGCCGACGTTCATCGTGTTTCTCCTGGCGCAACCTACGCCGTCAGACGGCGGCCCGCCACGTCCGCCTTCGATCCGACCGCGCCATTGGGCATGCTCAATCGGCGACGCGCAGCATGATCTTGCCGATGTGCGCGCTGCTTTCCATCAGGCGATGCGCGTCGGCGGCGCGGTCCAGCGGGAACACCTCGTGCACCAGCGGGCCGCAGCGCCCGGCCGACAGCACCGGCCAGACCTTTTCCCGCAACGCGGACGCAATCGCCGCCTTCTGCGCGGCGGTGCGGGGACGCATGGTGCTGCCGGTCACGGTCAGGCGCCGGGTCATGATCGCGGTGAGGTCCAGCTCGTCGGCCTTGGCGCCGCCCAGGAAGGCGATCAGCACTAGGCGCCCGTCCATCGCCAGGCAGCGCAGGTTGCGGGCGATGTAAGGGCCGCCGACCATGTCCAGCACGACGTTCACCCCGGCGCCCGCGGTGAACTCCTTGATGGACACCGCGAAATCGGCCTGCTTGTAGTTGATGGCCGCGTCCGCGCCCAGCCGGACGCAGGCGTCGCACTTCTCGGCGCTGCCGGCCGTCGCATACACGCGGCTGCCGAACTCATGCGCGAGCTGGATGGCCGTGACGCCGATGCCGCTGGTGCCGCCGTGCACCAGCGCGCTCTCGCCCGGCGTGAGCCGGCCATGGCCGAACAGGTTGGCCCAGACCGTGAAATGGTTCTCCGGCAGCGCCCCGGCGCGGATCGCGTCATAGCCGTCCGGCCAGGGCAGGCACTGCGTGCCGGGCACCGCGCAGTACTCGGCATAGCCGCCGCCGTTGGCGAGCGCGCACACCTTGTCCCCGACGCGCCACCCGGCATCGCCGTTGATCGCGGCCACCTCGCCGGCGACCTCAAGCCCGAGCAGCGGGCTGGCGCCCGGTGGCGGCGGGTAGGCGCCGAGCCGCTGCTGCACGTCCGGACGGTTCACGCCGGCGGCCTGCACGCGGACCAGCACCTCTCCCGGCGCCGGGGCCGGCACTGGGCCGGTCGCAATGTGCAGCACCTCCGGCCCGCCGGGCGTATGGACGATCTGGCGCATCTGGGCGGGCACTGACATGGGGGGCGTCCTGCGGTTCATCCGGAAAATCCGCGTCCGCCCCGGCCATGTCAACGTGCCTGCGCCGCCTGTCCGATCCGGCGACGCAGCCGTGTCCATGCGCCAGGCCGCTTGCGCCAGGCTCGGCGACGCGGGATGTTCGTACAAAATATGATATCGGAGACCCCGATGACTCCCACCCGCCGCGCTGTCCTGGGAGCCGCATCCGCCGCCCCCATCGTCCTGCGGCGGGCGCTGGCGCAGCCCGACGCCATCCCGCTCGGCGCGCTGTATCCGCTGTCCGGCGCCCTCGCGCTGCTGGGCGACGAGAGCTTCCGCGGCCTGGAGCTGGCCATCGACGACCGCAACGACGCCGGCGGCCTGCTGGGCCGCCCGGTGCGCCTGGCGAAGGGCGACGCCATCGACCCCGCCCAGGCCGTCGGCGAGGTCCGCCGCCTGATGGCGACCGAGCGCGTGGCCGCGGTGTTCGGCACCTATGCCAGCCCGCTGGTGTTCGCCGCAAGTCAGGTCACGGAACTGGCGGGCGTGCCGTATTTCGAGCTGGGCGCCATCAGCGACCCCGTAATCGAACGCGGTTTCAAGTACCTGTTCCGCTCCTGCCCGGTCGCCAGCGCGTTCGGCCTCGCCACCGTCGATGCGGTGAACGACGCCCTGGCGCCGCTCTGGGGCGTTGATCCCAAAAGCCTGAAGCTCGCGATCCTGCATGAGGACGCGCTGTACGGCAGCACCGTGAGCGGCTTCCAGGCGGCGCGGTGCAAGGACCTGGGCCTCAACGTAGTGGAGAACCTGGCCTACGGCGCCGCCACCCTGGACATGTCGAGCGTCGTGCAGCGGCTGCGCAGCGTCGGCGCCGACGTCGTCCTGCACACCGGCTACCAGAACGACGTGCTGCTGTTCTTCCGGCAGATGCGGCAGATGGGCTGGAAGCCGCGCATGATCGTGGGCGCAGGCGGCGGGCACTCCCTGCAGGATACGGCGAACGCCATCGGCGCGGACTACGAAGGCATGCTGAACGCGGACTTCACGCAATTCGCCGTGAACGAGGCTGCGGCGCCGGGCGCGCGCGACGTCCAGGCCGCCTATGAGAAACGCTACGGCACCAAGCCGCGCAGCGGGCACAGCCTCGCCAACTACACGGGTGGCAAGCTGTTCCTGGACGTGATCCAGCGCGCCGGCAGCCTCGACAAGGACAAGCTGCGGGAGGCCGTGCTGGCGACCGATCTCCCGCCCGGCGCCACCGCGACCGGCTGGGGCGCCAAGTTCGACGAAAAGGGCCAGAACACCCGCGCCAAGCCCATGCTGATGCAGTGGCAGGGCGGCTCGCAGGTCACGGTGGCACCGGAGGGGGCGGCGGTGGGCAAGCTCAGGCCGATGTTCGGCGCCTGACGCGGCTGCGCTAGAGATGCACGGCGAGCGGGGCGAGCAGGCCGACCGCGCCCAGCCCGAGGCCGCCGATCCCCAGCACGACGCCCAGCACGGCCAGCAGGGAAACGCTGGTCACGATGGAGGCCGAGACGACCACGATGGCGACCTGGAACAGCGCGGCCGAGTACTCGTAAAGGTGGTATTTCGCCATCGCGTAGTCCCGTCCCGTTTCCGTGGCCTGGGCGCGCTCCGTCAGCTCCTTGCGGCCCTCGCCGGTGCTGGGCTCGCTTTCCCAGCGCGCAGCGGTGTCCTGCCATGCCTTTTGCTGCGCCTCCAGCGCGGCCCGGGCCATGGGGTCGGCCAGGGCCGCCTTCTGCAGCTCCGCCTGCTCGGCCGCGGTCCGCACGGTCGTCTGCCGGATGGTGCGCGCCTGAAAGTATGCCCAGAGATTGCTGGCCTCGACGTTGCGGGTGAGCGCCTCGGTCTGCGCGCTTTTTGCTCCGGTCTCCACCAGCGCCAGGAGCAGCGCCAGCACGGCGATCAGCAGGGCGATCCGCTTGTCCTCGGCATGCTGGATGTGGGCGTGTTCGCTCATTGCGGTTCTCTCCGTCGGTGCCGGGCGTCTTCGCACGGATTGCGCCGCGCGGGAACGTGCGGCCGGTGTGGACGCGCCGGGACCGCGGGCTTAGCATTTCGCCATGCCCGTCGATGCCGAAGCCCTGCTGCGCTACGAGATCCCCGACGTCCGCGAGCGCCTGACCGCACGGGACGCCGTACTGTATGCGTTGTCGGTCGGGCTGGGACAGGATCCGCTCGATGCGCGGCAGCTTGACTTCGTGGATCATCACCGCGCCCTTCGCGCCCTGCCCTTCATGGCCGTGGTGCTCGGGCACCCGGGGTTTTGGCTGGCCGACCCGCGCACCGGGGTAGACGCGGTGCGCCTGGTGCATGGCGAGCAGGGCATCGTCATGCACCGCCCCTTTCCCATCGGCGGCGAGATCGTGGGCCGCACCCGCGTGACCGGGCTGGTGGACAAGGGGCCTGGCCGCGGCGCGCTGCTGTACAGCGAGAAGCAGGTGCTGGACGCGGCCGACGGCGCGTTGCTGGCGACCGCGACCGCCACGGTGTTCCTGCGCGGCGACGGCGGGTTCGGCGGCCCGCCTGGCCCCGTGCGCCCGCCGCACCCGATGCCCGCCACCGCCCCGGACCACGTCGTGGACCTGCCGACCCGGCCGGAGCAGGCGCTGCTCTACCGGCTGAACGGCGACGACAACCCGCTGCATGCGGACCCCACTGTGGCGGAGGCCGCCGGGTTCCCCCGTCCGATCCTGCATGGGCTGTGCACCCTGGGCGTCGTCGGCCACGCGCTGCTGCGCGTGCTCGGCGGCTACGACCCGGCGCGCTTCCACGCGCTCGACCTGCGCTTCTCCGCGCCGGTGTTCCCGGGGGAAACCATCCGCACCGAGATCTGGGACGACGGCGCGTTCCAGGCCCGCGTGATCGAGCGTGACGTGCTGGTGGTCAGCAATGGACGCGCCGTGTTCAAGCCAGAAGCGAGGCCGTCATGATGCTCGAAGGCAAGGTCGCGATCGTCACCGGCGCGGGCGGCGGCATCGGGCGGGAGATCGCGGTCGCGATGGCGCTGGCCGGCGCCTCCGTGGTGGTGAACGACATCGGCGCGTCGCTCTCCGGCCAGGGCCAGTCGGCCTCCCCCGCCGAGCAGACCCAGCAGATCATCGCCCAGCGCGGCGGGCGCGCCGTCGTCAGCACCGACAGCGTCTCGTCTTGGGCGTCGGCGCAGCGCATCGTGCAGGCGGCGCTGGACGGCTTCGGCCGGGTCGATGTCGTGGTGAACAACGCCGGCATCCTGCGCGACACGATCTTCCACAAGATGTCGCCGGAGGACTGGCTGCAGGTCATCGACGTGCACCTGAACGGCAGCTTCTTCGTGAGCCGCGCCGCGGCCGAACCGTTCCGCGCGCAGGGCGGCGGCGCCTACGTGCACATGACCAGCACCTCGGGCCTGGTGGGCAACTTCGGCCAGGCCAACTACTCGGCGGCGAAGCTCGGCATCGTGGCGCTGTCGAAGTCGATCGCGCTCGACATGCAGCGGTTCGGCGTGCGCTCCAACTGCATCGCGCCCTTCGCCTGGAGCCGCATGACCAGCTCGATCCCGGCGGACACGCCGGAGCAGCAGGCGCGCGTCGCCAAGCTCCAGCAGATGACGCCCGACAAGAACGCGCCGCTCGCGGTGTTCCTCGCCGCCGACGCCGCCGCCGGCTTCACCGGCCAGGTCTTCGCAACCCGCTACAACGAGATCTTCCTCATGAGCCAAAGCCGCCCGATCCGCTCCGTGCACCGCGGCGAGGGCTGGACGCCTGCACTGATTGCCGAGCATGCTGCTCCAGCCCTCCGCACCAGCCTCGTGCCGCTCGACCGCAGCCAGGACGTGTTCAGCTGGGACCCCATCTGATGGCACCCGACATGATGCCCGGCGTGCCTGCGCGCGACGACCATGCCGAAATCCGCGGGGAGGTCCGCAAGCTTTGCGCCCGCTTCCCCGGCGAGTACTGGCGCAAGCTCGACGCGGTGCGCGGCTACCCGACCGAGTTCGTGCAGGCGCTGACGGAGGCCGGCTACCTCTCTGTGCTGATCCCCGAGGAGTACGGCGGGTCCGGCCTCGGCATCAGCGCCGCCGCCGCCATCCTGGAAACCGTGCAGGCGGAAGGCTGCAACGGCGGAGCCTGTCACGCGCAGATGTACACGATGGGCACGATCCTGCGGCACGGCTCGAACGAGCAGAAACAACGCTACCTGCCCAAGATCGCCACCGGCGAGCTTCGGCTGCAGGCGTTCGGCGTCACGGAACCCGGCAGCGGCACCGACACCACGGCGCTGCGCACCACCGCCCGCGCGACCCCCGACGGCTACGTCGTCAACGGCCAGAAGATCTGGACCAGCCGGGCCGAGCACTCCGACCTGATGCTGCTGCTCGCCCGCACCACACCGCGCGACCAAACGGCCAAGAGGACCGAAGGGCTGTCCACCTTCATCGTGGACATGAAGGCCGCCCACGGCCTGACCGTCCGCCCGATCCGCACGATGATGAACCACAATTCCTGCGAGGTGTTCTTCGACGAGATGCGCATCCCGGCGGACAGCCTGCTGGGCGAGGAGGGCCGGGGCTTCCGCTATATCCTGGATGGCATGAACGCCGAGCGCCTGCTGATCGCCGCCGAGTGCATCGGCGACGCCAAGTGGTTCACCGCCAAGTCGGTGGCCTACGCCAACGAGCGCCGCGTGTTCGGGCGGCCCATCGGCCAGAACCAGGGCGTCCAGTTCCCCATCGCCCGCGCCTACGCGCAGATGCGTGCGGCGGAGCTGCTGGTCCGCGACGGGCTGGAGCGGTTCGAGGCCGGGCTGCCGTGCGGCGAGCAGGCCAACATGGCAAAGATGCTGGCCGCCGAAGCGTCCTGGGCCGCAGGCGAGGCCTGCATCCAGACGCATGGCGGTTTCGGCTTCGCCGAGGAGTACGACATCGAGCGCAAGTTCCGCGAGACCCGGCTGTACCAAGTGGCCCCCATCAGCACGAACCTCATCCTGTCGTACGTCTCTGAACACGTGCTCGGGATGCCCAGAAGCCATTGATGGGCGCACTCGACGGCCTGCTGGTGCTCAGCCTGGAGCAGGCGGTTGCGGCGCCGTATTGCAGCTCGCGCCTTGCGGACGCTGGCGCCCGGGTCATCAAGATCGAGCGGCCGGAGGGGGACTTCGCCCGTGGCTATGACGCCGCGGTGCACGGCTTGTCCAGCTACTTCGTCTGGCTCAATCGCGGCAAGCAAAGCCTGGTGGCCGATCTCAAGCACCCGGCCGACGCGGCGCTGCTGCACCGCATCCTGGCGCGCTCAGACGTGTTCATCCAGAACCTGGCGCCCGGCGCCGCGGAGCGTGCGGGCTTCGGCAGCGCCGCATTGCGCGCCCGCCACCCGCGCCTGATCACGGTGGACATCACCGGCTACGGCGCGGGCCACGACTATGCCGACATGAAGGCGTACGACCTACTGGTCCAGGCCGAGAGCGGCGTCGCGTCGATCACCGGGCATCCCGCCGGGCCGGGCCGCATCGGCGTCAGCGCCTGCGACATCGCCTGCGGCATGTCGGCGCATGCCGCGGTCCTGGAAGCGCTGATCGGCCGCGGCGTCACCGGCCGGGGTCGCGGCCTGACGTGTAGCCTGTTCGACGGCATGGCGGACTGGATGACGGTGCCGCTGCTCTACACGGAGGGCACGGGCCGCGTCCCTGCCCGCTTGGGCCTCGCGCACCCGTCCATCTGCCCCTACGGCGCGTTCGCCACCGCGGATGGGGCGCTGGTCCTCATCTCCATCCAGAACGAGCGGGAGTGGGCAGGCTTCTGCGCTGTGTTCCTGGGCGAGCCGGATCTCGCCTGCGCGCCTGGCTTTGACAGCAACAACGCCCGCGTCGCCAACCGCCCCGCCGTGGACGGGTACATTGCCGCGGCGTTCCTGTGCCTGTCTCGCGACGCCGCCGCCGCACGGCTGCGCGCGGCCAACGTCGCCTACGGCTTCGTGAACGACGTGCCGTCGCTGGCACGGCACCCTGCCCTGCGCCGCACGACGGTGCGGACGCCTGGCGGTCCGGTGCAGCTCGTGGCGCCGCCGGTGATCCAGGATGGGGCGGCGCCCGCGCTCGGGCCGGTGCCGGGCATCGGCGAGCACTCCGCCGCCATCCGCGACGAATTCAGTGGGGACCGCACATGACGGACGACTTTGACCTGGTGATCCGCGGCGGCACGGTCGTGACCGCGGCCGAGCAGTTCCGCGCCGATGTCGGCATCCGCGGCGGGCGCATCGCGGCTGTGGGCGCCAATCTGAGCGGCGCCCGCGTGCTGGACGCTGGCGGGCTGCTGGTCCTGCCCGGCGGTGTCGATTCGCATTGCCACATCGAGCAGCTCCAGGCCGACGGCGGCGCCGATGAGGAAAGCTGGGAAACCGGCAGTCGCAGCGCACTGGCCGGCGGCACCACGAGCGTCGTCAGCTTCTCCACGCAGTTCAAGGGCCGGGCCATCGGGCCGTCGCTCGCCGAGTACCGGCGGCGGGCCGGGCAGGCGATGGTGGACTATGCCTTCCACCAGATCGTCACTGACCCAACCGACGCCGTGCTGGCCGAGCTGCCCGGCATCATCGCGGGCGGGGTGCGCAGCCTCAAGGCGTTCCTCACCTACGACCCGCTGCGGCTCGACGACCGCCAATACCTCCGCGTGCTGGCCGTCGCCCGCCGGCATGGCGCGCTGGTGACGGTGCATTGCGAGAACTACGACGCCATCGGCTGGATGACCGAGGCCCTGCTGGCCGCCGGCCTCGCCGCGCCCAAGTACCACGCCTGGTCCCGCCCGCCCGTATTGGAGCGGGAAGCGACCCACCGCGCCATCGCGCTGGCGGAGCTGGTGGATCAGCCTATCCAGATCTTCCACGTGTCCTGCCCGGAGGCGGCCGGGGAGATCGCCCGCGCCCGGCTCCGCGGCGTGCGGGTCTGGGGGGAGACCTGCCCGCAGTACTTCGTGCTGTCCGCCGCCGACATAGACCGCCCGGGGTTCGAGGGTGCCAAGTTCATGTGCAGCCCGGCCCCTCGCGATGCCACGGCGACCGCTGGGCTGTGGGAGGCAATCCGGCTGGGAACGCTCGATGTGGTCAGCAGCGACCATAGCGGCTGGAGCTACGACGGCCCGCATGGCAAGCGGGTCAACGGCTCGGGCGCGAACTTCCGCGACATCCCGAACGGCGTGCCGGGCCTCGCAGCCCGCCTGCCGATCCTGTGGAGCGAGGGCGTGGCGGCCGGGCGCATCAGCGCCAGCGACTTCGTGCGCCTGACCGCGACGCAGCCGGCGCGCCTGTTCGGCCTGCATCCCCGGAAGGGCAGCGTCATGCCCGGCGCCGACGCGGACCTCGTGCTGTGGGACCCGGCGCGGCGCACCACCCTCACCAACGCGCTGATGCAGCACACCATCGACTACACACCTTATGAGGGCCTGGCCGTCACCGGCTGGCCGGTGGCGACGGTGCGCCGGGGTGAGGTCGTGATGCAGGACGGCCGGGTCACGGCCCAGCCCGGCAGCGGCGAGTACCTTCCGGTCGCCCCCTACGACACGATCGCGCCGCGCGGCGTGTTCGCGAACGGCTTTGATCCCTCTGCGGCTTGTTCCTGACGGCCTGCCGGCCAATATGACAGGGATGGTTGCAGCACGGAGTCCTGCATGAGCGCGGTGATCGAGTTCAAGCACCGCAAGGACGACACGCTGTGGGCCGTGATGGCCTCGGTCGGCCGCACGACCCGGGTGGCCGAGATCTTCCTTAGTCGCGAGCGCGCTCTAGCCGACCGGACCTGGCGCGAGCAGCAAATCCGCGCCTATGCCAGCCTGCTGCAATCCTGCCGCCAGCCGGCGCCCTGCTACAGCGTGGCGCCGATCCGCCCGGCCGACCTGCCGCGGGCTTGGAAGCCATTGCCGGCTTTGGGGTTTTTGCGGGGACAGTTTATTTGAAACTTGCAATTTTACTTGCTGATTGCATTCAGCCCGGAGCGGTCCTTGGTGAGGCCAGATCAGTCAAGCCAGTAACGCACCTTAAATGATGGACCGAGTTCCTCCGCAAGCATGACGGCTAATCTGCGGCCGTCTGTATGAAACTGCGTCTCGGCTGCGGACGACTTAAAAGCCGAGCGGGCGGGGTCATCTTTATCCAGAATGGCGTCAAAGCGACTTGCCCAGGCGGCCAGTGCCGCCAAGAGATCTTGTGTTATCGCGAGGTGGCTCGGGTCGATGTCTCCCATTCGCCCTGGCTCGTTGTCCCACCAAAGCGGGCAGCATCCGTAGTCTGCCATAACCTTGATACGCATTGGTAAACGTTCGTCGCCTAAGGTGACTGGTTTGCTGCGTACCGCACGTCCGCTTCTCACCACAGCCATTATCTTTCCTGATTACGCATAAACCTCAGCCAGTTTCAGGAGCTGGTAGGGCATGGGT
>CAXSHI010000007.1:0-45430 GCA_964236755.1 uncultured Acetobacteraceae bacterium
GCAGCAGGAAGTCGTCGTGCACCCGGGTGCCCCAGCGCACCAGGCGGCGCTCGTAGGGGAAGCGCCAGAACGCGGCGACGGCGGTTCGCATCAGCAGCATCTGCGCCACCGACATGCGCGCGTGCGGCGGCATCTCGAAGGCGCGGAACTCGACGAGGCCGAGGCGCCCGGAGGAGCTGTCCGGCGAGTACAGCTTGTCGATGCAGAACTCGGTCCGGTGGGTGTTGCCGGTCATGTCGGTCAGGATGTTGCGCAGCATCCGGTCCACCTGCCACGGCTTCGGCTCAAGGCCCGGCCGGATGTGGCGGAAGGCGACCTCCAGCTCGCGCAGCGCGTCCTGCCGGGCCTCGTCGATGCGGGGGTGCTGGCTCATCGGGCCGATGAATAGGCCGCTGAACAGGTAGGACAGGCTCGGGTGGTTGTGCCAGAAGCCGAGCAGCGACTTCAGCAGGTCCGGGCGGCGCAGGAACGGGCTGTCCTCCGGCGTCATCGCGCCCATGACGACGTGGTTGCCGCCGCCAGTGCCGACGTGGCGGCCATCGACCATGAACTTCTCGGCCGTCAGGCCGACGTGCCGCGCCTGCTCGTAAAGCTGCTCGGTGCGCGTCACCAGATCGTCCCAGCTTCGCGCCGGGTGGATGTTGACCTCCATGACGCCGGGGTCGGGCGTGACCGAGAAGGTCAGCAGCCGGCGGTCGTAGGACGGCTTGTAGCCCTCCAGCACCACCGGGCGGCCGAGGTCGGCGGCGGTGGCCTCGATGGCGGCGACCAGCGCCAGCCAGTCCTCGGCGGCGGGCAGCGGCGGCAGGTAGAGATACAGTAGCCCGCCGCGCGCCTGCGCCGCCATGGCGACGCGGATGCCGCGCCCGGGGCGGCCGTCGCCGGTGGCGGCCAGCATCGCGTCGCGGGTCGGCAGCGGCCCTTGCAGCTCGAACGGATCAGGCTCCGGCTCCTCCTCGATTTCCGAGGCATCGACCCAGGGCAGGCTGTTCAACGGCAGCCGCACGCCGGCGGAAGCATCGCCCGGCACCAGGAACAGCTTGCCTTCCCGCATCACCCAACGCTCGGTCGTCCAGTGCCGTGCCCCGCGCCGTCCGGCCCGGCGCAGCGGCAGCACGCTGCCGACCGCCTGGTCCAATCCTTGGTTGAACACCCGGATGATCCGGGCGCGCTCCATGGGGTCGCGGGACTCCGCCGCCTCCGCCACGATGTTGGCGGGCATGCGGGCCTCGCGCATCAGGAAATACGGCTGGTCCTCGTAGGCGCGCAGCACCGCCGCGGGATCGACCCGCAGGCGCCGCGCCACGCCCAGCGCGAACCCGTGCGCCGTCTCGGCGTCCGCATCGCCCGCCGTGGTGTCGGGATCGGCGAGCAACGCCTGGTTCGACCACACGTCCTCCCCGTCCTGCCGCCAGGTCACGTTCAGCGCCCAGCGCGGCACCTGCTCGCCGGGATAGTGCTTGCCGATGCCGTACTGCACCGCGGCCCCCGGCGACCAGAGCGGCAGCAGGTGCCGCAGCAGACGCCCGGCCTCCCGCCGCTTGGTGGGACCGAGCGCATCCACCGTCCACTCCTTGCCCTCGGCGTCATCGACCGACACGAAGGTCGGCTCGCCGCCCATGGTCAGGCGCAGGTCCTCGGCGGCGAGGGTGCGGTCCACCTCGGCGCCGGCGGCCCGGATCGCCTGCCACTGCGCGTCGCCGTAGGGCCGGGTCACGCGCGGCACCTCGTTCACGCGGGTGACTTTCATCTCGACGTCGAAGGCCGTCTCCGCCGGCTCCATCAGGCCGGAGATGGGCGCCGCCGAGGTCGGCTCGGGGCTGGCGGCGAGCGGGATGTGCCCCTCGCCAGCCAAGAGGCCGGAGGTGGCGTCGAGGCCGATCCAGCCGGCGCCGGGCAGGAACGCCTCCGCCCAGGCGTGCAGATCGGTGAAGTCGGCGGTCGGCCCCTCCGGCCCGGTCAGCGGCTTGATGTCGGGCGCCAACTGGATCAGGTAGCCGGACACGAAGCGGGCGGCGTAGCCCAGGTGGCGCAGCGCGTGCACCAAGAGCCAGGCGGAGTCCCGGCAGGACCCTTGCGCCTCCGTCAGCGTGCGTTCCGGGTCCCAGACGCCCGGTTCCATGCGGACGATGTAGCCCACGCGCTCCTGCACCCGGCGGTTCAGGTCCACCAGCATGTCGATGGTGCGCCGCGGCGTGCGCGGCACCCCGGCGATCAGCGCCGACAGCAGCGGGCCGGTCGGATCCAGCTTCCGGAACGGCGCCAGCTCCTGCTCCAGCACCGGGTCGTAGCTGAACGGCCACTCCTCCGCCTCCGGCTCCAGGAAGAAGCCGAACGGGTTAATGGTGGCCATGTCGGCGATGAGATCGACCGTGACCTCGAAATGCGTCACCGGCTCGGGAAACACCACGCGGGCCAGGAAATTGCCCTGCGGGTCCTGCTGCCAGTTGACGAAGTGCGGCTCCGGATGGACCGTCAGCGAGTAGGACAGGATCGGCGTCCGGGTCTGCGGCGCCGGGCGGAGGCGGACGGTCTGCGGGCCGAGCTTCACCGCGTGGTCGTAGCGGTAGCTGGTCCGGTGCAGCAGGGCGGCGTGGATGCTCATGCGGGTCGGGCCATGACGGGGTGCTGGTCTGGAGTTTGCATCGCAACAACATCGCCGGGTCAAAGCGGGCGCGCAAGGCCCGAGTCGATGCCCGGCGATCAGGCCGCCTGGGCCGTTACGGCTGCGTCGCCATGCCGCTCGGCATGGCGGGCGGCAGGCCCAGCCGTCCCAGGCCGGGCAGCTTGATCGCCGGGCACCGGATATCCAGCCCGGCGACCGCGCCCAGAATGTTCACCTCGATCCCCTCCACCCATCCAACCGTCAGCCCGGCATAGCCGCCCAGGCTCAGCCGCAGCCCGGTGCCGGACGGGGTGGGACGCAGCCAGCGCCCGTCATAAGGATAGTCCTTGCCGACCGCGGTGGGCGGCAGGCTGACCCGGATCTCCGGCACCGCGTCCAGCACGGCAGCAACGAAGGTGTTGGAGTTCGGGCCAGGCCAGGCGCGGTAGTCGCCATAGTTGCGGAAAGTGTAGGCCGCGATCGCCCCCTGCATGCGCGGGATCAGCGCCGCGGCGGCGGGACCGTCCGCCGCGAACACCAGCAACGGCATGCGGCCGAACCAGCGCCCGTCCGCCACGAACCCGTTCACCCGGATCGGGTCGCCCCAGGCGGTGTAGTCGTAGCGGGTGTAGGCGATGTCGCCCTCCGGCTTGAACACGATCCAGCAATGCGTGGCGAAGATGCCGCGCCAGCGCACTGTCTGCGCCGCGAACACCCGGACCACCGCGGGACGCCCAGGCGTCGCGGGCAGCAGCCCGGCGCTGGAGCGGTCGGCCGTCTGCCATTCCCCGCCGGAGCCGTTCAGGCGATAGCGGAGCCCCGCGATGCCCAACGGCACCAGGAACAGCAGGGCGAACAGCAGCAGGCAAGTCTTCAGGACGGCAAGCACGCCTGCGACATGCGGTGCCGGTGGGGAATGTGCAACCCATTCCGACCGCCGATAACCCAATCATTGCGCAATTATTTTGATGATGACATGCTGCGGGCATCCGCTGCCCGGCGCGACGAATCGAGAACGGGGAGGAAGCCGTCCTTGCGCGTCCTGTTCCTGCACCAGAACGCGCCGGGCCAGTTCCGCCACCTGGCCCCGCACCTCGCCGAGGACCCGGCCAACGAGGTGGCGTTCCTCGGCGAGCGCCGCGTCGCGTCGCCCGGCCGGGTCCGCTGGCTGCGCTACCCTGCGCCCGAGCCGCCAAGTGCTGCGACCCACCACTACCTGCACCGCATGGAGGGCAACGTGCGACGGGCGCAGGCCGTCGTGCGGGCGTGCCTCGACCTCCGCAGCGAAGGGTTCACCCCGGACCTGGTGGTGGCGCACGCAGGGTGGGGGGAGACGATGTTCCTGCGCGACGTGCTGCCGCGAGCCGCCATCCTCTCGTATTGCGAGATGTTCTACCGCAGCGAGGGCCAGGACACCGGCTACATCCCGGAAACGGCGCTGGACCTCGACGGGCGCTGCCGGCTGCGGGTGTGGAACGCGGACCTGCTGACCGCGCTGGACCTGATGGACCATGGCATCGCGCCGACCGCCTGGCAGCGGGCGCAGCACCCGATCTGCTATCAGTCGCGTATCGCCGTCGTGCATGACGGGGTCGATACGGCGGAGGTCGCGCCGGACCGGCGCGCCCGGTTCACCCTGCCGGACGGGCGGGTGCTGGTGTCGGGCGATGAGGTCGTGACCTTTGTCGCCCGCCACCTGGAGCCGGTGCGCGGCTTCACCGTGCTGATGCGCGCCCTGCCCGACCTGCTGCGGCGCCGGCCTGGCGCCCAGGTGGTCATCTGCGGCGAGGACGGGGTGAGCTACGGGCGCGCGCCGGCGGAGGGCGGGACCTGGCGGGCGGCGATGCTGCGGGAGGTGGCGGTCGATCCGGCCCGCGTCCACTTCGTGGGCCGGCTCGCCCGGCGGGAGTACCTGGCGCTGCTGCAGGTTTCCGCGCTTCACCTTTACCTGACGGTGCCCTTCGTCCTGTCGTGGTCCTGCACCGAGGCGTTGGCCGCCGGCTGCCTGGTGCTCGGCTCGGATGTGGCGCCGGTGCGGGAAGTGCTGCAGGACGGGGTGAACGGCTTCCTGGTCGATGGGCGCGATCCGGAGGCGGTGGCGAGCCGGACCGCGGATCTGCTGGCCCACCGCGCGTCGCTGCGTCCGGTGCGGGACCGCGCCCGCACCCTGGCGGTGCAGCATTTCGACCTGCGCCACTGCCTGCGGCAGCAGCTGCGCCTCATCCAGGACCTGCCGGGCCGGCGCTGATCAGGAACTCGTCCGTCGGACCGTGCTGCGCTCTTCTGCTGCGTTGCACAAATCCAGCGTTGCCGCAGCGTCAATATGGCCTTTGCCGGGCAATCTCAGTGACAGGACCGCTATTCGGCCGTGCATTTTGGCGAACCAGGATCAAATGTTAATTAATCGAAAAAATCAACCCGAAGTAGAGTTGACGAATTCGTGAGGAAACAGGTATCCTATGAATGTCGGATGTTCCCGAACAGTCCTGGCGCAATCCGAAAATAGGAGAGTGAGATGGCGACGATACCCGGTGGCAGTTTCATCGTAGATACCGCAAATCACGCCATGCTGACCGGCACTGCCGGTGACGATCAGTTCTTCATGTCGCACAATGCCGGCACCGCAAGCGGCGGCAATGGTGATGATTTCTTCAACCTGCTCGGCAACCACAACTCGGTGGACGGCGGATCAGGTCAGGACACCATTCTTGACGGCGCGCACGACAACGCCCTGAGCGGCGGCGCCGGCAATGACCTGATCGAAACGTTTGGATCGGGTCATGACAGCCTGCTCGGCGGCGCCGGCAACGACACCTTGATCGCGGGCGGCAGCCACAACTTCCTCAGCGGCGGCACCGGCAACGACTACCTGCAGGGCGGGACCGGGCAGGACACGTTGGTCGGCGGGGGCGGCCAGGACACCCTGCATGCCGGCAGCGGCGACGAGACGATGCTCGGCGGCTCCGGCCACACGACCATGCTGGCGGGCGCCGGCAACGACATGATGATCGGCGGCACCGGCCACGACACGTTCGTGTTCAACAGCAACGGCGGCCAGAACGTCGTGATGGGCTTCAACAGCGGCGACATGCTGCAGATCCAGCACAACATCAACGGCCTGTCGATCAACTCCGCAGCCGATGTCGCCGCGCACGTCCAGGACAACGGCGGCAACGCCGTCATCAGCCTGGGCAACGAGACGATCACCCTGGTCGGCGTCAGGGCCGAGGACATCCACAACAACCCGTCCGGCTATTTCACGATCCACTGACTATCCGGTCCATGACGATCCGGGGCCGCGCCGCCGGGCGGCCCCGGCATCTTTTCGCCCGCCAGACCAGGGATCCCCGACCATGCTGCTTCGCGACCTGACGCACGACATCCTGCCGCCGCGGGCGGCTTTGCTCTCGGATGACGTGATGCTGATGGTCGTGCCGCATGGCCCGGGCGGCGTCATCCCCGGCGCGGGCACCGTTCAGCCCGGCATCACGCTGCCCTACGGCACGGTGGCCGTCCACGGCGCGGCCGGGCCGTTCCGCATCGCCGCCATGCGGCGGCCGGCCGACGCGCGGGGCGGCGCCCTGCTCGGCCTCGCCGCCACGCAGGAAACCTCGGAGTTCGGCGCTGCGGCGCCCGGCGCCGACGCGCTCGACTTGGCCGACGAGCTGGACCCGGACTCCTGCCGACGGCTGCTCGGCTTCCTGCTGGGCTTCTGCCGCACCGCGTTCGGCCTGGCGGCGGATGCCGGGTTCGCCGACACCTGCATCCGGCTCGCGCGCCTCTGCGCCCATGATGCCGGACCAACCGAGCCGCTCGCCCATGCCACTCCGGCCTGGATGGTGCTCGGCGGGGTGCAGGCGCCGCGCGACGCCACGCTGTATGTGCTGGGCGCCGACCGGGTGCGGCACAGCGGCGCGCCGGCGATGGGCGGCCACGCCGGAGCCAACCCGTCCGGGTTCCAGCTGATCGAGCCGGTGCGCGGCGGCGAGCTGCTGCTCGCGCTGTGCGATCAGCCGCTGCTGTGGACCGTCCACGGCGCGGCCAGGGGGTTGCCGGACGTGTTGCAGGGCGGGGTGCGCGGCGCGGCTGCCACGCTGCGCGCCGCCTGCCTGCGCGCCTTCGCGCCTGCGGGCGGGGTCGCGGCGGCGCTGGTGCGGGAAGCGCAGATGCTGGCCCCGGCCACTCCGCGCCGCCATGATGACCCGGCGAGACCTTTGGGTGCCGCCCTTGAACTCGCATTGCCGGACGGGGCGGGCGGCCTGTTCCTGCGCGGCTGGCTGCGCGACCCCATGCAGATGGTGGCCAGTGCCGAACTCCGCACCCCGGCCGGCGCCGCCCCTGTCGGGATGGGCCTGCTCCATCGCTTTCGCCGCCCCGACGTTTCGAGCCATTACGCGAAGTCCGCCTTCCCGGTGCACGAGCACGCCACGGGCTTCGTGGCCCATGTCGCCGACCCCGCGAACGGGACCTGCGCGCAGCCGACCCTGGCGCTGCGCCTGCGCTCGGGCAACATGGTGGAGGTGACGGCGCCGCTCCGCCAGATGCCGCCCGCCGCGGCGCGGGACGCCGTGCTGTCCTCCGTGCCGCCCGACGCGGTGACGCCGGGCATGCTCGACGCCTGCCTGGCCCCGGCCGCAGCCGCCTTGCACCGCCAGGCGCTGGCGGTGCGCGGCGCCGTGGACGCCGTGCAGATCGGCGCCCGGGTGCGGCAGCCGACGGTCTCGATCCTGGTCCCGCTGTATCGCAACCTCGACTTCCTGCGGTTCCAGGTGGCGGCGCTGGCCGCGGACCCGGACTGCCGCCGGGCGGAGCTCATCTACGTGCTGGACAGCCCGGAGCAGCGGGCGGAGCTTGAGTTCCTGCTGCGCGGCCTGCACAGCCTGCATGCGATGCCGTTCACGATGGCGGTGATGCCGGGCAACCGGGGGTTCGCCGCCGCCAGCAACGCCGCGGCGGCGCTGGCCCGCGCGCCCTTGCTGCTGCTGCTGAACTCGGACGTGGTGCCGGCGCGTCCGGGCTGGCTCGCCGCGATGCGGGGCGCGCTGTCGGTGTCCGGCATCGGCGCGGCCGGGCCGAAGCTGCTGTTCGACGACGGCTCCATCCAGCACGCCGGCCTGTTCTTCGAGCGCGACGCGGATGGCATGTGGTACAACGCGCACTACCACAAGGGCATGCCGCGCGGCTGGCCCGCCGCCCAGCGCCGCCGCCGGGTGCCGGGCGTCACCGGCGCCGCCCTCTTGGTCCGCCGCGCGCTGTTCGAGGCGGCGGGCGGCCTGTCCGAGGATTACATCATCGGCGATTTCGAGGACTCCGACCTCTGCCTGCGGCTGCAGGCGGCCGGCGCGGGCATTTCCTACGTGCCGGAGGCGGAGCTGTACCACTTCGAGCGCCGCTCGATCCTGCTGCACAAGGGCTATGCCGAGACGCTGGCGTCGCTGTACAACCGCCGGCTGCACCACCGCCGCTGGGACCACGCCATCGCCGCCCTGATGGCCCGGCGCGCGTACCGGGCCGCGGCATGACCGACATCGCGACGCTGCGGCGCTTTCTTGCCGCCAACCGCTTCATGCCGGTGCCGCCGCCGGAGCTGATGTTCTGCGGCGACGGCGACTTCCGCGCCATCGGGGCGGAGTTCCTGGAGCGGCTGGTGCGCGACGCCGAACTGGCGCCGGGCCACCGCGTGCTCGACATCGGCTGCGGCATCGGCCGCCTGGCGCTGCCGTTGACGCAGTACTTGGACGAGAGCGGCAGCTACGACGGGGTGGACCCGGTGGCGCCCGGCATCGCGTGGTGCGCCGCCACCATCACCGCGCCGTATCCCCGCGTGCGCTTCCAGCACCTGGACCTGCACCACCCGCTGTACAACCCGCAGGGCTTGCTGCCGACGGCGGGCACGCGGCTGCCGTTCGCGGATGGGTCGTTCGACCGGGTGTGCCTCATCTCGGTGCTTACTCACCTCGATCTGCCGGAGGTGCTGCACTACGCCGGCGAGGTGGCGCGGCTGCTGGCGCCCGGCGGCTGCTGCCTCGCGACGGCGTTCCAGATGAACCCGCCCGCCCGGGCGGCGCTCGCGTCGGGGCGGGGGCGCATCGGTTTCGATGCCGCCGCAGATGGCCCGGTCTATCAGGGTGAGTCCGACGCCCCGCTCGCCGCCGTCGCGTTCGACGAGGACACGTTCCTGGAAAGGTTCCTGCGCCACGGCCTGCGCCGCCGCAACCCGGCCCAGTACGGCTCCTGGAGCGGGCGCGACATGCCGAGCTTCCAGGACATCTGCGTCTTCGAGAAGGAGTAGCGGCGATGCGCATCCTGTTCCTGCTGCACGCCCATCCGGACCTGCAGGCCGGCGGCACCGAGATCTTCGCCCGCGACCTGTTCCGCACGCTGCGCCGCGACGCCGGGTTCGACGGGCTGTTCCTGGCCGGCACCGCAGCGCACCAGCGCCCGCAAAGCCCCGGCACCCCGTTCCAGACGGTGGGCGACCAGCCCGACGAGCTGCTGATGTGGAGCGGCCGGTTCGACCCGTTCCACATGTCGCAGCTCGACCTGCACGGCGTCGCCATGCCGCTCGCCGCCCTGCTGCGCGAGCTGCAGCCGGACGTGGTGCACATCCACCATCTGATGACGGTGGGCGTGGAGATGGTGGGCGTGGTGCGCCGCGTGCTGCCGGGGGTGCCGGTGGTGATGACGCTGCACGACTACTACGCGCTGTGCGCCAACGACGGGCAAATGGTCACGACCTCCGGCGCGCTGTGCCACGCCGCCACGCCCGACGCCTGCCGCCGCTGCTTTCCCGAGCGCAGCCTGACCGACTTCCGGTTGCGCGAGCTGCATATTGGCGGCGCGCTGGCCCAGGTGGACCGCTTCATCGCGCCCAGCCGCTTCCTGCGCGACCGCTACGTGTCCTGGGGGCTGGAAGCGTCGCGCATCTCCGTCGTGCCCAACGGCCTGCCCGCCATCCCTCCTGCGCCGGCCCGGCTCGCCGCGCGGCGCGACCGCTTCGCCTTTTTCGGCCACATCAACCGTTTCAAGGGCGCGACCGTGGCGCTCGACGCCTCCGCCCGGCTGTCGCGGGACGGCGTCGCGCACCGGCTGACGCTGCACGGCGGCACGGAGCATCAGGCGCCGGACACCCTGGCCCGCTTCGAGCGCGCACGGGAAGGGGCGCCGGACGCGCGCTATTCCGGCGCCTACCGCCGCGCCGACATGCCGCGTCTGATCGGCGACGCCGATTGGATCGTGTTCCCGTCGGAATGGTGGGAGAACGCGCCGCTGGTGGTCAACGAGGCCTTGCAGCACCGCCGCCCGGTGATCTGCAGCGCCCTTGGCGGCGCCATGGAGCTGGTGCAGGACGGCGTGAACGGCCTGCACTTCCCGGTCGGCGACGCGGCCGGGCTGGCGGCGGCGATGCGCCGCGCCACCGAGGAGCCGGGCTTGTGGGAGCGCCTGGTGGACGGCATCGCGCCCCCGGTCGGGATCGGCGAGTCCGCCGCCCGGCACCGCGCGCTGTATGACGAGCTTGCCCTCGCCGCGCCGCGGCGGGCGGCATGACGGTCGCCGCCGTCCCGGCCCTGCCGGGCCACGCCGCCCGGACCCGCGCCGAGCCTGAGGCCGGCCTCGCCATCCTGGCGGTGTGGCGCGTGCAGCCCGGCGCCCTCATGCTGCTGGGCCGCGCCCCGGGCACGATCCCGGCTTCGGGCGCGGCGCAGCTCGCGCCGGGGTCGCGCGGCGCGTTCCGCAGCCTGTCCTGGCCCATGGCGCGGGAGGAGCAGGGCGGGCACGCCTTCCTCATGGCCGTCCGCCTGCCGGACCGCGCTGACCCGCCGAACGGGGCGGTGCTCGCGTTGCGCGGCACTGCGGGCGAGCGGCTGGCGTTGCGCCTGCCGCCGGCCGCGTCCGACCTGGCGCGCGACTCGGCGTTCGGCCAGCAGGCCGCGCGGCTCGCCGGTCCGCATGCCGCCGCCGCCGCCCGCTTCATGCTGGACACGCTGCGCCCGCGCGCAGACCGCGACGTGGCCGGGGTGGGCACCATGCTGCGGGCGTTCCTGTCGCAGGCGGCGCAGCCCGACGGCACGATCGAGATCATGGCCGCCGTGCCGGGCGGCTGCGTGATGCTGCAAGGGTGGGGGGCGCGCATCGAGGGGCCGATGCAGGTGGTGCTGGCCGGCGTGGCGTTGCCGTGTTTCGCCGGGCACGCCGGGGAGTTCGCCCGCACCGACACCGTCGCCCCCGTCACCGGCATCGTGCTGGCGCTGCCGCCCGACGCGGCCGGCGCGCTCGCCGGCATCGACCATGTGTTCATCGTGTCGGACCGCGGCCTGCACAGCCGCAACCTGGTGGAGCACCGGCTGCTCGACCCGGCGGCCAGCGTCGGCCACATCCGGCACATGCTGCCTAGCCTGCGCTGCCCAGCCCCGATGCAGGCGCTGCTGCGGGAGGCGCTGCTGCCCCGCTACGAGGGGCGGGACACGCTGTGCAACAACAGCCACCCGGTCCGCGCCGCGCTCGACGTCGCCATGGCGGCGCCCGGGGCCGGCGCCTACCTGTCGGGCTGGGTGTTCGACCCGCTGCGGCTGCTGGCGGAGCTGCACCTGTGCGGCGCGGGCGGCGTCGCGACGCGCATCGACACGGTCTGGACCCGGCTGCGGCGGCAGGACGTGGTTGACGCCTTCCGGACCACGCCGGGCTTCCCGCCGTCGTCGGACGCGGACGCCGGGTTCGCGGTGTCCGCCGCGGCGGCGCCGGCGGCGGCGGGCGAGGCCCTCCATCTCCAGTTCACCTTCACGGACGGCAATCGCGCCTTCCTGCCGGTGCCCACGGCGGACCTGGGCGATCCCCTGGTCCGCGCGCGGCTGCTGTCCGGCGTGGACCCGTGCAACCCGTCCGGCCCCGTAGTCCTGGAGCAGCAGGTGGCGCCGCTGCTGTCCCGGCTGCGTCCGGCCGCCCATCCATCCGCCCGGGTGGCAGTGCAGGGACCCGTCGCGCGGGAGCACGCCGTCGTCGTGCCGCTGGCGGCGCCCGTGCTGCCGCGCGCGTTCCTGTCCGGCTTCCTGCAGGACCCGTTGGGCGATACGGAGCAGCTGGTGCTGGTCTGCGGCCCGGAATGGGACCAGGCCGCCCTGGACATGCTGCATGGCCTGGTGCGGTTCTACGGCCTGCCGGCGACGATCCTGGCCGCGGCGGGCACGGCCGGCCCGGCGGCGGCGCTGCGCGAGGCCGCGCGGTGCACGACGGCGGCGGTGTTCCTCCTGGCGGGACCCGGCGCGTCCGGCCGGGCGCTGGGCTGGCGCCAGGGGCTGTATCGCGCCGCCACGGGGCGCGACGGCCAGGCCTTCGCCTGCCCGACGCTGCTGTACGAGGACTGGTCCGTCCGCTACGCTGGCGCGGCCGAGCTGGGGTTCCGGGACATCGCGCCCGACGCGCCGCCGCAGGCGCAGGTGCCGGGGATGCCGGCCGGGCCGATTGCGGACCGGGAGCCGGTCCCGGCTTCCGTCGGCACGCTGGAATGCTGCGCGCTCCGGCGCCCGGCGCTTGCGGCGCTGGACGGCGCAGGCGTGCTCTCGACGGATGCCGGGCGGGAGGCGGACTTCTTCCTGCGGCTGCGCCAGGCCGGGCTGGCCGGGACGTGGGTGCCGACCGTGCAGGTCTATGCGCCGGAGGACGGCGCCGAAGCCCTGAGCCAGGCGGGGCGCATGGTGGACAGATGGGTGCTGCGCGAGACCTGGCGTCGCGCGCGCCTCCAGGCAGGGCGGGAATAGGCCGATGCGCGTGCTGGTCATCTCCCACGGGCACCCGGCGTTCTCCATCGGCGGCGCGGAGGTCGCGTCCCACGCCCTGTTCCGCGCCATCCAGGCGACCGGGACGGACGAGGCGTTCTATCTCGCCCGCGCCGCGCCGCCGATGCGCCGCCACGCCGCGACGCCGCTGATGAGCCTGCGCCAGGGCGAGCGCGAGGCGTTCCTGCACGCCGACGCCTGGGACGAGTTCTGGCTGTCGAACGGGGCGCTTGCCGACCTCGACGGCGCGTTCGCCGCGTACCTCGGGCAGATCCGCCCGGACGTGGTGCACTTCCACCACGTGATCGGCCTGGGCGTCGAGGCCATCGCCCTGGTGCGGCGGCAGCTCCCGGCGGCGCGCATCGTGCTGACGTTCCACGAGTACCTGCCGATCTGCCCGAACCACGGCCAGATGGTGAAAACGCAGCGCCGCACGCTGTGCCACGAGGCCTCGCCCGCCGCCTGCAACGCCTGCTTCCCGCAGCACAGCCCGGCGGCGCTGTTCGGGCGCGAGCAGCACATCAAGAACCACCTGCTGCTCGCGGACATGTTCGTTTCGCCGAGCCGGTTCCTGGTGGACCGCTACCGCGCCTGGGGCCTGCCGGCGGAGCGGTTCCGGGTGATCGAGAACGGGCTGGACGGCCGCCCCCGGCCGCCGCGGGCGCTGCCGCCGGGCGGGCGGCGCGACCGCTTCGGCTTCTTCGGCCAGGTGACGGAGTTCAAGGGCCTGCACGTCCTGCTGGAGGCGGTGCTGCGCGTGCCGGAGGAGGTCTGGGGCGACGCGACGCTGAACGTGTTCGGCGGCAACCTGGAGTTCCAGCCCGAGGCGTTCCGCACCCAGTTCACGCAGCTGATGGAGCGCGCCGGCCGCCGCGCCCGCTTCCACGGCAGCTACCGGCCCGAGGACCTGCACGGGCTGATGGCCGGGATGGATTGGGTCGTCATGCCCTCGATCTGGTGGGAGAACTCGCCGGTGGTGATCCAGGAAGCCTTCCTGCACCGCCGCCCGCTGATCGTGAGCGACATCGGCGGCATGGCGGAAAAGGTGCATGACGACGTGAACGGCCTGCATTTCCGCACCGGCAGCCCGGAGGACCTGGCCGACCGGCTCGGCCGCGCGCTGGGGGAGCCGGGGCTGTGGGACCGCCTGGCCGCGGCGGCCCCGGCGCCCATCGACCTCGCCGAGTTCGCCCGCCTGCACCTTGAGGTCTATCGCGACGCGCGGCCGGCCAAGGCCGCTCCTCCTGCCAGCCGCCCGCGCCCGTCGCGCCGGGTGGCTGCGTAGCTGCAACGAAGGATGAGGACGACGCCATGAAGAAGATCCTGGTCATCAGCCCGTCTGGCGAGGTGTACGACCACGACTGCGTCCGCTGGTATGCCAGCATGAGCTTCGACAAGACCCCGGACCATTACCACAACATCGGCGACGCCTTCGTCTACGACAGCTCGCTGAAGCTGCTGCGCTACTCCAACCTGTTCGGCATCAACATACGCAACCCGACCGAGCGGGAGATCGAGCGCTACAACGCCGAGTACGACTACGTCTTCCTGCGCGGCTCCAACTACCTGCACTCCGCCATGGACTGGGAGAACGCCCCGGCGATCCTGGAGAAGCTCCGCCTGCCGATCATCGCCTTCGGCATCGGCGCGCAGGCCCCGTCGAAGGGGCCGCTGGTGCTGAGCGAGGGGACGCGCCGGGTGCTGGCGATCATCGCCGAACGCTCCGTCTCCTTGGGCGTGCGCGGCGCCTACACCGCGGACGTGCTGTGGTCCCAGGGCATCCGCAACGCCCGGATCATCGGCTGCCCCACGGTGTTCCGCAACAACGACCCCACCCTGCGCATCGAGCTGCCGCCCTTGGAGAGCGTGCGGGAGGTGGCCTACACGCTGCGGCGCGAGGTGGACCCGACCTATGCCAAGGACCTCCCCCGCTACCTCGACCTGCAGCGCGACACCATCCTGGACCTGGCGCGCCGCTTCAACCTAGACGTGCTGGCGCAGGGCGAGGTCGAGGAGAAGAACATCCTGTGGGGCAACCCGGAGCAGCGGGGGCGCAACATCGCCAAGCTGCGGGCGGAGAACTGGCTGCGCGGGGAGGACGACCCGCTGGAGCGGCTGTACGACACCAACCTGTTCTATGCCGACAGCGTCGCCGAGTTCGAGCAGAAGCTGCGGACCAAGCAGCTGGTGCTGGGCTACCGGCTGCACGGCAACCTGCTGGGCCTCGCAAACCGCGTGCCGTCGGTGTACTTCACCTATGACAGCCGCACGGCGGAGTTCGCCGAGACGCTGCAGATCCCGAGCTTCGACGTGTTCTCCGGCCGCCCGTTCCGGCTGGAGGACTACTGGGACCAGGGGCTGTTCGAGCGGTTCAACCGCGCATATTACCAGCGTTACCGGGAGATGCGGCTGTTCCTCGACGAGAACGGCGTCGCCCACAAGATGCTGGACGAGACCGAGGCCGGGCGCGTGCGGCCGATCCAGCCCGTCCAGCAGGACCGCGCGGCGTGAGCGCCGCGCTGACCGAGGCGCCGCGCCCAGCGGTCGCGGGCTACGTCGAGGCGATCACCGCGACCGCCGCCCTGGGCTGGGCCTGGACGCCCGGGCAGGCCCAGCCGCTGACGGTCGAGTTGCGCCTCGGCCCGGAGGTGGTGGCGGAGGCGGTGGCGGACGGGCTGCGCCCGGACTTGGCGCGCAGCGGCATCGGCGAGGGACGCCATGCCTTCACGCTGAAGACGCCGGAGGCGCTGCGGCCTCGGCTTGCCGAGCTGCGGGTGTTCGCCCGCACCGCCGACGGCGCCGCGGTGCCGCTCGGCAGCGTGCCGGCGGAGGACGGGGTGGCCGAGCGGCTGGTGCAGCTCAGCCGCGGAATGGAGATGCTGATCGGCTCGCAGCGCGTGCTGCACCGCAACGTGCAGGCCGCGCTGCTGGCCGCGCCGCAGACGGAGGCCCAGTCCGGCGCCCAGTCCGGCGCGTCCGCGGCGCTGGCGGACATCGCCGCGGCGCAGGCGTCGCTGGCCGACAGCGCCGCCACGCTGGAGCTGTTCGTCGTGCGGCTGGAGCAGGGGATGGCCGCCTTGGCGGCGCAGCGGACGCGGGCGGCGCAGCCGCGCTGGGCGCTGGGCGGCATGGCGGCGCTCTCGACGGCCGCGCTGGCGGTGTCGATCTGGGCGCTGATCCGCGTCATGTCGGTCTGAGCCCTTGGCCCATCCTCACGCCGACTCCGACGGGCGGCTTGCCGCCGCGCTGACCCGGCGGCTCGCCATACGCGGCGTGCTGTGCATCGCGGCGCTCAGCTTCATGTGCAACGTCGGGTCGCTCGCGGTGCCGCTGTTCAACATGCAGGTGTTCAACCGGGTGCTCCCCACCCGGGACACCGGCACGCTGGGCGTCCTGGCGGCGGGCCTGGCGCTGTGCCTCGCGGCGTATATCGTGCTGGACGCGCTGCGCGCCCTGGCGCTGGAGGCGCTGGCCGGAAAGGTGACGCGCCGGCTTTCCCTGCCGCTGCTGCGCGCCGTGGCCGCGGGCGGGCGCGGCGCGGGCGCCGGGTCGGAGGCGCTGGCTGACTTGGAGACGCTGCGCGGCTTCATCGCCAGCCCGGCCTGCACCGCGCCGTTCGACATCATGTGGACGCCGATCATGCTGCTGGCGCTGATCGTGCAGCATTGGGGCTTCGCCGTGCTGGGCGCGCTGTGTTGCACGATCCTGCTGATCATGAACGTGCTGGGCGACGCCGTGTCCCGCCGCCAGATGCTGGCCGCGAACGAGGCCTCGGCGGCGGCGCTGCGCCGCGCGGCAGACGCGGTGGGCGCGGCGGAGGCGGTGCTGGCGCTCGGCATGCTGCCGACGCTCACGGACCGGTGGGAGGCCGGGCAGCGCCGCGCCGCCGGGCTGGTGCACCGCGCGATGATGCGCGCGCGCGCCGTCTCGGCGGCCACGGGCGCGCTGCGCCTGGCGATGACCGGCGCCATGGTCGCGCTGGGCCTGGTGCTGGCGCTGAGCGGCCTGGCCAGCGGCGGCAGCATGGTGGTGGGCAACATGATCCTGGCCCGGATGCTGATGCCGTTCCAGCAGGTCGCGGTGACGCGCCGGAGCTGGACCGATGCCCTGGCCGCCTGGCGCCGGGTGCAGGCGGCGCTGGACGGGCCGGTGCCGTCCCGCTACGCCCACGCCATGCCGGCGCCCACGCCGCGGCTCGTGGTCGAGCGGCTGTCCTACATGGCGCCGGGCGGCGACCGGCCGCTGCTGCGCGGCGTGTCCTTCACCGCGGAGCCCGGCGAGAGCATCGGCATCATCGGCCCGTCCTCGGCCGGCAAATCGACGCTGGTGCGGCTCGTCATGGGCATGGTCCCGCCCACGGCCGGCGGCGCGTACCTCGACGGCACCAGCACCTATCTGTGGGAGCGCGAGGATTTCGCGCGCCACGTCGGCTACATGCCGCAGGGCTTGGCGCTGCTGGACGAGACGGTCGTGGACAACATCGCCCGGATGGGGGCGCCAAACATGGCGGCGGTGCTGGCGGCGGCGAAGCGGGCCGGCGTGCACCGCGCCGTCGCCGCCTTGCCCCAGGGCTACGCCACGCCCATCGCCGGCGGCACGCTGTCCAGCGGGCAGCGGCAGCGGGTGTCCCTGGCGCGCGCCCTGTACAGCCGGCCCGGCCTGCTGGTGCTGGACGAGCCGAGCGCGTTCCTCGACCGGACCGGGGAAGGGGACGTGCTGGCCCTGCTGGACCGGCTCAGGGCGGAGGGCACGACGGTGCTGCTGGTGTCGCACCGCCCGGCGCTGCTGGCGGGCGTGGACAAGCTGCTGGTGCTGTCCGAGGGGGCGGTGTCGCAGTTTGGCCCGCGGGCCGAGGTCCTGCAAAGCCTGTCCACGCCCCGCGTGCGCCTGGTGCGCGCGGCGCCGGACCGGGGAGCGGCCATGGGCACGGCCGTGGGGGCGATATCGTGACAACGCGGCGGCGGATGCGCCGCATCCTGGCGGGCGGGCTGGGGCTGGCGCTGGTACTCACGGTGTTCCTGGACATCGCCGTGCTGGTGGTGCCGATCTACGACATGCAGCTTTACGACCGGGTGCTGCAAAGCCGCAACATGGACACGCTGAAGGTGCTGTCCGTGGCCTGCGTCGCCGGGCTGGCGCTGTACGCGGCGCTCGACACCCTGCGCAGCGCCTGCCTCGTCGCGATCGGCGAGGCGATGGGGCGGCACCTGAACGGCGCGGTGCTGCGGGAGGGGGTGCGGCGCGCCGCCGCCGGCGACCGCCGCGCCGGGCCGGAGTTGGTGCGGGACCTGAACGAGCTTCAGGGCTTCCTCGCCTCCGGCGCCGTCGCGGTGCCGCTCGACGCGCTGTGTGCGCCGCTGTTCCTGGCGGTGCTGTTCATGCTGCATCCGGCCTTCGGCCTTCTCGGCTTCGTGGGGATCGCGGCGATGATTTCGGCCGGCCTGCTGATGGAGTGGCTGGTGCGCCCGACCTTGCTGGCCGCGCAGGAGCGGCGGGTCGCGGCCGGGCAGGTCCTGGTGCGAAGCCTCGCCGAACCCGATCTGGCCGAGGGCCTTGGCATGCTGCCCGCCATCGGGCGCCATTGGGCCGTCCGGCACGGCCGCGCGCTGACCGGGCTGGGCCGGGCGGGCGGGCGGGTGCAGGCCGTCACCGCGCTATCCCGCCTGATGCGGCTGTCGCTGCAGGCCGGGGTGATCGGGGTGGGCGCCCTGCTGGTCCTGTCGGGCGCCACGACGCCGGGCGGCCTGATGGGGTCCAACCTGCTGATCAACAAGCTGCTGGGACCGTTCGACCAGCTGGTCGGCAGTTGGCGCCACTGGGTGCTGGCGCACGCCGCCTGGCGCCGCATCGACCGCCTGATGGCGGCGGACAGCGTTCCGCTCCCGTCTGCCCCGGCGGCGGAGGCTTGGCCCGGCCTGCTGGTCGAGGGCGCCGCGCTCCGGGCGGCGGACGGGCAGGTCCTGCTGCGCGGCATCGACCTGCGCGTCCCGCCCGGCACGTTGGTCGCCGTCACCGGCCCGAACGGCGCGGGCAAGACCAGCCTGCTGCGCCTGCTGGCCGGGCTGGCGGCGCCGAGCGCCGGCGCGGTGCTGCTGGACGGCGCGCCGGTGCATGGCGGGGCGGGCGTCGGCTTCCTGCCGCAGTCCGTGTCCCTGCTGGACGGCGGCGTGGGCGAGAACATCGGGCGGTTCCGGGATCACGCCCTCCCTGCGGCCATCGCCGCCGCGCGCCGGGCGGAGGTGCATGACCTGATCGGCCGCATGGCCCGGGGCTACGAGACCGCGCTGGTCCGGAACGGCGCTGCCCTGTCCGGCGGCATGAAGCAGCGCGTCGGCCTGGCCCGCGCCCTGTGCGGCTCGCCCCGGCTGCTGGTGCTGGACGAGCCGGACGCGAGCCTCGACGCCGACGGCACCGCCGCCTTGCTGCGGGCGCTGCGCGCCTGCTGCGAGGAGGGCGCTATCGCCGTCGTCACCAGCCACCGCCCGGCGCTGCGGGAAGCGGCGGACCGCGTCGTGACGCTGCGGGACGGCGCCATCGACGACGCGCCGGCGCTCGGCGTGCCGGCGCAGGTCGTCGCGGCGCCCCGCATCCGCCTCGCCACCGCCTGACCGGAGAGCGCCCATGGCCCAGAACCTCGTCACCGTCGCGGACGCACCCTGGCTGGCCGAGGCCGAAGCGTCCTTGCCGCAAGGCTCGCTGCGGCGCATCGCCGTCCTCAGCCTGCTGACCCTCCTGGTCGGCTTTGGCGGCCTGACCGCCTGGGCCGGGCTGACCCGCATCGAGAGCGCGGTGCCGGCGACCGGCACGATCATCTCGGGCGGCAAGCGCAAGACCGTCACGCTGGCGGATGGCGGCATCCTGAAGAGGCTGATGGTGCAGGAAGGCGACAAGGTGGCGGCCGGCCAGGTGCTGCTGCAGCTCGACGACGTGCAGCCGCGGGCCGCACTGTTCCAGGCCAGCGTGCTGTATTGGGCCGCCGTGGCCCGCGCCGCCCGCCTTGCGGCGGAGGCAGCGGACCGGCGGGAGCTGCCGGTCTCCGCCGCGCTGCGGGGTGCGGCCGACGCCGATCCCGCCATCGCGGCGGCCGTGGCGGCGGAGGCCTACCAGTTCCAGAGCCGCTGGGGCGCGCTCGACGCCAACACCCGCGTCGAGGAGCGCAAGATCGCCCAGCAGGAGGCGCAGATCGCGGCGCTGCGGGCGCAGATCGCCTCGGCCGGCCTGCGCCTGGGCCTCGTGCAGGAGGAGCTTCGCGGCGTCGATTTCCTGATGTCGCGCGGCCTTTCGACCAAGCCGCGCCAGCTGGAGCTGCGCCGCGGCGAGGCGGAGCTGCGCGGCAACATCGGCCAGTTCGCCGGGCAATACGCCGAGGCGATGGAGATCATCGCGCAGCTCCGGTCGGGGATCGTCAACACGATGGAGGCGCGCCGGGCCGACATCTCCCGCGAGCGGTCGGAAACGCAGGCTGCCCAGGCGGACGCCGAGCAGCGCCTGACCGCCGCCCGGGACCTGCTGCAGAAGCGCGAGATCCTGTCGCCGGAGGCCGGCACGGTGACGGACTTCAAGTACTTCACCCCGGGCAGCAGCATCGTGGCGGGGCAGCCGGTGATGGACCTGGTGCCGGACACGCAGCACCTGCTGGTGGAGGGCACGGTCGCGCCGTTCGAGGTGGAGCACCTGGCGGTCGGCCAGCGCGTCAACGTGCGGCTCACGGCCTACAAGGCGCATCGCGTGCCGGTCATCACCGGCCGCCTCACCTACGTCGGCGCGGACCGCCAGATGGACGCGAACAACATGCCGGTGTTCATGGTGCGCGCCGAGATCGACGCGGGCGCGCTGCGCGACAAGCCCGGCGTCGTGCTGCTGCCGGGCATGCCGGCGGACATCCTGATCGTGAACGGCGCCCGCTCCGTGCTCGACTTCATCGTCAGCCCGATCACCGACAGCATCAGCCACGCGATGAAGGAGGAGTAGCCCGACCTGGACCCCAGCCTAAGCTGCCGGCACCAGCTCGAAGCCGGCGCGCGGAAAGTGGACGTGGACGTCGCCCACCGCCGGGTCGGCACGCCGGATGACCGCCTCCTGCGGGCCGCAGGCGACCAGCTCGCCGGCGACGGAATCGCGTCCGGTGTCGTCCGGCGTGACGGTCACTGGGTCGCCGGGCCTGCAGCCGGAGGGGTCGTCGGCGTCGCTCTCGAAACCCGGCGCGGCCGGTTCCGAAGCCCGGGCGACCGCGAGCGCGTCGGCGGCGGCCATCTCCTGCGGACGGCCATGGCCGAATGCCGCCACCCGGTCGTACCAGGCCCGCAGCGGCGCCATCGGCAGCATCGCGTCGGCGGCCTCCCCGGCGTTCTTGAGGGCGAACCAGATCGGGTGAAAGGCCGCGAGGTCCGCGGCGCCGGGCGCCTCGCCGAGCAGGAAGCGGCGCCCGTCCCCGAGCATCTGGCCCAGCCAGGTCAGATGCGCGTGCAGGCGCTGGCGGTTGAGCCGCTGATCCTTGAGCGTTGCCGCCTTGCTGAGATCGACGCCGAAGAACGGCTTGCGCTCCTCGATCAGCTCGGCCGGAAGGTGCTCGCCGATCAGGCTGGTCACGAGGCAGACCGCCGGCATGAAGGTGAACTTCTCCGCCCACCAGCCGACGGCGGAGGCCAGCCCGGCGCTGCCGCCCGGGTAGAACGACGGCTCGGGATGCAGCCGCTCGATGGCGTGCAGGATCAGCAGCGTGTCGCAATACACGTCCGCCCCCACCTGCATGACCGGCGCGCGCCGGTATCCGCCGGTCAGCGGCAGCAGGTCGGGCTTCGGCATCCAGACCGGCACGGTGACGGACCGGTAGGAGGCGCCCTTGAGGCCCAGCGCCAGCCGGACCTTCTCGGAGAAGGGCGAGAGCGGGTATCCATGAAGGATGATGTCGGACATGGCAGGCTCCTCCCGGCGCTCTGACGGTCAGGAGGCGCTCAGGGTTTTCAGCATGGCCTGGGTGAACGGCTGGGCGAGGATGTCGGCGAGCTTGGGTCCTGCCGCCTTGATCTCGGGCGTCTGCATATGGGCGGCGAGCGCGGCCGGGTTGGTCCAGACCTCGTAGGTGAGAAAGCGGCCCGGCGTGTCGCGGTCCTCCATGAGGACGTAGTGCTCGCAGCCCGGCTCATGCCGGGCGCCCGCCACGAACGGCACCATGATGTCGCGCAACGAGTCGGCGCGGCCCGGCTTGGCGACCAGCTCGGCGATCACCACCAAGCTGTCCGGGGAGTCGGCGGCGCTGGCCCGGCCCGTCGCGACGGCCGCCAAGGCGGGCGAAAGCGCGGCCGCCTGCAGCAGCAAGCGACGGTCGATGATATGGTCGGCCATGACGTTCCCCTGGGCGCTGCGCCGGCGTTCTGTGACGCTTCTCTTCGCAACGATGGCATGCATGCGCCGCCCAGGGCAACCGTCATCCGCGAACCGCTTCCAACCGTCCCAGCCCGCAGCGGGGCGGCGCGCTCAGCCCGCCACGGGCAGGTCGGACGCGCGGACCGTGCCGTTCTGGCTGCTGAAGCTCAGCTCCTGCCCGCCGCTCTGCGACTGCGACACGCCGTTGATGCGGTGCTCGCCGCTGTCGTAAAGGGTGACGCGGCCGGCCTGCTCCACCGCGACGCGGCGGGCGTCGGGAAAGCAGGCGTAGCGCATGCCGTTCTGCGACCCGGTCGCGGAGGGCCGGCCCAGGTCCTGCGGCCACCAGTCGCCGCGGGGCGGCGAACGCTTCTCGCCGTGCTGCTCCTCGCCCCCATGCCCTTGTCCCTGCTGCTGCGTCGCCGGCGGGTCGCTTGAGGGCGGCATCGTCGCCGCGGACTGCGCCAGCTCCCTGCACAGCGCGTTCACCTTGTCCTTCAGCGCCGTGTTGAACATATCGCCCACCTGCGTCATGCCGCCGGCGGACCACTGGCCCATGCCGCCCAGGTCCGGATGGCTGAACTGCGCCTGCTGCCCGCCGCCGCGGCGCAGGGCGTCCTGCAGCGCCCGCACGGCATCCACGCTCACGCCGTGCTTGCGCGCCAGGTCGTCGATGGAGCCGGACATCAGGAACGCTCCCCCGCGTTGGTCTGGCCCTGGACTTCCGCCTCCGAACCCGGCGGCTGGTCCGGCGACTTCGCCTGATCCGGCGCGGGCTGCTTTTCCAGCGGCTTGTAGGCCTCGGTCGCGTCGCCCTCGCCGAACTGGCCGTGGTTGCCGGGCAGCTTGCCCTTGCCGGTCTCGTCTTCGGCCATCAATGCCTCCTCCGTTCAAACTAGGGTGACAGACGCGCGAGGGTGGCCCCGGTTCAACGGCGCGTCCTGGCGCCGGGCGGCGCTCCCGTGCCATCGTGCCGGCCGCGGCAACCCTCGCCAGGAGCGGCCCCCATGCATCGTCGCCAACTCGCCTCGACGGCTGCGCTCGGCATCGGCGCCGCGGCCTTGCCCTTCTCCGCCGGCGCTCAAGGCGACGGCACGGCGCGCCCGCAAATCCTAGGCGGCGCGATCACCGACGTGCCGGGCGTGCGGGTCGGCCATTTCACCGCCGCCCGGCGTCCGACCGGGTGCACCGCCATCCTGACGGAGGCGGGCGCCGTGGGCGGCGTGGACGTGCGCGGCGCCGCGCCCGGCACGCGGGAAACCGACCTGCTCGACCCCAGCAACCTCGTGGAGCGCGTCCACGCCGTCCTGCTCACCGGCGGCAGCGCCTTCGGCCTCGACGCCGCCTCGGGCGTCATGCGCTGGCTGGAGGAGCACGGGTTCGGCTTCCCGGCCGGCCCGGCGCTGGTGCCCATCGTGCCGGCGGCGGTCCTGTTCGACCTCGGCGTCGGCGATCCCCGCATCCGCCCGGACGCCGCGGCGGGCTACGCCGCCTGCGAGGCCGCGAGCGCCGATGCGCCGGCGGAAGGCTCGGTGGGCGCCGGGGCCGGCGCCACGGTCGGCAAGCTGTTCGGCATGGGACGCGCCACCAAGGGCGGCATCGGCACCGCCTCGGCCCGGATCGGCCGCATCACGGTCGGCGCGGTCGTCGCGGTCAACGCGGTGGGCGACGTGATCGACCCGGCCTCCGGCGCCATCGTCGCCGGCACCCGCACGGAGGACGGGCGGCGCGGACCCGGCGCCGTCGCGGCCATCCTGCGCGGCGAGCTGCCGCCCGCGCTGCAGGCCGGCATGGCGACGACCATCGGCGTGGTGGCGACCGACGCCGTGCTGACCAAGGCGCAGGCCCGCAAGCTCGCCCAAGTCGCGCATGACGGCCTGGCCCGCACCATCGAGCCGTCGCACACCATGTGGGACGGCGACACCCTGTTCGCGCTCGGCACGGGGCAGAGCGGGCTGCCGGGCAACATGCTGACGCTGGGCGTGCTCGCGGCCCGGGTCACGGCATCGGCGGTGCTGCGCGCGGTGCTCGCGGCCCGGGGCATCGCCGGCCCCGGCCTGCCCACCGTGCCGGCCGCGTCGGAGCTGGGCTGACCGGCAGGCCGCAACGGCCGGCGCCTGCGTCTGGCAACTCTGCCCCTGGCCGGGCATTCAGGCCACTCGACCAGCCATGGGGATGTTCACATGAGAGTCTTGATCAAGGCCGCCGCGGTCTGCGGCGCGACGGCGTGCATCGTGGCCGGGCCGGGCCTTGCGGCGGCATGGGCGCAGGCCCCATCGAACGAGGCCGCGCACCAGTCGAGCGACATGGGGCCGGCCACCGGCAACAACCAGGGCGCCAACAACGGCGTCGGCACCGACGGCTCGCTTGAGCAGGATCACGGAAAGGCCAGCAGCACGGTGGCCGGAATGGGCGGCAAATCCCGCGTCGGCGGCGGGAACAGCGGCAAAGTGACCGGCAGCGCCGTGGAAAGCGACCCGGCGCAGGGCGGCGGCACTCAGTCCAAGTAGGCCTGACGCTGCCTGGGCGTTGCGTTCAGCCGAGCGACCAGAGTGTTCAGGCTATGGGCTGTCAGCGGTCCCGATGGCATGTCACCGGGTAGGCCGCGCCGCAGCCGCCCATTGGCGTTTTCCCGCCGTCCCTTTCTGCCAAGCGATTGCGCGGGCCGCAAAAGTTGCTTGCGGTGCCCAGGTTGCGGTCCGGGGTACTATCGCCTCCTCAATGGTCGAAGCTGTCCCGGTCTGCACCGAGTTGGACGGCGACGGCCCGTTCGACACCAGGCAGGCGGCGTGCAGGGCTTTCTTTGCGACAAAAGGCTGGACCGACTTCCAGCGCCTCCACTCGGGCGTCGGCTATTTCGCTCTGGCCAACAAGGAACAGCCCGCCACGGTCACGTTGGCCGTAACCCGCGTCCACCGTAACGGGGGCTGGTCAACGATTGTCCTGGCACGCCAAGCAACCCAGACTTAACGTCGCCGATGCAGGCCGGGTCCGACGCGCGCAGACGGCAGACAGCCGCACCATGCTGCCGGCCACGGGAGGTGTCATGCTTGGACTCATGCAGCCGCAGCCGCTCCTGCTCTCATCCGTCATCGCGCACGCCGCGCGGCACCACGGTGGCACCGAGGTCGTCTCCAAGCTGACGGACGGCAGCCTGCACCGCAGCACATACGCCAAGGTGGAGCAGCGGGCACGGCGCCTCGCGCGTGCCCTCCAGGATATGGGCGTGCGGCCCGGCGACCGCGTCGCGACGCTTGCATGGAACGGCTACAGGCACCTTGAGCTTTTCTACGCGATCTGCGGCATGGGGGCGATCTGCCATACGGTGAACCCACGGCTGGCGCCGGGCGACGTCGCCCTCGTCATGCAGGACGCCGGAGACTGCGTGCTGTTCGCGGACATCGACTTCGCAGGGCTAATCGCCGGCCTCGTTCCCGGGTTCTGACCCTCCGCGCGGTGGTCGCGATGTGCGGCGATGAACAGGCCCCGAACCTGCGGCTTCCCGCAGGCGTGAGGCTGGCGAGCTACGAGGCGCTGATGGCGGAGGCCGACGAGGATTATGCCTGGCCGAGCTTCGACGAGAACACGGCAAGCGTCCTTTGTTACACCTCGGGTACCACGGGGCGGCCGAAGGGCGTGCTCTACAGCCATCGTTCCGCGTTGCTGCATGCGTATGCGGCGAACATGGCGGATGTCTTCGGCCTGCGCGCGACAGACCGCGTGCTGGCGGCTGCGTCGATGTACCACGCCACCAGATGGGCACTGCCCTACTGTGCGCCGATGGTCGGTGCGGCACTGATCCTGCCCGGGCGCCATCTGGACGGAGCCAGTCTGGTCCGGATGCTGAACGAGGAGAGCGTTACC
Organism: uncultured Acetobacteraceae bacterium; assembly: GCA_964236755.1. Lineage (GTDB taxonomy): Bacteria > Pseudomonadota > Alphaproteobacteria > Acetobacterales > Acetobacteraceae > CAHJXG01. The sequence continues at coordinate 25,609 of CAXSHI010000007.1, forward strand.
TTCTCCAACGGCGTGCCGACGATCTGGCTTGGCCTGGTTCACGAGTTGCGAACCGCCGGACAACGGTTGCGCACACTCAAGCGCCTCGCCATCGCCGGATCGGCCTGCCCACAGTTGCTGATGGAAGCGTTGGGCGAGCACGGGGTAGAAGTGCAGCATGCCTGGGGCATGACCGAAACCAGCCCCGTCGTCACCTACAACACCCCGGTTCCTGCGACGGCTCACCTGCCGCCCGCGAACGCGATGCGGCTCCGCCTCAAGCAGGGCCGCGCCGTGTGCGGGACCGACATCCGCATCGTGGATGACGCTGGTGCCGAACTGCCCTGGGACGGGGCGGCATTCGGCGACCTCCAGGCCCGAGGCCACTGGGTATGCCGCGCCTACCTCAACCGTGGCGAGGATGGCGGCGCCGACGCCGAGGGCTGGTTCAACACCGGAGACGTCGCGACCATCGACCCACTCGGCTATGCGGAGATGGTTGATCGCTCAAAGGATGTCATCAAATCCGGAGGCGAGTGGATCAGCTCCATCCAGCTGGAGAACATCGCGGTTTCGCACCCCGACGTGACGGAGGCCGCGATCATCGCCGCGCGCCACCCGAAGTGGATGGAACGACCGTTGCTGCTAGTGGTGCCGAGGGCAGGCTGCACGCTCGATGCCCGCAGCGTCCTGGCCCTCTATGACGGCGCCGTCGCGAAGTGGTGGCACCCTGACGACGTGGTGGTCGTGGACGAGCTGCCGCATACGGCCACGGGCAAGCTCAACAAGCTCGCACTCCGGGCGCGCTACGCTGATCACCTGTTGCGACACAAGGCGACACAAGCATGAATTCGGCGACTTGGAGCGATCCAACGCGCATCCTCGGCTGCCGCCACGTGATGCCGGCGGGGAGGGGGCAGGGATTCCGGGCCTGTCAAGCTTGCGGTCGGTCTTGATGCCCTTTGACCTCAGCGGCACGAGGATCAGTCACCTATGCTGAGCGTCAGTCCCCGCGCAGCAGCGCCGGCGTCAGGCGCGGCGCGATGTCGGGTGCCGTCGCGGCCGCCCACTGCAGCCCGGCGCCGGCGGCCAGGGTCCGCAGCTCGCCGGATGCCTGCATCGCGCCCAGCGCCCCGTCCACGCGGTCCAGCAGATCCCGCCGCGTCGCGGCGCCGACGAAGCCGATGTTGAAGCCGATCGGATGCCGCCAGCCTGAGTCGCGCAGCGCGGTCCCCGGGTGCGCGGCGCGGTAGGCGTCGAAGCCGCCAAGCTCCACCAGGGTCGCGTCGAGCCGTCCGGCCTCGATCCCGTCCAGCGCGCTCGCCCGGCTGTCGAGCGCCGTGAGGTCCGCAGCCAGGGCGCCGCCATGCCACGCGCGCAGCAGCGTGTCCGCCAGCGTCCCCGCGGGCGCCCCGACCCGCAATCCCCTGAGATCGGCAAGCGACCCGATCACCCGGTCCCCGGCGCCAGGCCCAAGCACGACGGCAAGGCCGAGACGGTGGTACGGGCGGCTTGCCGCCATGTCCTGCAGGACGACCCGCAGCAGGCGGCGCGGCGGCGGCCCGCCCTCGTGCTGCGGCACCCGGGCCGCCGACGCCGACGGCGCGCCCAGCGCGCCCTCCGTCAAGGGAAACCCCGCCGCGAGGTCGCAAAGGCCGGCCGCAAGCATGGCGCCCGCGTCCTGCGGGGCGGAGCGGTTGTTGTCGCGGTCGTTCTCGTACCATTGCGGGGCGAAGGCCGCACCCAGCCGCCCGGCCACCGCGCGGGCGACCGCGACGTCGAACCCCGAAGCGTCCCGCTGGGCCGAGAACGGCGGGTTGCGCCCGTCCAGGCACACCCGCAGCGGAGCCGGATCGGCGGCCGCCGATGTTGAAGCCCAGGCGAGCAGCGCCGCGGCAAGCGCAGCCCGGCCCGTCACGACTTGCCGCGGGAGCGGACGTAGTCCCACAGCTTGTCCAGCTCGTCCGCGGTCAGCTCGCCGCCCCAGGCGGGCATCGTGTTCTTGCCGTTCATCACCGAGGCGACGAACCGGTCCTGCTGGTCCACCGGGAAGCGGCGCAGGTCGTAGCTGCTGGTGCCGGGATTGACCATGTTGAAGCCGTGGCAGTGGCTGCAAAGCTGCCGGTAGAGCTGGGGGCCGGTCTTCCCCGGCGCGGGCGCGTCCTGCGCCCGTGCTGCCCCGCCGGCCGCCCCGCTGGCCGCCACGGTGGCGGCCAGCCCCCAAAGCAGCGCCCTCAACGCCGAGCTTGCGCCTGGGCAGCGACCGGGATGCCGGCCGGGGCCGCACCCGACTGCGGCCCGGCGTCTGCCGCCTGCTGATCCGGCATGATGCCGAACGTCCAGAGCGAACCGCCGGCCGGGATGCTGCTGAGCCGCTCGTCGCCCGAGAACAGCGGGTACACGCCGCCGATGCCGCTCGCCACCGTGACGTATTCCTTGCCGTCCTTCGCCCAGACCACGGGCTGGCCGATGATGCCCGACCCGGTCTGGAAGCCCCAAAGCTTGTGCCCGTTCTCGGCGTCGAAGGCCGCGAACTCGCCGCGCATGCTGCCGGTGAACACGAGGCCGCCCGCCGTCGTCACGGTGCCGGCGAAGCTCGGGATATCCCAGGCCACCTGCCACCGTGCCTTGCCGGTCAGCGGCTCGATGGCTTTCAGGTAGCCATGCGGCTCGTCCTTGGGGAACGTCCATCCCGCAAGGTCCATGCCCAGGTAGAAGGTCCCTTGCCGATACTCCGGCTGCACCGGCGTGTAGGGATAGCTGATGTTGAGCGTGTTCGCGTAGGCGAGGCCAGTGCCAGGGTTGAAGCTCATCGGCATCCAGTTCTTGCCGCCGAGCGCGGAGGGCCAGACCTCGTGCGTGCCGCCCTCCGTGCGCATCGCCTTTGTCACCGCGCTGTCCACCGGGCGCCCGGTCTGCAGATCGACTTTGTCCGCCCAGTTCACCTTCACGAACGGGTTGGCCGCGATCAGCGTGCCGTCCGTGCGGTCCAGCACGTAGAAGAAGCCGTTGCGGTTGGCCTGCATGATCACCTTGCGCGGCTTGCCGTCCACCGGCAGCTCCGCCTGCACCAGCTCGTTCACGCCGTCGAAGTCGTAGGGGTCGTTGGGGCTGAACTGGTAGTGCCAGACGATCTCCCCCGTCTTGGGCCGCATCGCCAGGACGGAGCAGATGTACAGGTTGTCGCCCTTGCGGAACTCGGCGTTCCAGGGGCCGCCGTTGCCCGTGCCCCAGTACACCAGCCCGAGGTCCGGGTCGTAGCTGCCGGTGATCCAGGCCGGGCCGCCGCCGCGCTTGGCGGTGTCCCCGGGCCAGGTGTCGCCGCCGGGTTCGCCCGGCAGCGCCGTGGTGTAGCGGCGCCAGAGGTGCTCGCCGTCGGCCGGGTTCCAGCCGTCGATGAAGCCGCGCGTGCCATACTCGCCGCCGGAGATGCCGGTGATCACGACGCCGTCCGCCACCAGCGGCGCCACGGTCATGGAGTAGCCCTCGGCCACGTCGATCGCCTTGGACTTCCAAAGGGTCTTGCCGGTCTTGGCGTCGAGCGCCATCACCTGGGCGTCCAGCGTGGTGCGGAACAGCACGCCGTCCTGCATCGCGGCGCCTCGGTTGACGATGCCGCAGCAGGCCAGCCGCGCCATCTCCGGCGGATACTCGATCACGTCCTTCCAGAGCTGCTGCCCGCTCAGCGCATCGACGGCCATCGTGGCGTTGTGGGTGGTGAAGTAGATGACCCCGTCCCGCACCAGCGGCTGCGACTCCTGGCCGCGGTCGTCGCCGAGCGCATAGGCCCAGCGCGGCACCAGGCGGCGCACCGTGTCCTTGTTGATCTGCGCCAGCGTGCTGAACCGCTGCAGGCCGTAGCCCATCCCGTGGGTCAGCACGTCGCCGTTCCCGGCGCTGCGCCGCAGCTCGCCGGCGCTCTGCGCAAGCGCGCTGCCGGCTAGTCCTGCGAGCATGCCCGCAACGATCATCGTGTTGTGAATGCGCACCGTTCTCTCCATGAGGCCTCTTGCGGGCATCGGAGCTAGCCTGCCTTCGGCGGCGGCGTGAAGCCAGCGGAAAATGCGCTCCATGCTGCCGTCGGTGCAGGGAAAGCCGCCGAACACGGGCATTGATCCCGAGATGCGGCGCGGCGTCCCCCTACAGGTCTGGAACTCGCGCTCCGTCATCCGCACGGCAACAATGCCAGTGCCATCCCGGATCTTCAAAGGCCATTCCAGGCACATTGATTGTCCTTTGAAAACGAGGAATGTTGACCTAAGTTGGCGGGCCTGGGACGGGGCGCGGTCGATCAGGCTTTCCCCATAAATCCGGAGAAGCGGTCATGGCTGCAACGCTCAACGTCCAGTTCGCCGACGCTCCGCCGTCCGATCCTGCGCCGCTCCGCAATGTGGTGCTCCAAGCTTTCCAGGAATGGACCCGGCACTTCGACTACACGGCGGGCAGCTACACCATCAACGTCTCGTTCCGGGCGCCATTCCAGCTGGCGGACGCTGCCCTCCAGTATCCCCGTCCCGCGGTCCTTGACGGCGCCTACGTTTCAACCAACGATGTGATTGTCGGCAAGGTCGGCCCCTACAACACAGCGCGATACGGCCAGCGGCTCGGCCTTGCGTTGACGGGGCGCGGCACCGGTCCGGCCGATCCGGGCACCCTCTACCTCAACTCTGGCTACCTCGACGGGTCCCGCTCCCTCGTGAATGCGGTGGCGCCCATTGAGCGGGAACTGGGCCACCAGTTCGGCATCCGGTCCCTGTATCCCAACAACCTCACGACCTTCGGCGGCGGTGCAGCCGTGCAGACCAGCTTGCGCGTTTCGGTGTACGACAGCAACGTCAGGTTCGTCACGTTTCCGCCCGACTTCGTGACGACGTTCAATGGCCCGAACGCCCAGGCCGCTTACGGCGGCCCGGTGCCGGTGCTCGGCGCGGACCCCGGCACCACCACGGTCGGGGGCGGACGGGCCGTGACGACGACCACCCAGGGGGCGGGCACCTTGCAGCCGCTCGACATCGCCCTGCTGCGCGATGCCGGGGTGGCGGCGCTGACCGACCAGGAACTGGGCGAGCACCAGGTGGCCCGGCTCTACGTCGCCGCCTTCGGCCGCACCGCCGACAGCGCCGGGCTGGTCGCGCAGTATGCCGGCTTGCGGAATGGGCAAACCCTGGCCCAGCTTGGGGACGGGTTCGTGGCGTCGGCCGAGTTCAGCCGCTACGGCGCGCTGTCCGACGCGGATTACGTCAGCGCCCTCTACCGGAACGTGCTGGGCCGGGCAGGCGACGCCGCAGGGGCCGCCTTCTTCCAGGGCGCACTCGGCCGCGACGCGAGCCGCGGCGCGGTCCTGGCCGCCTTCGCAGACAGCGACGAGGAGCGAGGCCGGCTGAATGCCAACCCAAACGTGGCCTATGCCGCCACCGCCGAGGCGCAGGTGGCCCGGGTATACGACACCGCCTTCGGCCGGGACGCCGACCCGGCGGGCTTCAGCAGCTTCACCCAGGCCGTGGTCAACGGCACCACGCTCCAGCAGGTCGCGCTGTCGTTCCTGGCATCCCCCGAGTTCGCCAACCGCTATGGCGCTTCCCCGTCAAACCAGGCGCTGGTGGATGGGCTGTATCGGAACACCTTGCAGCGCGCGCCTGACGCGGCCGGGAAGACGCTGTATGTCCGTGCCCTCGCCGCCGGCCTGAGCCGGGCGGACCTGCTGGTTTCCTTCTCCGACAGCCAGGAGCACATCAACCTTGTCGCCCAGCGGACAGCGGCGCGGGACGCGGCAGGCCTCAGCCTCGACCTGTCGCCGCATCTTGGGATCATTCCAGTGATCGGCGGACCGGTCGCGACCTCATGAGGATCGGCGACGCCTGCCACCCTATGTTGCCGGGACAGGCGGCTTTCGGACTTGGCGGAGCGCCGCGCAGTTCCGACGCGGCGCACGCCGACGCAACCGTGCACCGGCCGTCCCGGCCGTCCGATGCGCGTCCGCCTGCAGGAGGGCGCCTCGTCATGGGTGCTGCTCCTGCGGCCCCGGATGGTTGCCGGCCCGCTGCGGGAAGAACAGGATGCAGGCGACGATCAGGACCGTGAGCACGGCCGAGGCGGAGAAGCGGCCCAACGCGAGGCCGCCATCCGCGACGGGCTTGTCGAGCAGGTCGCCCACCGTGGCCCCGAGCGGCCGCGTGAGAATGAAGGCGGCCCAGAACAGCAAGGTGCGCGACGCGCCCGTGTAGAAGTAGGCGGCGGCGACCGCCGCGAGGGCAGCCGCGAACACCAGCGCGCCGCCCTCGTACCCCAGCCCGGTCGTGTCGGCCGTCCAGTCGCCGAGCGCCGTGCCTAGGGTCTGCGAGAACATGATCGTCGCCCAATAGAACATCTCGGCCTTGGGCGACGTGACGCTGGCCACCGCGACGGATCCGAGCGAGCGGTGCCAAAGGCCGAGCGTCGCCATGAGCAGGACGAACAGGATCGACGACCCGCCGACGTAGCCGACGCCGAGCGAGCGGTCGAAGAAATCGGCCAGCGTCGTGCCCGCCGTCGTGGTCGCGACGATCACGGCCCAGTACAGGAACGGGTGAAACCGCCGGGCGCCGATCTGGGCCGCGACGGCGACGACGAAGATGGCGGCGAAGATGACCGTGCCGACCAGGTAGCCGAGGCCCAGCGTCATCGTCACCGCGTCGCCGCCGGTCTCGCCCAGCGTGGTCGCGAGCACCTTGATGATCCAGAAGCCGAGCGTGACCTCGGGAACCTTGCTCAAGCCGGGTTCGGCAATCCGGTTCATCATCGCTCCTTTGAAGGCCAGGGAAAATCGAAGTCCAGGGAAGATCGGCCCGCCACCCGACGTGGCGCAAGCCCGCCTCACGAGGTCGCGTCCGGCCATTTCCGCCCGCCGCTGCCCGACCCTCCCCTCCGAAGCGCCTCATGCCACGCCGCTGATCGCGCGGCGCGCGCATCGCAGGTAGCCAAGCGCCGCCGCACCGGCAATACTGCCGCCCAAACAGCGCGGCGCCTGCCCAGGCCGCCCAAACGGAGGAAACCATGCATCTGTTCCGGACGCTCACGGCGGCCGCCCTGGCTGCCGGCCTGCTCGCGGCCCCGGCCCTGGCGGGCACCCTCGTTTTCAACACGGACACGTCGGACCCCCAGCCCAAGGCGGCCTTCGAGGCGGCGGTCAAGCAGTTCGAGGCCGAGAACCCCGGCATCACCGTCCAGATGAACGTGTATGACCACGAGAGCTACAAAAGCTCGATCCGCAACTGGCTGACCTCGGCGCCCCCCGACGTTGCGCTGTGGTACTCCGGGGCACGGATGCGCCAGTTCGTGACGCCGGGCCTGCTGGAGGACGTGAGCGCGCTGTTCACCCCGGAGGCGCGCGGCCAGTTCGCGCCCAAGGTGCTCGACACCGTCACCGTGGACGGCAAGCAATGGGGCGTGCCGTACAGCTACTACCAATGGGGCCTGTTTGCCCGCACCGACCTGCTGAAAAAAGCTGGGGTCGGCGAGATCAAGACCTGGGACGACCTGCTCGGCGCCTGCAACAAGCTGCGGGCGGCGGGGATCGAGCCGGTGGACCTCGGCAGCAAGGACCTTTGGCCCACCGCCGGGTGGTTCGACTACATCGACCTGCGCCTCAACGGCTACGAGTTCCACACGCAGCTCACGGAGGGCCGGGTGAGCTGGCAGGACCCGAAGGTGCGGGCGGTGTTCGCGCACTGGAAGCAGCTGCTCGACCACCAGTGCTTCATCAAGAACCACACCAGCCTGTCGTGGCAGGAAAGCCAAAGCCTGATGTACCAGGGCAAGGCGGGCATGATGCTGATCGGCAACTACTTCACGCAAGGAATGCCGGCCGACGCCGCCGCCAACATCGGCTTCATGACCTTCCCGACCATCGCCCCGGGCGTGGCGCAGGCCGAGGAGGCGCCCATCGAGAGCATCAACATCCCGGCGGGCGCCAAGAACAAGCCGGACGCCATGAAGCTGCTCGCGTTCATGATGCGCGCCGACGTGCAGGCCAGCGTCAACAAGACCCTGCGGCAGCTTCCGACCAACACGCAGGCCCAGGTCAGCGACGACCGCTTCCTCAAGGCCGGCGCCGCGCAGTTGGACGCGGCGGCGCACCTCACCCAGTTCCTCGACCGCGACACCAGCGAGGACCTCGCGACCGTCGCCATGAAGGGCTTCCAGGAGTTCATGGTGAAGCCGGACCGCCTGGACGCCGTGCTCGCCAACATCGAGCGCGCCCGCAAGCGCATCTACGCCTCGAACTAGGGCCGGCCCGCCCGATGTCCGCCCCGATGTCGGTGACGACGATCCCCATGGTGGCCGGCGCCGCGCCGGGCACCTGGTGGCGGCGGCACCAGATGGCGCTGGCGCCCGCGCTGCTGCTGGCGCCCGCCTGCCTGCTGTTCGCCGTGTTCGTCCTCTGGCCCATCGCCGACAGCCTGTGGGTCAGCCTCAACGACTGGGACGGCATCAAGCCCATGCGCTTCGTGGGCTGGGCCAACTACGCCGAGTTGTTCACCGACGACGTGTTCTACACCGCCCTCGTCAACAACGTGCTGTGGCTCGTCGCCTTCATGCTGGCCCCGGCGTTCGGCCTGGCGCTCGCGCTTTTGCTGAACCAGACGCTGTTCGGCATGCGGCTGGTGAAGTCGCTGTTCTTCTTCCCGTTCGTCATCAGCCAGGTGGTGGTCGGCCTGGTGTTCGGCTGGTTTCTCAACGCGGATTTCGGGCTGCTGAACGTCCTGCTCGGGACTGTGGGCCTGCCGCCGGTCGATATCCTGGGCAACGAGCGATGGGCGACGTTCGGCGTGATGGCGGCGGGCCTGTGGCCGCAGACCGCGTACTGCATGATCCTGTACCTCACCGGCCTCACCGCGATCAACCCGGAGCTGGTGGAGGCGGCACGGCTCGACGGGGCGCGCGGCTGGCGCCTGCTGCGCCACGTCATCCTGCCGCAGCTCCGCCCGGCGACGTTCATCGCCGTCGTCGTCTGCGTGGTCGGCGCGCTGCGCAGCTTCGACCTCGTGTCGATCATGACCAAGGGCGGGCCGTACGACAGCTCCTCCGTGCTCGCGTTCTACATGTACCAGCAGACCTTCGCCTCCTTCCGCTACGGCTATGGCACGGCCATCGCGACGGTGCTGTTCCTCATCATGGACGTGTACATCGCCTTCTTCCTCGTGTCCCTGCTGCGCCGGGAGCGCCGCTGACCGTGTTCCCGACGCCCTTGCAGAAACAGTCGCCCGGCGCGCGCGGCCTCTATCGCGCCGTCGTGTCCGCGAGCCTGCTGGTCTGGCTGCTGCCGCTGTTCGCCATCGCGCTGACCTCGACCCGCTCGCTCGACGACCTCAGCCGCGGCAACTACTGGGGCTGGCCCACCGACCTGCGCATCGTCCAGAACTACACGGCGGTGTTCACCTCCTCGCCGATGGGCCGCTACCTGCTCAACAGCGTCGTGATCACGCTGCCGGCGGTGGCGGGCACGCTCGCGATCTCCACCATGGCCGGGTATGCGCTGGCGCAGTATCGCTTCCGCGGCAACATCGCCCTGTTCGCCATCTTCATCGCCGGCAACTTCGTGCCGTTCCAGGTCTTGATGATCCCGGTCCGCAACCTGTTCGTGAGCGTCATCCCGCTCTACGACACGGTGTGGGCGCTGGTCTTGTTCCACATCGCGTTCCAGACCGGCTTCTGCACCCTGTTCATGCGCAACTTCATCCGCGAGCTGCCGGACGCGCTGGTGGAAGCGGCGCGGATCGAGGGCGTGGGGGAGCTGCGCATCTTCTGGCATGTCATCCTGCCGCTGGTGCGCCCGGCGCTCGCGGCGCTGGCGGTGCTGGAGTTCACCTTCATCTGGAACGACTACTTCTGGGCGCTGGTGCTGGTGCAGAGCGACAGCGCCCGCCCGATCACCGCTGGGCTGCAGGCGCTGGCCGGGCAGTGGCTCGCATCGTGGCAGCTGATGAGCGCCGGCGCCTTGATCGCAGCCGCGCCCTCGATCGTCGTGTTCTTCGCGATGCAGCGGCACTTCATCGCCGGGCTGACGCTCGGCGCGATCAAGGAATAGCGATGCGGCTCGACGGGCTTCACACGACGCTGCTGCTGGCGCCGCGGGCGGAGGGGCTGCCGGAGATCGTCCACTGGGGCGCACGCCTCCCGCCCGGCGACGCGGCCTCGCTGCGCGACCGCGCGGCCCCGCGCAACCTGCTGGACGACGACATCGCGGAGGCGTCGGTGTTCCCGACGCTCGGCGCCGGGCTGTTCCGTACCCCGGCGCTGGCGGCGCATCGCGACGGGCGGGACTGGTCGGCGGAGTTCGGCGACGCCTGTGTGGAGACCGGCCCCGGCAGCACGTTGCCCGACGGCATGCTGAGGATCACGGCGCACGATCCCGTTGCCGGCCTGCGCCTCCTGATCGAGTTCACCTTGCCGCCGGACGGCGACGTGCTGGCGGTGCGCGCGAAGCTGACCAATGCGGGCACCGCGCCTCTTGTGGTCGATCACCTCGCGTCCGGCGTGCTCCGCATCCCGCCCGAGGCGACGGAGCTGCGCACCTATGGCGGGCGCTGGGCGCACGAGTTCACCGAGACGCGGTCGGCGCTGCCGGACGGCGCACTGCTGCTGGAGAACCGGCGGGGCCGCACCTCGCACGACCGCTTCCCGCTGCTGATCGCCACGGTCCCGGGCTGCGGCGAGCAGGACGGCGCCGCCTGGGGCGTGCACCTGGGATGGAGCGGCAATCACCGCATCGCGGCCGACCGGCTTGGCGACGGGTCGCTGCTGGTGAGCGGCGGCGAGCTGCTGATGCCGGGCGAGTTCACGCTGGCGCCGGGCGCGAGCCAGCTGACCTCGACCCTCTATGCCGCCTGGTCCGGTGCCGGCCTGTCCGGCCTGTCGCGGGCGTTCCACGCCTATGCGCGCCGCCACCTGCTGCGGCTCAAGGGTCCGCGCCCGGTCACGCTCAACACCTGGGAGGGCACCTACTTCGACCATGACGAGGCCCGGCTGATGCGGGAGGCGACCGCGGCGGCGGCGCTCGGCATCGAGCGGTTCGTGCTCGACGACGGCTGGATGGCGGGGCGCGACCATGCGCGCGCCGGCCTGGGCGACTGGACGGCCGACCCGCGCAAGTATCCGAACGGCCTCGGGCCGTTGGCGCGCCACGTCACTGGGCTTGGGATGCAGTTCGGGCTTTGGGTGGAGCCGGAGATGGCCAACCCCGACAGCGCCGCGTTGCGCGAGCACCCGGACGCGGCGCTTGGGCTGGCGGGCCGGCCGCCTCGCTTGTCGCGGCAGCAGCTCGTGCTCGGCTTGTCGCGGACGGAGGTTTGGGGGCGGGTCTGTGGGGCGCTTGACACCCTGCTGCGCGAAGTGCCGATCAGCTACCTGAAGTGGGACATGAACCGCGATCTGGTTGCCGCCGGCGACCCGGCGGGACGTGCGGCTTACGGCAACCACGTGTTCGCCACCTATGCGATGCTGGACTACCTGCGGACAGAGCATCCGGCGGTTGAGATCGAAAGCTGCGCCTCCGGCGGCGCCCGCGCCGATTGGGGCGTGCTTGCCCGCACGCAGCGCGTTTGGACCTCGGACTGCACCGACGCGCTGGAGCGCCTGCGCATCCAGCGCGGGGCGTCGCGGCTGCTGCCGCCCGAGGTCATGGGCGCGCACGTCTCCGCCAGCCCGAACCACCAGACCGGGCGGCGGCACACGCTGGCGTTCCGCGCCGCCGTGGCGCTGCCGTATCACTTCGGCATCGAGCTTGATCCCCTGGTGCTGGACGATGCGGAGCGGGACGAGCTGGCCGGCTGGATCGCGCTGCACAAGCGCCTGCGCCCGCTGCTGCATGCCGGCCTGCACGTGGCGGCCGACCCGCTCGACGGTCGCACGCTGGCCGGCGTGGTCGCCCCGGACGCGGGCCACGCGGTCTATCTGATCGCGCAGGAGGCGGACCGCGCCCGCCCGCACCCGGCGCCGCTGCGCCTGCCGGGCTTGCAGGCCGACGCATCCTACCGGCTGCGTATCCCCGCGCCGCAGCGCCCGGACGGCAAGCTGTCGGCCACGCACCGCGCCCTGTATGCCGAGGGCGTCGCCGTTGCCGGCGGCATGCTGGCCCATGCCGGCTTCATGCCGCCGCCGCTGCCGCCGGAAACTGCGATCATTCTCGAACTGCGCCGGGAGAGCTGAATGGCCGAGGTCGCGCTGCGCGGCGTGCGCAAGTCGTTCGGCCCCGTCGATGTCATCAAGGGCATCGACCTCGACATCGCGCACGGCGAGTTCTGCGTGTTCGTGGGTCCCTCCGGCTGCGGCAAATCGACGCTGCTGCGGCTGATCGCCGGGCTTGAGGACATCACCGCGGGCACGCTCGACATCGGCGGCCAGGACATGACGCGCGTGCCGCCCGCCAACCGCGGCATCGCCATGGTGTTCCAGTCCTATGCGCTGTATCCGCACATGACGGTGGGCGAGAACATCAGCTTCGGCCTGCGCATGGGCAACACGCCGAAGCCGGTCATCACGGCACGGGTGGCGGAGGCGGCGCGGCTCCTGCAGCTCGGCCCCTATCTCGACCGCAAGCCGTCCCAGCTATCCGGCGGGCAGCGGCAGCGGGTCGCCATCGGGCGCGCCATCGTCCGGCAGCCGGAGGTGTTCCTGTTCGACGAGCCGCTGTCCAACCTCGACGCGGCGCTCCGCTCGCAGACGCGGGTGGAACTGCTGAACCTGCATCGGACGCTGGGTGCGACGATGATCTACGTCACCCACGACCAGGTCGAGGCGATGACCATGGCCGACAAGATCGTCGTGCTGCAAGGCGGCCGGATCGAGCAGGTCGGCACCCCGCTCGACCTGTATGCGCATCCGCGCAACCTGTTCGTGGCGGGCTTCATCGGCTCGCCGCGCATGAACACCATCCCGGCCCGGGTCGCCACCGTGGTGGACGGCGCGGCGCGGTTGGAACTGCCCGGCGGCGCCGTGTCGCACGTGCCGCTCCATGGGACGAGGCTTGCCCCCGGCCCGGTGCTGCTCGGCGTCCGCCCGGAGCATCTTGCCGTCGATGGCGGCGGGCCGCCGGGCCTGGGCCTCGCCGGGACCGTCACGCTGGCGGAGCATCTGGGCGCCGAGACCATCCTGCACATCGAGATGGCCCAAGGTCCGGTCCTGGTGGCCCGCGCCGACGGCCGCGCGCCGCAGCGGATCGGCCAGCCGGTGACGCTGACCCTCGATCCGCGCTTCTGCCACCTGTTCGACCCCGCCGGTCCCGTGCTGCTCAATGCCCCCGGCTGAAAGGAACCGCCCCATGCTCGGCGTCTGCTATTACCCTGAACACTGGCCGGAGGCCTGGTGGGCCGAGGATGCGCGGCAGATGCGCGAGATGGGCGTCACCTATGTCCGCATCGCCGAGTTCGCCTGGAGCCGGATCGAGCCGGCGCCGGGCCGCTTCGAGTGGGGCTGGCTCGACCGCGCGGTGGCGGTGCTGGGCGACGCCGGGCTGCGCGTCGTCCTGTGCACGCCGACCGCGACGCCGCCGAAATGGCTGATCGACGCGCATCCCGACATCCTGCCCGTGGACGCGCACGGCCGCCCGCGCGGCTTCGGCAGCCGGCGGCACACGACGTTCAGCTCGGGCGCCTGGCTGGAAGCGAGCCGGGCCATCACCGAGGCCGTCGCCGCCCGCTACGGCGCGCACCCGGCGGTCGCCGGCTGGCAGATCGACAACGAGTTCGGCTGCCACGACACGGTGCTGTCCTACGGCGCCGAGGACCTGCGCGCGTTCCAAGACTGGCTGCGCCGCCGCTACCAGGACCCCGAGCGGCTGAACGAGGCCTGGGGCAACGTATTCTGGTCGATGGAGGCCGGGAGCTTCGACCAGGTGGGCCTGCCGGCCGGCGCCGTCACCGAGACGAACCCGGCGGCGCGGCTGGACTTCCGGCGCTTCGCCTCCGACCAGGTGGTGGCTTATGCGGCGATGCAGGCGGCGATCCTCCGCGCGCACTCGCCGGGCCGGTTCGTCACCCACAACTTCATGGGCCGCTTCACCGAGTTCGACCATTGGGCGCTCGGCGCCGAACTCGACTTCGCCACCTGGGACAGCTACCCGCTGGGCTTCACCGAGCAGCGCGACCTGCCGGACGACGCCCGGGCGATGTTCGCCGAAACCGGGCACCCCGACATGGCGGCGTTCCACCACGACCTGTACCGCGGCGTCGGCCGCGGCCGCTGGTGGGTGATGGAGCAGCAGCCCGGCCCGGTGAACTGGGCGCCCTGGAACCCGGTGCCGAAGCCCGGGATGGTGCGGCTGTGGACGTGGGAGGCCCTGGCGCACGGGGCCGAGGTGGTCAGCTACTTTCGCTGGCGGCAGGCGCCGTTCGCGCAGGAGCAGATGCACGCGGGCCTGCACCGCCCCGACCGCGTGCGCTCGCCGGGGGGCGAGGAGGCGGCGCAGGTCGCGGCCGAGCTTGCGGCCCTGTCCCTGTCCGACAGCGCGCGGGCGCCGGTGGCCTTGGTGTTCGACTACGAGGCCGCCTGGGTCCTCGGCATCCAGCCGCAGGGGCAGGACTTCGCCTACGTGGAGCTGTGCCTGCGCTGGTATGAGGCGGCGCGGCGCTGCGGGCTGGACATCGACATCGTGCCCCCGGGCGCGCCGCTCGCCGGCTATGCCGCGGTGCTGACGCCCTGCCTGCCGATCGTCTCGGAGGCGGCGCGCGCCGCCTTCGAGGCGGCGGACGGCACCCTGCTGTTCGGCCCGCGCACCGGCAGCAAGACCCAGGCTTTCGCGATCCCGCCCGAGCTGCCGCCGGGTCCGCTCCAGGCGCTGCTGCCGATGCGGGTGATCCAGGTTGCCTCCCTGCGGCCAGGCCTGCGCTACGCCGTGACGGGCGGCGTCGCGGGGACCATGGAGCGGTGGCGGGAGTGGGTCGAGCCGGGCGCGGGCGTGGAAGCGATGGCCCGCTTCGCCGACGGCACGCCGGCGTTGCTCCGCGCCGGCCGGGCGCACTACCTGGCAGGCTGGCCGGACGCCGCGATGCTGGACGCCGCGATGCGCCGTGTTCTGGATGCGGCCGGACTGGCCGTGATGGAACTGCCGCCGGGCGTGCGGTTGCGCCGGCGCGGCGACACGGCTTTTGCGTTCAACTACGGGCCTGAACCCTGGACCGCGCCGGCTTCCGGCCGCTTTGTCCTGGGCGGGCCGGTCGTGCCGCCGCAGGGCGTCGCCGCCTGGCGCTGCGGCACGGACCGGTAGGGCGACGTAGCCCTCACCCGGGCGTCCGGGTTCCAGCACGCATGTCGCATGCCCGAACCGCAAGCAATCGGCCGCCCCGTGATTTTCAAGCAAAACTCAAGTCCTAACAGACCTTAACGCACTTTGTACATTAATTAGCATAACAGAGGCTCCTGGCTGCTGGGAACCATGCTGTCACGGTTGTGCAGATGCTGCTTTGGCCTAGAGTCGAGTTCTGTCAACGGGGTTTGCAGTGCGTCCAGAATATCAGCCCCAGTCACGGCCAATCCAGTCACGGCCAATCCGTATCTTGCTCGTGGAAGACGATCCGTTGCAGCAGGAATTGTTCAGCTCAGCCTTCGCTTCGCAGGGCTATGAGGTCGAGACGGCGTCTGACGGCTTGATTGCCCTGCGGAAGGTTCGGGACGGCAGATACGACCTGGTGCTTTGCGACTACAGGCTTCCGGAAATCAATGGACTTGCAACGGCAAGGCTGATCCGCGACTTGGTGACGGTGGTGCGCCCCGCGCTGATCGGGCTGACCGGTGCGCCGGCCTGCTTGATGGACGAGGCGGTGCCCGGAAGCGCGTTCGACGAGATCGTCGCGAAGCCTGTTGACCTCGACAAGCTGCTCGCCATCGTCCAGCGTCACCTCGACGCACGCCCTGATGCCACGATGCGACGAGACGCTGGGTTCGGCTTGGCTTCGGACGACCCGGCGGGTCACGACGCGGACCCTGGTTCGGCAAACTGCCGGGACAGCCAGCCGTCGCCCCCTTGCATCCTGGTCGTGGGGACGACGAGGTGCAGCGGTCCGTGCTGAAATCCACCCTTGAGGCTCGTGGCTTCACGGTCAAGGTCGCCGTGGACGGCTTCCACGCCGTTCGCATCCTTCGCGACAGCGCCTTCGACCTCGCGCTGGTGGACTATCAGCTGCCCGGGATGGACGGGCTTGCGACCGGCAGGCTGATCCTCGATCTGCTGGACAAGGACGTTCGTCCCCAGATGATCGCGTTCACTTCGGCGCCCAGCCATCTGGCCGAGTGGCTGGCAAGCGCCGACGGCGCGTTCGACGAGGTCGTCGCGAAGTCCGCCGGCCTGCCTGCGTTGCTGGCAACGGTGGAACGTCATCTTCGGTCGTCGCCGAGAGCTGCGACGCGACGTGCGGCCGAAGTCGTGTTCCCGTCCGCCGCATAAGCCTGCCGGCATGCCGCAGCGGGCATCGCTTATAGAGGCCGCCATGCCCGGCCGCGCCCCGCGCAGGCTCGCGACGCCCGTGGCCGGTATCCACCATGCTCCGCTTCTGACCCTTCCATAGCGCCCTGGCGATGCCCGACGGAGCGCACATGGACTGGATCGCGGCCCGCCAACGCGGGACACGCCGGTTCGGCCGCAAGCCGGTGGCCGCGGCTGGCGTGGTCGGGCTGATCGCCGCTGCCCTCCTGGCCTTCAGCGCCGCCGAGCTGCCGCGCCAGCAGCGCGAGGCGTCGCGCTGGGTTGAGCACACGCTGGAGGTGCTGGAGCAGGCGTCGAAGCTCGACGCGGACCTCGCCACGGTTGCGAGCGAGGGGCGCGGCTTCCTGGTGGACCGGACCGCCGACAGCGCCGGGCGCTTCGAGGCCGCTTCCCGGCTGGTCGCGGGCGACCTCGCCGGCCTGCGCGCGCTCACGGCCGACAACCCGGCGCAGCAGGCCGCGCTGAACCGGCTGGGCCGCCTCGCGGCGGGGCGCACCGGCTTTCTGCGCGAGGTCATCAGGCGCCTGCAAGCCGGCGACGAGGATGGCGCGACGGGCCTGGTGCGGACCCAGCGCGGCCGGGCGCTGATGGACCAGATCCGCGACGTGATCCAAGGGATCAGGGCGATGGAGCGCCACCTGCTCGGCACGCGCGACGAGGCTGAGCGCCGCGCCGAGTGGCTGACGGTGGCCGGCCTGGTCACCTGCGGCGTGCTCGCGGCCGCAAGCGGCCTCGTCATGGTCGTGCTGCTGATCGGCCGCGGGCGCGAGCGCGCGCATCTGGCCGAGCTGCACGAGAGCGAGGTGCGCTTCCGCGCATTGTTCGAGCAGTCGCCGCTGCTGATCCACATCTTCGACCCTGCCGGGCAGACCATCGCCGCGAACCCGGCGCTTGAGAGCGCGTTCGGCGTTCCGGCAGGGGCGCTGCGCGCCTACAACGTGCTCGATGACCCGCAGACGCGCCAGAACGGCACGCGCGAGCTGCTGGAACGGACCTTCGCAGGGGACGTCACGCGCACGCCGCCGGTCCGGCACGACGCGGCGGCGGTCGGCCAGGGCGAAGCGCTGTGGATCGAGGTGACCGGCTACCCCGTCAAGGACGCGGCAGGCCGTGTCCGCGAGGTGGTGCTGCTTTCGCACGACGTCACCGAGCGCGTGGCGGCCCAGGAGCAGGCGCACGAGGGCGAGGCGGCGCTGCGCGGGCTGAACGAGGAGCTTCAGCGCCGCGCCGCGGAGTTCCAGGCGCTCGCCGACAACATCCCGACGCTTTGCTGGATGGCCCATGCGGATGGTCATATCCATTGGTACAACCGGCGTTGGTACGACTACACCGGCACCGATCCCGAAAGCCAGGAGGGCTGGGGCTGGGAGGCGGTGCACGACCCAGACATCCTGCCCGCGGTGATCAAGCGCTGGCGGCGCTCGCTGGCCACCGGCGGACCGTTCGAGATGACGTTCCCGCTCAAGGGCGCCGACGGCGTGTTCCGCCCCTTTCTCACCCGCGTCGTGCCGATCCGCGACCCGGAGGGCCGGATTACACGCTGGTTCGGCACCAACACCGACATCACCGAGCAGCGCGATGCGGAACGGGCAATCGCGCGGCACCGCGACGAACTTGAGCGACTGGTCGGGGAGCGCACCGCGGAGCTGTCCGCGAGCGAGGCGCGCCACCGCCTGCTGACCGAGCACGCGAGCGACATGGTGTCCCGGACCGGCCCGGACGGGGCGCGGCTGTATGTCTCGCCTGCGTCCGCGCGCATCTTCGGCGTGGCGCCCGAGGCTCTCCTGGGACGACGCTTGCTGGAGCGCGTGGTCCCGGAGGATCGGCCGGCGCTGAGCGCGTGCATGCGGCGGCTCCTCGACGGCTCTGTCGAGGAGGATGCGGTGGTTTACCGGGTGCTCCACCCGGAACGCGGAGAGGTCTGGGTCGAAGGGATTGCCCAGGTCCTGCGCGATCCGGTCAGGGGTGCGCTCGACGGCTACGTCGCGGTCTCGCGCGACGTGTCCGAGCGCAAGCGCGCCGAGGCCGCGATGGCCGAGGCCAACCGCTGGCTCGCCCTGGGCGAGCAGGTCGCGGGCGTCGGCCACTGGCGCTACGAGCCGGCGAGCGGCGACCTGCACTGGTCGGCCGAGGTTTACCGCATCTACGGCCTCGACCCGGACGGCCCCCAACCCACGGTGGAGCAGGCGCTCGCCGCCTATCATCCCGAGGACCGGGCGGTGGTCCGCAGCACCCTTGACCGCGCCGTCGCCGGGCGTGGCGGCTACGACCACCTGATCCGCATCGTCCGTCCGGACGGCGAGATCCGCCACGTGCGGTCGCGCGCGGTCGTCGAGGCGGGGTCGGACGGCGAGGTGGCGGCGCTGTTCGGGGCGTTCATCGACGTCACCGACCAGGTGCGCGCGGACGCTGCCGTCCGCGACAGCGAGGCGCGCTACCGGATGCTCGCGGACAACACGAGCGACGCGATCACGGTGCTCGACCTCGATCTCCGCCGCACCTACGCTTCGCCCGCGTGCCGGAGGCTGTTCGGCCACGAGCCTGAGGACATGCTCGGCCACGAGCCGGCCGCGACGGCGCACCCCGACGACCGGGACGAGGTCTATGCCCGGCTGCGCCGCCTTGCGGCCGGCGAGGCCGAGCACGAGCGGGTCGTCAACCGCGTCCACCACAAGCAGGGGCACCTGGTCTGGGTGGAGGCAGGCTTCAGCCTCGTGCGCGATGCCGAGGGCCGGCCCGCCTCGATCATCTGCTCGCTGCGCGACGTGTCCGAGCGCCAGGCGCAGGCCGACGCGCTGCGCGCGGCCAACGTCGAGCTGGAGCGGCTGGCGCGGCATCTGGCGCGGGCGCGGGACGCGGCGGAGCGGGCGAGCCGGGCCAAGTCGCGCTTCCTGGCCGGCATGAGCCACGAGCTGCGCACGCCGCTCAACGGCATCCTGGGCTATGCGGAGCTGCTGCGCCTGGAGGGCG
The DNA here is from genome assembly GCA_964236755.1 of uncultured Acetobacteraceae bacterium. Lineage (GTDB taxonomy): Bacteria > Pseudomonadota > Alphaproteobacteria > Acetobacterales > Acetobacteraceae > CAHJXG01. The sequence continues at coordinate 45,014 of CAXSHI010000007.1, forward strand.
GGCTGAACGCAGGGCAGGCAGCGCGCGTGGGCGCGATGCTGGGCGCCGGCCAGCACCTGCTGGAGATGATCAACGGCGTGCTCGACCCGTCCGAGATCGAGGCCGGGCATGTCGAGCTGCGGCCGGCCGCGATCAACCTGCCGAGCGTCGCGAACGCCTGTCTCGACCTGGTCCGCCCCGCGGCGGACGCGAAGGGGTTGGCGCTGACGGTGGACATGGCTCCCGGCACGCCCTGCGAGATGATCGCCGATCCGACCCGGCTGCGGCAGATCCTGCTGAACCTGCTCGGCAACGCGATGAAGTTCACGGCGGAGGGTGCGGTCGGGCTGCGGCTCGCGGCGGCCGGGAACCGGCTGCGGATCGAGGTGGCGGACACCGGCCCCGGCATCCCGGCCGAGCATCGCCATCAGCTGTTCC
>CAXSHI010000008.1:0-44254 GCA_964236755.1 uncultured Acetobacteraceae bacterium
TTGAGCAGCGTGGTCTTGCCGGCGCCGAGGTAGCCGGTCAGGACGGTGACGGGGACGAGCGTATCGGACATGGCGGCTCCTTAAGGCGGCTTCGCCGTCATATAGGCGCGGGCCTCCGCCAATCCAAAACCCACGAGGAGGAAGAACCAGCCGGACAGCGGCATGGAGCTGAAGGCGCTGGCGGACGCGATGGGCCATTCCTGGATCAGCACCGCCACAAACAGGCCGACGCGCAGCGGGTCCGGGTCGCGCCACAAGCCGCGCCCCACGCCATGCAGCCAGGCCAGGACCAGGGCGCAGAACAGCAGAAGGCCGAGGATGCCGGACTCGGTGAAGGCCTGCAAATAATGGTTGTGCGGATGCTGCACGCAGATCGCCGCCCCGCCCCCGTCATCGACCACGCCGTTCTTGGGCCAACCCTGGAAGTAGGCGGGATCGTCGCACAGCCGGCGGAACGCATCGAACCCGGCGCCCAGCCCCGGATGCGCCGACCCAATCGCCAGCGCCCGGGCGGCGATCTGGCCGTAGGGGCTGTCGGGGAAGTGCTCCATCTGGCCGGAGAATTTGGTGACCAGGCGGTTGAACGCGGGCGGCGACACGGCCGGCGCCACCGCCAGCAGCAGCCCGGCCGCGATCAGCGAGAACAGCACGACGCCGCGCAGCCGGGGCAGCAGCAGGGCCGTGACGAACAGGCCGAGGAAGGTCAGCAGCAGCGGCATGCGCTGGCCGATCAGCACCATCACCGCGACGCCCGCGAGCGTCAGCAGCACGCCTGCGGGCGGCCGCCACCCGGCCATCCCCACCCAGCGGCCGACGGTGGGCAGCAGCGCCGGGAACAGCAGGCGGGACAGCGGCGGACCGGCGCGCGGATGCGCGTAAGGTCCGGTCAGCTCCCCATCCACGCCGCGCGGGTAGCCGTACAGGTTCCGCCCGGTGGCGAACTGCAGCAGCGATTGCAGCGCGATGTAGAGCGCCGCCCAGCGCAGCAGCCGGGCCAGCCAGGCGCGGGCAGCCGGGTCGCGCAGCGTCCAGTGCTCCAGGGCGGCAACGAGCGCCAGGAAGCGGATCAGGCCCGCCGCCTGGATCGCCGGGCCGATCCCGGCTGGCACGGAGCAGGCGACCAGCCATCCCCACCATGCGAGCGCGATCCGCACCCAGCCCCCCCGCAGCCACGCCCAATCCCGCAGCGCCACGCAGCGCGCCACGAACAGCAGGCCGAGCAGGATCAGCAGCGCCTCCGCGATGCCGCGCTCATGCAGCAGGAACACCGGCAACGCCAGCGTGAGCGCCAGCCCGGCGCGGTCCAGTCCGCGGATCAAGCCGGGGCGCCTAGACCGTGCTGGCCTGCTCGTAGTGCGGCAGGCGCCACTCCTCCGGTTCCTGCGCCGCCGCGTCGTACCAGAGGGCGACCAGCGGATGCGCGCGGACCGCATCGCAGTACGCCCGCGTGTCCGCGGCGAGCGGCGGCTGGTAGCACAGCAGCCGGGCCGCGACGGGCGCGAACATCGCGTCGGCCGCGTTGAAAGCGGTCCCGAACAGGAACGGCCCACCCGCGCCGAACTCGGCCCGGGTTTCCCGCCACAGCGCCTCGATCCGCGCCACGTCCGCCAGCGACTCCGGCGTTTGCCCGGCGCCCGCGGCCGTCTTGTTCAGCACCATCGGCATCGCGGCCCGCAGCGCCCGGAAGCCCGCATGCATCTCGGCGCTCACCACCCGGGCGCGGGTGCGGGCGGCGCGGTCCGCGGGCCACAGGGCCGGCTCGATCTCGGCGCAGTACTCGCAGATCGCGAGCGTCTCCCAGACCCGCTGCCCGTCGTGCTCCAGATAAGGCACGAGCGCGCTGGGCGACACCGCCGCGACCGCCGGCGTGCTGCCCTGCCGGCTGTCGCCGAGCGGGATCACCACCTCCTCGACGTCCAGCCCGGCCAGCCGCACCGCCAGCCAGCCGCGCATGGACCAAGAAGAGTAGCGGCGGGTGCCGATGTAAAGGCGGCCGTCGGGCATGGGACGCTCCTTGGGGTTGCGCCGGCACGATGCCACGCTTGCCCCTTGCCCGCCAAAGCGCGAACGTAGGGCCTGGTATGCAGGCCCGCTCCCTAAAGTGACGCCATGAACGAGATCAGCCGCCCGAACAACCTTCCAAACAACTTGGAACCCTTCTGGATGCCGTTCTCGGCCAACCGGTCGTTCAAGGCGTCGCCGCGCCTGCTCGCCCGCGCCGAGGGGATGTTCTACTATACCAACGACAATCAGGAGGTGCTGGACGGCACGGCGGGCCTGTGGTGCGTGAACGCGGGCCATGGCCGGCGGGAGATCGTCGAGGCGATCCAGAAGCAGGCCGCCGTGCTGGATTTCGCGCCGACCTTCCAGATGGGCCATCCCATCGCCTTTCAGGCCGCCGCCCGCTTGGCCGAAATCCTGCCGGACGGGCTGGACCGCGTGTTCTTCACCAACTCCGGGTCGGAAAGCGCCGACACGGCGCTGAAGATCGCGCTGGCCTATCACCGGGCGCGCGGCGAGGCGCAGCGGGTGCGGCTGATCGGGCGGGAGCGCGGCTACCACGGCGTGGGCTTCGGCGGCATCTCGGTCGGCGGCATCGGCCCGAATCGCAAGCAGTTCGGCGCCATGCTGCCCTACGTGGACCACCTGCCCCACACCCATGCGCCGGAGCGCAACGCCTTCACCAAGGGCGAACCTGCCTGGGGCGCGCACCTGGCCGACGCGCTGGAGGGCTTGGTGGCACTTCACGGCGCGGACACCATCGCTGCGGTCATGGTGGAGCCGGTGGCGGGATCGACCGGCGTGCTGGTGCCGCCGGCGGGGTACTTGCAGCGTCTCCGGGACATCTGCACGAAGCATGGTATCCTGCTGATCTTCGACGAGGTGATTACCGGGTTCGGCCGGTTGGGGACCAACTTCGGCGCCGAGCGGCTGGGCGTGGTGCCGGATTTAATGACGATGGCCAAGGGCCTGACCAACGCCGCCGTGCCGATGGGCGCCGTGGCCGCGAGCGAGGCTATCTACTCGGCCATCGTGGACGGGTCGCCCGCTGGGATCGAGCTGTTCCATGGCTACACCTATTCCGGCCATCCACTCGCGTCCGCGGCGGCCATCGCGTCGATGGACTTGCAGCGCGCGGAGGACCTGCCCGGCCGGGCACGGGCCATCGAGCCGTATTGGGAGCAGGCGGTGCACAGCCTGCGCGGGCTGCCGAACGTTGTCGATATCCGCAACGCCGGGCTGATCGCCGGGATCGAGCTGCAGGGACGGGTGGGCTTGCCGGCGGACCGGGCAGTGCGGGTATTTCAGCGGTGCTTCGACGCCGGGCTGCTGATCCGCACGACGGGGGACATCGTGGCACTCAGCCCGCCGCTGATCATCGAGACGCCGCATGTGGACCGGATCGTGGAGACGTTGGCCGATGCGATCCGGGCGGAGGCGGCTTGATGGGTGGAGGTTGACGCTCCTCGCCTGAAGCGGTTTTGTTGCTGCTCAGCCCGTTTGAACCAAGGTCACCCGGTTGCACAGGGCTGGATGCCACGTCTATGTTCCCGTACAGCCTTTCAGGGAGCGGAGCTTGAGGAAGGTCGCAGCTAGGGGGCTTGGTAGCTGACGAAGCTCGAAGAGCTTGTCAGGTCCCCGTCCTCGGTCGGCATAAGGTCGAGGTCGTAGAGCCATGGCGCCCTGCGTTCCACCACAAAGCTGATGCTAGGCTGCACCGCGGCAGGATTGTCCAAACTGTTCAGCGTCAGACTCACGTTGGGTCCATCGACGCCCCGATAGGTCAGAGGCGTCCCGCAATCTCTGCAATATCCTCGCTCAGCCGCATTCGAGCTTGCAAAGATCGCGGGCGGGTTCGACCAAGTGACGTCCTGCACGGGAAAGCGGACAAATGCCATGAAAGGTCCGCCTGACGCTTTCTGGCACATGCGGCAGTAGCAGACGCTTGAGAGACTTGGGGACCCAGCGGCGCGATACCGGCTCCGTCCACATTGGCACCCGCCCAGAAATTCCATTGCACGTTTCTTACCTGAATGAGTGCGATTAATTAGTGCGATTGCAAAACCGTAGCCAGGGTCATGCCGAACGGCAACGTCCGTTGAAACTTGGAAGTCGTCACAATCCGGCAAGCGTCGCCTCTCAAGCGTCGCCGACCTGGGCAACGCGCGCAACCATCGCCCGCGCGGCGGTAACGCCCGTGCTGAATGCCGCCTGCAGCAGATAACCGCCGGTCGGCGCTTCCCAATCCAGCATCTCGCCCACCGCGAACACGCCGGGCAAGCGCCGCAGCATGAACCTCGCATCCAGCTCCGCCAGCGCGATCCCCCCAGCGGACGAAATGGCACGCTCAATCGGGCGGGTGCCCACCAGCCGGAGCGGCAGCGCTTTCACCCGTTCTGCGAGCGGCCCGGCTGCCTTGATCTCCCGCACCAGGCCGGCGGCGGCAGGCGCCAGCCCACCCTTGCGCAGCGCATTGGCCAGCGACAGGCCGTGGCCGCCCAAGCGCCGGGCCAGCGCCGCGGCATCCAGGTCGGGGCGCAGGTCCAGGGTCAGGACGGCGCTGCCTCCGGCGTCGATGGCGCCGCGCAGCGGGCGGGACAGGGCGTAGATGACGCCGCCCTCGATGCCGTCCTCGGTCAGCGTGGCCTCTCCCCGCACCGTCTCGCCACCAAAGGTGGCGGCGATGCGCTTCAGCGGCTCGCCGGCATGCGCCCGGAACACCGGGGACCACGGGTGCAGGAATCCGCAATTGGCCGGGCGGAACGGACTCACAGCAATGCCGCGTTCACGCAGCACCGAGACCCAGGCAGCATCCGATCCCAGCCGCGGCCAGCTCGCGCCGCCCAGCGCCAGCAGCGTCGCCGACGGGCGCACCTGGACCTCGCCTGCGACCGTTGCGAACCGCAGCGCGCCGGCGTCATCCCACCCCACCCAGCGGTGCCCGGCATGGAAACGCACACCCAGCCCGGCCAGCCGCACCAGCCAAACGCGCAGCAGCGGGGTCGCCTTGAACGCGCGGGGAAATACCCGGCCGCTGCTGCCCACGAACGTTCCCTGACCGAGGCCTGCACACCAATGGCGCAACGCATCGGGAGGCCAGGCCTCGATGGCCGGGGCGAGCGCGGGGCGCGCCGGGCCGTAGCGGTCGAGGAAGCGGCCCAGCGGCTCGAAATGCGTTAGGTTCAGGCCGCCGCGGCCGGCCAGCTGGAACTTGCGGCCCACGGACGGCATGCGGTCGTACACCGACACGGCCAGCCCTGCCTGCGCCAGGTGCTCCGCCGCGATCAGCCCGGCCGGGCCGCCGCCGATGACGGCGACCGACAACGCCACCCCGGCCGTCAGTCCTTGAACAGCTCGGCCGGCGACGGCGCATCGCGCGAGTACTCGGCGATGCAGTAAGCGCCGCCCTGGTAGCGTTCGGCCACCGGGTTGCCGCTGGTCTTGCCGGCCAGCTGGCCGGCATACGGGTCCGCGCTGTCCCGCGGCGTCCAGCCGACCCGTGCCCGCTGGTCGCGCCGCCACCAGGTCATGCGCGCGTTGGCCGACACGCCCCACACCACCGAATGCCCGACCGGCCCGGCCAGCGTGCACCGCCGCATCAGCCGGTGCAGGTCCGCGTAGGACAGCCAGGTCGCCAGCATCCGGTCGTCCACCGGCTCGGGGAAGCAGGAGCCGATGCGGATGTTGACGTTCTCCACCCCGTGCTTGTCCCAATACAGCCGGCCCATCAGCTCGCCGTAGGCCTTGGACAGGCCATAGAAGCTGTCGGGCCGGAAGTCGCAACCGGCGTCGAGCACGGTGCCGCGCTCGTGGAAGCCGATGCTGTGATTGCTGCTGGCGAACACCACGCGGGCGCGTTCCCGCCGGGCGGCCTCATAGACATGGTGCAAGCCGCGGATGTTGGGCCCGAGCACGTCCTCGAACGGCTGGGCCGTCGAAACGCCGCCCAGGTGCAGAATGGTGCCGCAGCCCTCCGCCAGGCGCAGCAGCGTCACGCCGTCGTTCAGGTCCGCCGCCGTGAAGGCCGCACCCTGTGGCACCACGCCCGGAAACGGCGCGATGTCGGTCAGCCGAAGCGGCCAGCCCAGGCCCGCCAGGTAGGCCGCCAGCGTGCGCCCCAGGGCACCGCTCGCGCCGGTCAGCAGGACGGGTCGCGCAGGATGGTCGGTCATGGTGCCCTCGGCAGCGTGCGTGAGCGGCGCATTGTTTCGCGGGCTTGCCCTTCGGTCAAGCTCGCGGCAGGGTGCGGCGATGCTGACGCTGGCCCAGGCTGCCGCCAACCTCGCTTCCGGACGCACGACGGCGCGGGCGCTGATCGACCAATGCCTGGAGCGCATCGCCGATCCCCACGGCGAGGGCGGGCGCGCCTTTGTCGCCGTCTATGCCGAGCAGGCGCGGGCGAGCGCGGATGCGATGGATGCGTTGCGCCGGGTCGGCCGCGCTCCCGGCCCATATGCCGGCGTTCCCATCAGCCTCAAGGACCTGTTCGACGTGGCCGGGGAGGCGACCCCGGCGGGCAGCGCCGTGCTGAAGTCCGCGCCGCCCGCCAGCGCCCATGCGCCCGTCGTGTCCCGCATGCTGGCGCAGGGCTTCGTGCCGGTGGGCCGCACCAACATGACGGAGTTCGCCTTTTCCGGCCTCGGCATCAACCCGCACTTCGGCACGCCGCGCAGCCCTTGGGGGCGCGACGCCGAAGGCTTGGGCGGCCGCATCCCCGGCGGCAGCAGCTCCGGCGCCGCGGTGTCGGTCGCCGACGGCATGGCGCTTGCCGCGCTCGGCACCGACACGGGCGGGTCCTGCCGCATCCCGGCGGCATTCTGCGGCGTGGTGGGCTACAAGCCGACCGCGCGCCGGGTGCCGCTGGCCGGCGTGCTGCCGCTGGCGCCCTCGCTCGACAGCGTCGGACCGCTGGCGCGCAGCGTGCGGTGCTGCGCGGCCGTCGATGCGGTCCTGGCCGGGGAGACTTCGCAGGCGGTCGTGCCCATGGCGCTGCGCGGCCTGCGCCTAGCGGTGCCGGGCAACATGGTGATGGAGGGCGTGGACTCCGTGGTGGCCGAGGCCTTCGGCCGCGCGCTCAACCGGCTGGGCAACCTGGGCGTGCGGGTGACGCATCTGAGCTTCCCGCAGTTCGAGCGCATTGCGGCAGCGAGTGCGGGGGGTGGCCTGGCGCCGGTGGAGGCCTATGCCTGGCATCGCTCCCTGCTGGCCCAGCAGGCGGACGCCTATGACCAGCGGGTCCGCAAGCGGATCGAGCGCGGCGCCGCGATGACCGGGTCCGAACTCGTCGCCCTGCAGGCCGCCCGCGTCGAGATCCGCGCCAGCATGGACGCCATGACGGTTCCGTTCGACGCGGTGGCGATGCCGACGACGCCGATCCTGCCGCCCCGCATCGACGCCCTGGACGACGAGGCCGAGTATGTCCGGATCAACAGCCTCGTCCTGCGCAACACGTCGCTCGCCAACGTCCTCGACCGTTGCAGCATCAGCATCCCGGCGAACCGCCCCGGCGAGGCGCCGGTGGGGCTGATGCTGATGGGCGAGACCGGCGGCGACGCCCGGCTGTTCGCGATTGCCGCCGGCATCGAAGACATGCTCAAGGAGTAGGGTCCATGAATCTCAGGCTCTTGCGAACCGTCCTGCTGTTGCTGGCGGTTGCCATGCCGGCGCGGGCGCAGGCGGTGCTGGATGCGATCCTGGCCCGCGGCGTCGTCCGCGTCGGCCTGACCGGCGACTATCGCCCGTTCTCCATCAAGGACGAGGCCGGGCGGTTCGAGGGACTGGACGTGGACATGGCGGAGAGCCTGGCCAACGGCCTGGGCGTCCGGCTGGAAATCGTGCCGACCGCCTGGCCCACGCTGCTGCCGGACCTGCAAAGCCAGAAGTACGACGTCGGCATGGGCGGCATCACGGTCACGCTGGACCGGGCCAAGGCCGCCTACTTCTCCACGCCGGTGATGCGCAGCGGCAAAACGCCGATCGCACGGTGCGCCGACCAGGCCCGCTTCGCCTCGCTGGCCGACATCGACAGACCCGGCGTGCGCGTGATCACCAATCCCGGCGGCACCAACGAACGCTTCGCGCGCGCCAACCTGAAACAGGCAGAGATCATCGTGTTCCCGAACAACGCGGCGATCTTCGACGAGCTGGTCGCCAGCCATGCCGATGTCATGATGACGGATGCGGTGGAAACCCGCCTGCAACAGCGCCTCCATCCCGGGCTTTGCGCCGTCCACCCGGATCAGCCGTTCAACTTTTCTGAGCTCGCCTACCTGTTGCCGCGCGACCCGGCGTTGAAGGCCTGGGTGGACCAATGGCTGCACATTCAGGATGAAACCGGCGAGTGGCAGAAGCTGCTTGCGAAGTGGCTGAACTGAGCCGTCATGCCCAGGATGTCCCAGGCATGACGGCCGGTATCAGGCGAAGCTGACCTTCTCGTTGCCTCCGGGATGCGGCGGCTCCCCGGTCACAACGGCCTTAAGATAGCCATAGGCATGCACCATCGTGCTGTTCGGCGCGTCCCAGTACTCGGCCATGGTGACATCCACCTTCAGCAGGGCGATGTCGGGGTCGTCCTTGCCCTTGGGGAACCAGGTCCGCATCGACTCGCCCCAATGCGCGTCGATGGCCGCCCTGTCGCGCACGAGCTGGGCATGGCCGGACAGGCTGACGTAGTCCTGCTTATGCGGGTCGGCATAGGTGATGCCGACGCGCTGGTCCGACTTCACCTCGTCCACCTTGTGGCTGCTGGCGCGGGTGAAGAACCACAGCGTGCCGTCGAAACCGCTCTGCGCCGCGACCATCGGGCGGGCGCGCAGGTTGTCGTCGTCCTCCGTCGTGAGCATGGCGAAGCTGATGCTCTTCATCATCTCCCACATCTTCTGGGTGGCTTCGGTATGGTTGGTGTCGCTCATCGGGGTCCCCCTTGCGTGGCCAGCCCTGTAAACCGATCAGGGCGGGGTTGGGTTGCACCAGGCCTGCGTGCCTCAGCGCGCTTCGACCATCAGCGCGCGCTCGGCCGAGCGCGCGGCCATGCTGTCGGCGGCCCGGAGGGTCCAGCGCCCGGGCGCTGCGCCCTCCGGCAGCGCCGCCGTCCAATCCGCCCCGCCCTGCCCGACCCGCAGCACGCCGGACAGCGGACGCACCAACACGCCGCTCGGATCAAGCACGTCCACCCGCATGGCGTGGGTTTCGGCCGGCGTCGGCCCGTCGAGGCCCACATGCCACGTTACCTGCGCGCCGGACTGGGCGCGGTCCGGCCCGGACAGCACGGGTCCCGGCAACGGGGCCGCCGACACCGCCAGGATCGTCGGCTCGATCGGGTCGAGGCGGATGTCGAGGCGGTCGGCCTGCCGCGGCGCGCCCGGCCGGCGCATGTCGTAGATGAAGCCCGGGGCCGCAAGCTGCACGTCCAGCGTGCCGGGCGCGCCCCAAGGCACCGTCGCCTGCAGCGCCAGAATCAGCACGCCGCCGTTGCGGAACACGTGCGCATCCACGTTGCTGGCGCGCAGGCCGTCGGGGCCGGTCATCGCCATGCCCGGCACCGCGCCGGCCTTGGCCAGCACCTCCGCAAACGCTGCTAGTCCTGCGGCGCTGGAGGGTTCGGCGTCCGGGCGGACGACCTGCGGCATCTGCGCCACCCCGGCCAACGGCGAGCCGACCCGGCGGCGGCTGTGCTGGTCGAACAGGCCGGGTTCGATGTCGGCCAGCACCGTGCCGCCGCGGGCGGCGAACCGCTTGATCTCCTCGACCTCCGCCGCCGACAGCGCGATGGCGTGCGGCAGCATCAGCACCTTGATCGCCGCGTCCCGCAGCGCGCCGCCCTCAAGCGTCTCCGACGACAGCCAGCGCGGTGGCAGGCCGATCTGGGCGAGGCGGTCCGCCATCTGGCGACGCGCCGCGCGCCAAGGATTGTCGTCCAGCTCGCGCTCCGCGTCGCGGTCGGACCAGGCGGCGCCGCGGGGCCGCTGGTCCAGCATCCAGCGGGTGCGGAAGCTCGCCTGGGAGTACAGCATCGCGACGGGACCGGCCGCCGGCCGGCTGGCGATCAGCGCCGGGGCGACGACACGCAGGCCGGCCACCAGCGAAGCCAGTGCCCGGCCGCGCGGACCCGGCTCGCCATCTGGACGCACCGTGTCGTTCAGCTCGTCCCAGACGATCAGGCCACGCCCGCCGCGCAGCAGGTCGCGCCAGGCCGCATGGTCGGCGCGCAATCCGGTCTCGAACATCGTGTGAAGCGGGATCAGCGCCGGGTTCATCGCATGCGCGAGGTCCAGCGAGTTGCCGGAGTCGTAGATCTCCATTACGTCCACCGCCTGGGCCAGCCGGCCATAGTCGTAGCCGCCCCAGCCCGGCACCTGCGCGCCCTCCAGCGCCGAGAGCGCGGCCGGGTCGGCGCGGTGCACCGCGTCCGTTCCCGCGCGGACGGCGGCGGCGAACGCCACGTCCATCCACGCCTTGAAGTCGGCCCATGCGGAGAAGTTGTCGTCGGTCCGGCGCATCGCGTCGTCCGTGAGGTCCGGCACGACCTCCTCCCAGGACTCGAAGCGGCGGCCCCATTGCCGGTTCAACGCGTCGAGGTCCGGATACTGCGTTTGCAGCCAAGCCCGCATGGCCTTGAGCGAAGCCGGCGACATGTCGAAATCCCAATTGGCCGACAGGTCGCCGATCCCGGTCTCGTCGCCGAGATTGTAGAACAGCGGGCGGTCAGGCGCCTGGCGGTGGACCACGTCGGCCAGCCGCGCCTGGATCGCATCGAGCCAGGCCGGGTCCGACAGGCCCAGGGCGCGCACGAAGACGTTGCGGTCCTCCGGCACCTGCCGGCGGCGGGCGCGCGCAGCGTCGAACAGCCACGTCACCGCCCGGCCCTCGGCGTAGCGATGGTAGGGCGCGTAGAAATCGGTCGCGATGTTCTCGATGAACCAGGGCAGGCCCGCTTGGCGCCGCGACGCGACGTCGGCCGGGTTGATCTGGCCGCCCGTGCCGCGCAGCTTCACGCCGCTGAAACCCAGCCGGGCCAGCCCGGCCATGCCGGCCACCCCTTGATCCTGCCACATGATGAGTTGGTAATCGTCCCAGCGGCCGGCCTCGGCGGCGGCTGGCCGCACGAGGCCGGCCAGGCACAGCAGCGCCGCCGCGAGGCGGGCCGTCAACGGCCCAGGACCTGCCGCTTCGCCACGCCCAGCAGGCTGCTCACGCTGTCCTTCGCCTCATGCAGCACCGCGCCCACGCGGTGGCGCCACACGCCGTCGCTCCGAACTTCCTGGTCGCCCGGCACGACGACGTTGTCCTCCAACTTCGGCGTCTCGCTCGACCAGTCCAGCAGCAGCGACGCCGGGCGGCCGGTGGCGTTGGCCAGGCGGTTGCGCCGCATAACGACGCGCGTATCGCCGCTCGCCACCACCGCCGCCTGCCGCCCGTCGTTGTCGCGCGCAAGCTCCAGGACATTGTCTTCCAGCAGCAGGTTGCCGGCGGCCGCCGAAACCGCCAGCCGAGAGGTCTCGATCCGGTTGCCGGTCAGTTCGGTCTGCAAGGCGGTCGAGCCGATCTGGCTGCCCTTGACCCCGGTGAACACCGATTGCTGCACCTGAAGCACGGCGACCGGCCCGGCCAGCAGCGCCACCGAGGGCCGGTCGCCGGCGACGCCGCCGCCCTCGAACCGGCACTGCACGATCCGGACCGAGCCGGGTCCGCCGATGCCGGCGAGGACGCCGACCTCGTTGTTCACGAACTGCACGCGCTCCAGCAGCAGCGACTGCCCCTCCAGCCGCACGCCGGCGCCGTTGCCGTCCGGCACCCGCGCCCGCGCCAGGGTCACGTCGCGCACCACGGTGTCGTCGCCCTGGAGCACCAGGATCGCCTTGGCGCCGCAGATCTTGTCCGACAGCACGACGCCCGGCGCGCGGCCGGCCACGGTGACGCCGTTCGCGGTCAGGGTGGCGCAGTCGTAATAGGTGCCGGGCTCGATCAGCACGGTGTCGCCGTCCGCGGCGGCGGCGATGGCGCTCGACGGCCGATCGAACTCCTGGCCCGGTCCGGCGGCCAGGTCCCGCGCCGCCGCGGGCGCCGCGGCCAGGAGCGCGGCCGCGAGAAGAACTGGAACGAGAAGAACGGGGTGCATCGCGGCTCAGTTCGCCGCGGTCACTTCGCCGTCGCCGTGCAACGGCTTGACCCGGCCGGAGATGTGATTGCCCCGCACCATCGCATCGGTCGCGGTGAAGTTGGACACGAAGAAAGTGTCGTAGCCGCCGTCGTTCTTGAATGTGTTGTTCTCGACCAGGATTTCCCGGGTCGGCTGGGTCACGCCCTCCGCCCCGATCTCGATGGCGGTGCTGCGGTTCTCCGCCTGCGGTCCCTTCTCCATCGTGTTGTCGCGTATGACGGCGGAGCCGCCGTTGGGAATGTCGATCAGGTAGCTGGCCGTGCCGTTGGGGCCGTCGGTGATCGTGTTGCCGATGATCTCGGTCCGCTGGGCGCGCGACTTGATGTGGTGGCCCTGCCGCGTGTCGCTGAAGTGCGACCCCTCGACGCGCAGCAGCTTGGAGTTGCCGACGTAGATGCCGTGCGAGCAGGCCTTCTCGCAGGTGCCGTTCCGCTCGAACACGCTGTCGCGCACAATAACGGTCGAGCCTTCGTAGCCGGTCAGGATGCCGTTCTGGTTGTTGATGAATCGCACGCCCTCGACCAGCAGCCTCTCTCCCTCCCCGCGTATGCCCGCGCCGTTCGCGTCCGGCACGCGGGCGCGGGTCAGCGTCAGATTGCGGATCGTCACGTCGGCGCCCGCGGTGATGAACAGCGCCTTGCCGCCGCAGGACTTGTCGGTGATGACGACCTTGTCGGCATCGCCCACACCCTCCACCACCAGCTTGTTGGCTTCCCACGTCGCGCAGTCAAAGTACTCGCCGGGGTAAATCTTGACGGTGTCGCCATCCCGGGCGGCGGCGGCGGCAAGCGACGGCAGCTTGTAGGCCTTGCCATCGCCGACCTCGAGCACCCGGGCCTGGGCGCTTCCGGCCAGGAGCGCGAACATCCCCGCCAGGGCGGTCAGTCGCGTGCGTGCTGTGGCCATGGTGGTGCTCCTTGATCCCGTCGATACACTATCGGACCAAGTTGAAACTCACAACACGTCACGTGCCGACGCGCGCACTCGGGACCAGGGTGCAGCCGGAGATGCGCCACGTCCCGGCGGCGTCTCGCTCCATCGCGTAGAGCGCCGTTTCGAGCGCGCCGTCCGGACCCACCAGCTCGACTTCCTGCACGACCGCACCTTCGCCGAGCCGCAGCTCCGTGAACTCCATTGCGCGGGGCCGGTGCACGGCGGGGTAGGCGCGGCGCACCATGTCGAGGAAGCGACCCGGCGTGCCGAACTGATCCTGGATGCCAGGGGAGGCGAAGCCAAAGGCGGCGTCCGCATCGTCATGCCGGAAAGCGTCGATCTGCCGGGTGATCACGCCCTGGATCGCCGTGCGGTCGGCGGCGGACAGGTCGGCCTGCGCCCAGGCCGGTCCGACCATCGCGCATAGCAGCAGCAAGGCGGCGAGGGTCCAGCGCATCGGCTCAGTCCCCGTCCACGCTGCTGGACGCGAGGTGCAGCGCGGTCAGGGCGGAATGGGCGCGCTCCGCCACGAGCGGCCCGGCCATCGCCCGCTGGAACGCGCGCAGGATCGGCGCCGGCGACAGCTCCTCGGGCGTCAGGAACAGGCCCCACCGGCGCACCAGGCCGCCCAGGGCCGTCCGGCTGGACCAGATCGCCATGGGCAGCGCCAGGAACAGCCCGAACACCAGCGGCGCGCACCACGTCAGCATCGCCACATCAGCGTGCAGCAGCAGCAGGAGCCAGCCCAGCCCCGCCAGCAGCGTGCCCCGCAGCCGCATCCAGCCCTCTGCCCAGGAGACGCCACGGTCGTCGCGCGGCTGTGCGTCCCAGCGAACCGTCTGGCCGAATAGCAAGGCCATGACGTAGCGGGTGTAGAACACGATCAGCATGGCCGAGATCCCGAGTGCCGCCACCTGCTCGAGCGCCGCGCTGGCGATCAGGCGGACGCGGCCGCCGTAGGACTGGGCCTCCCGGTCGTCGAACAGCGCCGTGCCCAGGCTCAGCAGCTTGCCGGCATACAGCAGGGCGAGCACCAGCACAGCGAGAGCGCCGTGCACAGCCCCGGTCCCGAGCAGCACCGCCGGCACGAAGCTGCCGCCCATCGCCGAATCCAGCGTCGCGAGCGCCAGGAACAGCACCGCCAGCGGGCCCGAGATGTAGTGCAGGACGCCATAGGCCAGGTGAAACCGGCCGACTGGCCGCAGACCCGGCCGGTTCAGCAACCGGGCATGCTGCAGGTTGCCCTGGCACCAGCGGCGCTCCCGGCTGGCAAAATCGACGAGGTTGGCCGGAAGCGCCTCATAGCTTTCCATGACCTGCGGCAGCACCCACACGTCCCAGCCGGCGCCGCGCATCAGCCCGGCCTCCACCACGTCGTGGCACAGGATCTCGCCGCCGAACGGCTCCCGCCCCGGCAGGACGGGCAGGCCGCAATGCGCGACGAAGGGCGCGATGCGCACGATGGCGTTGTGGCCCCAGTAGTTCCCGTCGCCCTGCTGCCAGAATGTCAGGCCCTCGACCAGCATCGGCGTATAAAGCCGCGCTGCGAATTGCTGCACGCGGGCGAACAGCGTTTCCCGCCCCACGGGATAGGGCACGGTCTGCACCATGCCGACTCTGGGGTTCGCGTCCATCAAGCCGATCAAGGTCGCGACCGCGCCGGCTCCCATCAGGCTGTCGGCGTCGAGCACGACCATGTAGTCGTAGTGGCCACCCCAGGTCGCGCAGAACTCCAGAAGGTTGCCCACCTTGCGGCCGGCATTGCTGGTGCGACGCCGGTAGCGCAGCGTCGGCGCGCGGGCACGGAGCGCCGCGAACGCCCGCATCTCCTCTGCCGCGATGGCGGGATCATGCGTGTCGGACAGCACGAAAAGGTCGATGTTCTGCAGCCTTGAGGCGGCAATCGCCTGGGACATCACTCCCATCGCGGCGAACACGGTGCTTGGGTCTTCCTGATGGATGGGCATGACCAACGCCGTGCGGCTTTGCCCGGACGGCGCTGCTGCGACTTGCAGCGTGCGGCCGGACAACCGGGCCAGGAAGCCGAGCACCGTCGGCCAGCCCGTCAGCGCCGCATACAGGACGTTGACCGCCAGCAGCGCCAGCAGGGGCCAGCGCAGCGGATCGGCGATGCCCGCCGAGAGCCAGGCGGCCAGCGCGGTCGCCAGCGCCGTGGCGCCAAGGATAGGCACGATGAACGTCGCCCGCCGCAGCCGGCCCGGCGCGGCACGGAGCGTGCTGACCTGGCAAAAGCTTGCCGCCGCCTGGTCCAGGGGAAGCGAGTCGCGGAGCGGTTGCATCTTCATTGCCGATTCGGCCTGTGCCCTGAGAAGAGGTGAGACGGCAATGATCTTACCCCTACAATATGGCCGCCTAATGGCTGCCCGACAGCAGATCCAAGGCAGCGGGCGACGCCAGGAAGCGTTCCGCCGGGCGGCCCTGGCCCTCACGCACGGCAAACTCTCGCAGCGCCGCCTCCAGCGGGGCGGGTCCGCCGAATTGGAAGCCGATCTGGCTGCGATAGGCGCAGGACGCCGCGATCTTGCGCTCTAGCCCGGCGGCAATCTCAGGCGCGCACTCACGCAGTCCCGGCATCACATGATCCGAAACCGCATTTGTCTCGCGAAGTGCGTAGGGCGTGTCCCGATAGAAGGCAAGATGTTCCGGCCCCGCCTGCTGCACGGCCCGGATCATCTGCCGGTGGTCCACGTGGTTGCCGAGGCCCTGCGGCGCCAAGACCAGGTCCGGCTGCAACTCCCCTATCAAGGCCGCAACTCCCTTCGCAAGCGGACGCCACACCGCATCGTCCGCTTGGATCGCCCCGAACAGCGCAGCGGCGGAGGCGTAGCCCCGATGCGGCGCCTCCGGCAGGTCAAGCCAACGCAGATCGGTCACGCCCAGGATGGCAGCCGCTGCCTGATCCTCCTCCCGCCGCACTGCCATGTAGTCGACGTCCGGCCCCAAGCCCTTGTCGAGCTGGCAAGACAGCGCGAACCCCGTCGCCGGCAGCACGGTCGCGGTGAACGCCGTGGCCATGACGCTGCGCCACCCGGCATCGGCCAGTTGCGCCATCAGCCCTCCGCAGGAGAACGCGGCGTCGTCGAGGTGTGGAGACAGAACCAGTGCGGTGGGCATCTATAGAAGATGTGGCTCAGTACGGAATCGACAGGGGGTGACGGGCAGTTGCGGTGACCAATCCAGGTCCGGTTTCTGCCCGGCGACCTCCGCGTAAACGTTCATGATCTGACGGCCGACCTCGGACCATGAATAAACGGCGCGGCACTCCCGCAGCGCCGCATCCGCCAAGCGCCGGCGGAGCGGCGCATCGCGCAGCACGCGCCGCAGGGCCTCCGCCAGGCCGTTCCGGTCGCCGGGTTCGGTCAGCAAGCCGTTCTCGCCGTCGCGGATGCAATCGACCACGCCGACGGACCGGCAGGACACGACGGCGAGCCGGGTCGCCATCGCCTCCAGGATCGTGTTGCTGAACCCTTCGGCGTAGGTGGGAGAGACGAAGATATCGGCCTGGCGATACACCGCCGGCACGTCGGCATATTCGACATAACCGGTCATCTCCACCAGGCTCCGCAAACCCAGCAAGGGGATGGAGGCGGCGGTTTCCTCAAACGTCGGCCCGATCCCGGAGATCAGCAGCCGGAACCGGTCCCCGCTCTCGCGCAACTGGCGCGCGGCGTCCATCAAATCCAGCACGCCTTTTCGCGCATCGACGCGCCCGTGGTAGAGCATGACGGGCGGATCGCCCTCCGCATGGGCAATGTCCGGGTGGAACCGCTCGATATCGACGGCGCCGGGCACGATGGTGAAGCGGTCCCGGTCGGTGCCGAGGCGCTGCACCACTTCGTCCGCAAAGGACTCGCAGCCGATCAGCACGGCGTTGGCGTGGTCCAGCACCCGGGTCATCGCCAGCCGGTGCGTTTCACAGCAGCTGCCGACCCAGTGCCCGTCGCCACCCTGGATCGACACCACGTTGGGCACGCCGAGCCGGCGCGAGGCTTCCAGCACCGCCCAGCCGCAGGGATAGCCGTATTGCGCGTGCAGCACGTCGAAGGGCTGGCGCGCATGCTCGGCCGCCACGGCTTCCACCATGGCGGCCACATCGCGCTCGAAGTCGCCGCCGTCCTGCTCGCCGAGCTGCTCCAGGCCGATGACGCGCACGCCGGGCACGGTGGGCGGCGGCCCGCCGCCGTATACCTGGCGGCCGAACGCATCGCCGCGGTACTGGCTGATCATCGCTACGTCGTGCCCGGCCGCGACCAGCTCGCGGAGCAGGTTCAGCGCATAGACGCTCATGCCGGAAATCGCCGGGAAAAACCGCCGGCTGACGAAGCAGATCCTCATGCGGCGGCCCTCAGGTAGGCCAGCGACGCCGGGATAATGGAGTCGGCGCGATGGCTTTCCCGCGACATCTCGACGCAGACCAGCTTCTGGAAGCCGA
The DNA here is from genome assembly GCA_964236755.1 of uncultured Acetobacteraceae bacterium. Classification (GTDB taxonomy): domain Bacteria; phylum Pseudomonadota; class Alphaproteobacteria; order Acetobacterales; family Acetobacteraceae; genus CAHJXG01. The sequence continues at coordinate 17,547 of CAXSHI010000008.1, forward strand.
TGGCCTGCAAGGCACGCAGGACACCCGGCACGTCCATATCGCCCTCGCCGAACGGCAGGTGGACGTGGACGCCGCGCTTCATGTCCTCGACCGTGACGGTGCCGAGATGCGGCGCGAACTCGGCGACGGCTGCGGCCGGGTCGCGCTCGCCGGTGACGACGCAGTGCCCGGCGTCGAGCGCCAGCCGCAGCCCGGGGATGTCCAGCGCGGCCCAGTCATCGACGGTCTCGATCAGCATGCCAGGTTCCGGCTCCAGCGCCGCGACGGTGCCCAGGGCCTCCGCCCGGCGCGCCACCTGCTCAGCACCTTGGCGCAGCCAGGTCCGGGCGTCGTCGGACCTGACCCCCGGCTTCGGCACGCCCGCCCAGAACGACATGGCGTCGGCCCCCGTCGCGGCGGCGACCTCCAACGCGCGGAACAGGAAATCGACCCGGCGCGCCCGCCCATCTGGGTCGGCGGTGAGCAGCGTGGGTTCGTGCTTCGCCCGCGGGTCCAGCAGGAAGCGCGCCCCGGTCTCGACGACGCAGCCCAGGCCCAATTGCCGCAGCCGCCCAGCCACCCGCCGAAGCTCGGTGGCAAAACCTTCTGCGAACGGGTCGAGATGGTGGATGTCCAGCGTCAGCGCCACGCCGTCGTAGCCCGCATCCGCAATTAGCGCCAAGGCGTCGTCGAGCCGGTGATTGGCGGCGCCATTGGTGTTGTAGGCAAAACGCAGCGTCACGGCCGTTCCATCGCGATGGGCGCGCTATGCACCTCCGGTTCCCGATACAGCGGATACAGGCCGCCGACAATGCGGTCCACCGCTCCGATGTCGAGCCAGGGATCGCCGCCCAGGCGCTCCGCGGCGCCGGGCGGCAAGCGCACCGGCGCGGCGCCCGCCGGCGGCGTGCCCATGCCGACCAGCGGGCTGCCGCGCTCCATCAGCCTGCGCACCCCGCGCTCGCCGATGCGGTGATAGCTCATGGTCTCGACCTCAAGGCCCGGCACCACCGCCTTCACCACATGCACGCCGGGCGCATGCGGCGGCGAGTAGTCGAAGTAGAGGATCTCCATGCCGGCCGAGGCGAGGCGTCGGGCCAGCTCCTCGACCAGCCCGGTGCCGGACAGCGGGCCGTCCCAGGTCGGCAGCGCATCGAACCGCTGCACGCCGCGCCGGGACAGCACGGTGTCGGCCAGCAGGCTTTTCAGCGATCCCTGGTCCAGCCCCAGCCATTCCACCATGGCGCGCAGGCTGCGGCTCTCCTCTCCTCCCAGGGTATGGTAGGCGCGGAACCGTTCCAGGTAGCCCGGCGGCGCCACGCCGGCGATGTCGGCCAGCGGTGCGTGGCTGAACACCTTGCGCATCCGGGCGGCGGCGAACTCGAACACCGCCTTGCGCAGCGCGTGCTCGCGGTCGAGCGACGCCGCCTCACCCGCCGCCGTCACCATGATCGGGTAGGGCGCCGCAACCCCGTCGCGCTCCGCGCCGACGCAGTACACGTTGGCGGTGCCGAACTCGGTCGTGGCGAATTTCGGGATCACGTCGATGCCGAGGGCACGCAGCCGGTCGAGCAAGGCCCGGGTGCGCGGGTCGGCCGGCCCGTCGCCCAGGTCGAGCGCGATGCCGCGGTCCATCGCGCGGAACCCGGTCCCGTTGCCGTCCCGCTGCAGCAGCTCGCACAGCCCGTGCCCAATGGCGAAATCAAGCGTCGGCCCGGCGCCCAGCCCGTTGGTGATCGGCGTCGTGAACGGCACGTAGCCCGAGGACAGGTCGCCCACCGAGCACGCCGCGATGTCGATGGGCAGCCACACCGTTTCCCCGCCGGGCCAACGGCGGGCCGGCACCCACTCCAAGGTGGTATCGCCATCGACCAGGCTGCCAGCCGGCAGGCACAAGGTCAGGGGGTCGGCGGCATGCCGTGCGCCGACCTCGGCCCGCAAGGCGTGGAAGCTGGCACGCTTGCGCTGCATGCGGTGGATCTCGGTCGCGGAGTGCGCCGCCTCCGCCAGTTCTCCCGTGGTGCCGATGATGGCGCCGTCGTCGTCCACGCCGTAGCCGACGCCGTGCGGCGCCACCCCATGCCAGCGCGTGCCGTCCCGGTTCAGGAAGATCGCGTTCCAGCAAGGCACGCCGGTGCGGTCGAGCGGCGACAAGGAGAACAGCTCGACCCGCCCTTCCGGCATGGAGGCGACGTAGGCGGCTGCGGCGTCGGGCAGGGTGGGCGGCAGGAAATGGTCTGTCATCGCTCGATCTGGGTAGGGCGGGGTAACGCCATGGATGTGCAGCTTCAGGCGCCGTCTGGGGGTCGGGCCATCGCTTGCGCCCGCAGCACCAACGCCATGACGCCCAGATCGCGTGCGGCGCTGAATGCGAAAGGCTGCGCGCCCAGCACGGCGTCGGCAAAGCTCTCGACCTGGTTGAGGAACGGCGAACGCTCGGCGCCGGGAACGGGGATGGGCTGCGTCACGCCGGTCGCCGCGTCGATCCAGTCCAGCGTGCCGCCGGCGGTCTGCCCCATGGTGTCGGTGGCGACCGCCTGCCCCGCCGTGCCCACGACCTCAAGGCGGCGGCGCGGCAGGGTCTCCGGGCAATTGTAGGCGACGTGCATCTGCACCATCACCCCGGAGCGCGACCGCGCCATCAGCAAGGCCCCGTCCTCGACGGTGTAGCGGTGCACGCGGGCCTGGCCGATGGCGGCGACATCCACCAAGTCTTCGTTCAACAGAAAGGACGACAGGTCGAGGCCGTGCGGCGCCAAGTCCATCAGCGCGCCGCCGCCCGCACGCGCCGGGTCGATGCGCCAGTTGTCCCCCACCCCGCCCGCGGCCCAATCGGCCGGCAGCCAGCAGGCATAGACGATGCGGATCGTGGTGACGGTGCCGAGCCGGCCCTCGGCGACCAGGGCCGCCAGCGTGCGGTGCGCCGCGTGAAACCGCTGGTCGAACGCAGTGGCATACAGCACCCCGGCGCGGTCACACGCGGCGACCATAGCCTCGGCATCCGCCATCGTGGTCGCCATCGGCTTTTCGCACAGCACGGGCAAGCCGGCCGCGGCGGCGGCCTCGACCAGCGCGCGGTGCGCGTGGTTGGGCGCCGCGACATAAACGGCGCCGAGGCCGGGCGTCGCGAGGAAATCATCAAGGCTCGCATGGGCGGGCGCGCCGAACAGCTTGGAGGCTTGCTGCAGCGACGCGGCGGAAGGGTCGAACAGGGCGGCCAGGTGCCCGTTGCACGACGCCTGGATCGCCGGGCCGGCATAGTCCCGCGCCACCCAGCCACACCCGGCGATGCCCCAGCCGAGAGTCGTCACCATTGCTGCGGCAGGTCCAGGAGCACGCGGCGCCGGGCGAAGCGGTCCGTCGCGGCATCCGCTCCGGCCACCGCCCGCTCCGGCGCATCCGACCGCAGCGGGTAGGTCGCAAGCGGCCCGTACTCCCGCTGGTAACGCTCCGAGGGCCACTGGATCTCCGGCCCGACATACAGCGGGTTGCGGCGCAGCACCGCCCCCGGCTGCGGCATGGTCAGCCCACCCGAAAGCGCGCGCGGCGCGGCGGAGCCGGTCGCCCATGCCACGGCCGGGGCGTCGGCGATCTCGTCCGCATCATCCGGCACCGGCGCCCGCATCTCGATCAGCGCCTCCGTGAGTTCCCGGTCGTCATACAGCAGCGGCCTTCCGAACAGCGCGGCGTAGCCGGCCGGCGGAAGCGGCTCGCCGGCGGACAGGTTGTCCACCAAGGCATTGTGCGCATGCCCGACCAGCACGCGGCCATCTGGGCCGGCGACCCGCAGCATCTCGGCCGCCACGTGCGGCTTGTCCGGCAGGAAGTAGAATGCGTCGTGGCAGAACACCAATTCGGCAAAGGCTTTGGCCAACGGCCAGGGCGCCGCCGCGTCGAAGCACACCAGCCTTGCCGTCGGCGCCAGGTAGCGGCGCGCCAGCCAGAGCTTGGCGAAGACGATGTCCGCGCCAGCGACGAGAGGGGCGAAGCGGGCGAACTCCCGCAGGTAATGCCCGGCCCCGCACGCCAGCTCGAACACGCAGGACGGATCGTTCCAATGGGCCTCGGCCAGCGCCAGGCCGGACAGGAACGTCGGGTCCGACCAGCGATGCGCGAAGTAAGTGCCGACCGCGCCGAATGCCAAGGCCTCCATCGCCGTGCGGAAGGTGTACGCCTCCGGCCGACGCACCAGCGCGGCCCGGTCGTCCTCCGAAGGCGGAGGCGTGCGTGCCCAGTTGTCCTGGTCGCCCAGCAGAAGCACCAGCGCCCGTCGCGCGTCGCGCGCGTCGAGCGCCGCGAGCACAGCGTCCGCCAGGTCGCGACGGTCGGCCCGCAGAAACGGAATGTCCGAGACGACCGGCCAGCGTTCCAGGCCGGCGGCAAGGGAGTGCGGCGTGTCAGCGGCCAAAGGCTGAGCGGAGGTCGGACTTAACAATGCGCCGTCCGGCCACTGCGTCACGGCAGCTTGGCGTCCCGCAGCACCGCTTGGTGGAAGCTCTGGGTAGGGCCGGCGTGCACCAGGTCCATGTCGTCCAACGCCTGATCCACGGTGAAGCGGGCAACCTGGTCGTAGTGCCGCATCTGCAGCACACGGTCGATCACGTCGGCCGCGTGAAACGCCTGACCCACCGCCGTCGAGGCGTCCGGGATGGCAGCCAAGGCGGCAGCGGTCGCCTCGGACAGCAGTGCAGGAAGCGTCGCAAGCTCGCGGGCGAACAGCCGCTGCATGATTGGGCCGAGATGACGGCCCAGCAGCAGCTCCCCGGCAAACCCGCTGTCAGGCAGCCGGGCATTGTGCAGGTGGTGCGCCATGCCGGCCAGAAACGCCGCCGCCGGATCGGCACCGTAGCGCGGCGACAGAATGACTGCCAGCACCGCCACGGCCAGGCAATGGTCGCCGTGGCCTTCGGGCGGCTCCAGAACAAGGCGCGGCTTGCCCGGGCACGTCGCGCCGGCACGGGGCTGGCGGATGAGCGCCTCGGCGAATTCCGGCGCCGCCTCGGACCAAAGGGCTTGACCAAGCTGCCCCCGAAGGCGCGCCGCCAACGTGCCATCGATTGGGCGCGACACCTCATCGAAGGAGCGCGCCGCCACCTCAACCGCCTCGGCGTCGGTCAACCCAACAGCGAGCAACACAGCGCGGTCGATGCCGCCGAGGCGCACGGCCGCAACCGCATCGGCGGTCGTCAGCAACGCGACATCCGACGCAGCCTGCCCCGCGAGCAAAGCGCCCCATGCCTTGCGGAACAGCCGGGAGGCCAGGCTGTCGGGACCGGACGCATCCCGAATGCGCTTCAAGTCGCCAAGCTCGGTTGCGAGCGGCACGAACTCGGCCAGGCTGGATGCCTGGCCACTGACATCATCCAGCATGCTGCTAAACCACGGCACCCACGTCAGGCGGCCAGCCAGTCAAGCAGCGCACGTTCCTGCACGGGGAAGCTGTGCTCCTCCCGCTTCCCGGCCGGAGTCATCGGTGCTTTGAAAAACAAGCCGAGCTGCTCTTGGATGCCGCCCGCCCCGCGTTGCCGGGCCAGGTCGAGCACCCGGGCGATCTCGATAACCAGGGGGGCCGCGAGAATGCTGTCGCGGCAGAGGAAGTTGACCTTGATCTGCATCTTCTGGCCGAGAAAGCCGACGAGGTCGATGTTGTCCCATGCTTCCTTGTTGTCGCCGCGCGGCTTGTAGTAGCGGATATCGACGATGTGATCCTCGACGGGATAGCCCAGGATGTCGTCGAGCACCGACCCCTTGGTGTTCAGCTTGCTTTTCAAGCTGTCGGGATTGTCCAGCGCCAGGCCGTCGCGGTTGCCGAGGATGTTGGTGCTGAACCAGCCTTCCACGTACAGGCTGCGGCTGCGGAACGCCGGGGCGAGGACGGTCTTGATGAAGGTCTGGCCCGTCTTGCCGTCCTTGCCGGCGACAGGGACGTTGCGGCGTTCGGCCAAGATGGTGAGAGCCGGGATGTCCGCGGCCAGGCTCGGCGTGAAGTTGCCGTAAGGCACACCCTCGACGATGGAGGCATAGGCGTACAGCATGGCTGGGCTGATGGCCGGGTCGCTGCTGTCGAGGCCCTTCTCGAAGCCCTCCGGCGTATGCAGCGCGCCTGCCGCCTTGTCAGGCCACCGCTCAACCGACGCCAGGTTCACGACCACCAGGTTCTCGATGCCCGAGGTCTCGCGGTAGCGGCGGATGTCGTCGCGGATCCGGTCCACGGCCTCCCGGTGCGACCCGGCGGCGACCTTGTTGGCGCCGTCCACGTTCTTGCAGAAATCGACGCTGCCCACGGCGGGCCAGGGCGTCATCCCGCGCAGCGCCGGCGCCACCAGCTCGGACTGCTCGCGGTCGAGCACGCGATGCTCCCGCACCGCGCTTTCCAAGTTCTCGCCATGCAGATCCCAGCCGGCGAAGTGCAGGTTGCGGTAGGCCGCGATTCCAGCAGCGCCCACGCCCGCCAGCGGCAGGCCCGCCATGTCGTTCGAGCCGGCACGCAGCATCTCGATGCCTGCTGCCGCCGTGGTGGCGACGGCGCCGCCGAGGCCCACGACAAGCACGCCAACACGCCGTCCCGTCGTGGACAGGTCTAGCCCGGTATCAGGCATCAGGATTTCTCTTCTTGTTGAGGGCCGCACCCGGAATGGGGGCCTTATGGTAGAGAGGGGAAGATAAGCGTTGGGCGCTACATAAAAAGGCAATCATGTTTGGTTCAGGACAGTAAGTGGGTGGCCTCGACTTTCGACAAGGCCACGCGCCTTAATGCGGCTGCGAGAAGAAGTCGAGCCATGTGAACCCGTCATATGGCTAAAATCGGGCATGGCCGCGGCCCGTTTACGGCGTCTAGGGCCGCATGTCCTGCCCGCTCTCGCCGTCCTCGGGATCGGTGTCGTCCAGCGCCCTGCCAGGGAAGCTATGGTCGCCCGCATGCTCTATGAGGTCATGCTCCAGCCGCCCGGCCGTGCGATCCAGCACGAACACCTGGCTGATGCCCTCCGACTCAGCCACTCTCTGCGCGGCTGAAATCGCCTCGTCCAGCGACATCGCAGAACCATCCGCGTCTGCGGGCCGAACCACCTCGGAATGGCCCGGCGATCCCGTTAGGGTGATTTCGGTCACGATCTTGCGAGGATCGTCCTCGTCAAAGCGGCGCAGGACGATGACACGATGCGCCCGCCCATCTGGCAAGGGGTCGTGCGGATCCAGTTTCCGGATTTCAACGGTATTCTGCATACATGCCGCCTCCATGGCCCATAACGGCCATAGTCGGACCCAGTTCATTTTGCGCAAGCGCCAACAGGCTGCACGGCGCTGCGGCCGAGGGGGCTCCGCGCGCTTGGTCGCGGCATCCACGCCGTTCCTTTCCATTTGCCGGCGTTTTGCTGGCAACAGGGTTTTGTGGTCCAAGGCGCGGCGGGACACCGCTCCGTGACGGCCAGGCCAAATCGGGGCGACGCAATCTTTGCTGGGGAGATTTTCATGAGCGACGACCTCGATCAGGCCGACGGCGCCGGCGGCAAGCACGCGGCGGCGCGGCAACTGGCAGAACAGGCCCTGCGCGCCCAGGCGGCAGGCGACGAGGATGAGGCCGAGCAGCTGTTTGCCGCGGCCGAGCGGGCCGACCCGCAGGCGGTGATTGCCGTGCTGGAGGAGCATCGCGACGACCCGGCGACCACCGCCGCCCCGGAACCGCAAGACGACGACGAGCTGGCGGCGGAGTCCCGCACGGTCAAGCCGGGCGCCGACGCGCCGAGTCGGGCCGGCGTCTCCGGCCGGGGCAGCGGGGCGGATACTCAGGACACCTGACCGGGGCCGCCAACCCATTGAAAAGCCGGAAACCGCGCGGCATATGGCCCCGCTGAGGCCGCCGCGGCGCAGCATCGGCAAATCGGCAGCTTGGGAGGAGATCGCGATGACCGACATGCAAACCGAAACCCATGAATTCAGCGCGGAAGTCGGCCGCCTGCTCGACCTCGTGGTGCATGCGCTCTATTCCGACCGCGAGATTTTCCTGCGCGAACTGGTCGCCAATGCCGCGGACGCCACCGACCGCCGCCGGTTCGAGGCGCTCACCGTGCCTGCCCTTGCGTTGCCGCCCGACGCCGGCGTCCGCATCGTGCCGGACAAGGCCGCGCGCACGATTCTGATCGCCGACAGCGGCGTCGGCATGGACAAGGCGGAGCTGTCGGCGAACCTCGGCACCATCGCCCGCTCCGGCACCCGCCGCTTCGGCGATGCGGCCGCAGCCGCTAAGCCGGACGAGAAGGTGAGCCTTATCGGCCAGTTCGGCGTCGGCTTCTACTCGGCGTTCATGGTGGCCGACCGCGTGGAGGTCACGAGCCGCCGTGCCGGATCAGAGGAGGCGTGGACCTGGGCGTCGGACGGCGCAGGCGCCTTCACACTCGCCCCGGCGACCAGGGACGCACCAGGCACGAGCGTGCTGCTGCACATCAAGCCCGACGCCGACGAGTTCCTGGAGCCGATCCGGCTTGAGACGATCGTGCGCAAGTGGGCGGACCACATCACGGTGCCGATCACAGTCGCGACCGAAGGCGAGGACCGCCCGGCCAACGCCGGCACCGCGCTGTGGCGCAAGCCGAAAGCCGAGGTGACGCCGGAGCAGTACAAGGATTTCTACCGGCATCTCGGCCAGTATGACGAACCCTGGGCCACGCTGCATTGGCGAGCGGAGGGCGCGCTGGAGTACTCGGCGCTGCTGTTCGTGCCGGGTGCCCGGCCGTTCGAGGCGGTCGAGGGCGTACGCGAAAGCCGCGTGCGCCTGCATGTCCGCCGCATGTTCATCACCGACGAGGCCGGGTTGCTGCCGCCCTGGCTGCGCTTCGTGCAGGGCGTGGTCGATACCGAGGATCTGCCGCTGAACGTCAGCCGCGAGATGCTGCAGGCGACGCCGGTGCTGGCCCGCATCCGCAAGGCGGTGACCAACCGCGTGCTGGGCGAGCTGAAGACGCGCGCCAAGGATGCGGACGACTTCGCCAAGCTGTGGGAGAATTTCGGCGCGGTCCTGAAGGAGGGCGTCTGGGAGGATTCCGAGCACCGCACGGAGTTGGCCTCGCTGATGCGGTTCCGTTCGTCCGCCCAGGAAGGCTGGACCGGGCTTGACGGCTACGTCGAGCGCATCAAGCCGGAGCAGGACGCGATCTACATCCTGACCGGCGATGACGCCGATGCGCTCGCCCGGTCGCCGCAGGTGGAAGGGTTCAAGGCCCGCGGCGTCGAGGTGCTTCTGCTGACCGATCCCGTTGATACCTTCTGGCCGGAGCGGCTGGCGGATTGGGGCGGCAAACCGCTGCGCAGCGTGACACAGGGCGGCATCGACCTGTCGAAGCTGCCGGTCACGGCCGAACCGGAGGGAGAGGCCGCCGACGTGGACAAGTTGCTGCCCGCGTTGAAAGCGGCGCTGGGCAACGCCGTGGGCGAGGTGCGCGCGACCGACCGGCTGGTCGACAGCGCGGTGGTGCTGGCTGCCGCGGGGTTCGGCCCGGACCTGCAGATGCAGCGGCTGATGCGGCGGCACGGGCAGGCCGGCATGGGACTGCCGCCGGCGCTGGAGGTGAACCCGCGCCATCCGCTGATCCACAGCCTGTCGAGGCAGCTTGAGGCCGGCGCGGACCTGACCGACACGGCGCACACCCTGCTTGACCTCGCCCGGGTGCAGGACGGGGAGATGCCGTCCGATCCGGCCGCATTCGCCCGGCGCGTCACCGCGGCCCTGGCTGGATGATCAGCGCCGGCAGCGTCCAGCCGCCGGCGGAATGGCCGGCTAGCGGCTCGGCAGGATGGACGGCGCGTTTGCGGAGGTGCCGCCGGTGAGCGCGGTTCCCACCGGGGCCGGAATGGCGAAGGACTGCGCCCCGTTGGAGTAGAGCGCCGCGCCCACGACGATATGCTGCGTGTCCACATCCATCGAGTCGATATACAGGTTGCGGTCGGTCGCGGCGGTCCCGCCCCAGGCGTCGTTCACGAACGCCACCGACGCGCTGTGCGGTCCGGCCGACAACGGAACCAGGAAGGAGATCGTCTGCTCCTGGCCGAGCGCATGCGACGCGGTGACGGCCTGCGCGCCGATCTGCTTTCCGTCGATGCTGATGACCGCCTGCGCATCGCCTTGCCAATAATCCTCGGACAGGTTGAACCCGATGCTGTGCTGGCTGTCGCCGACCGGCGAGGCCAGGCTCAGCACCGGCCGGGCGGCCAGCGCCGTCGTCCCCGTCTGCCCGACCGGGCCGAGCGTCTTGGCCGTGCTGCCCAGGCCATAGACCTGGTTGCCGTCCATCGTCGCCGGGCCGCTGGTCGCGTTCCACACGGCAACGCCGCCAGCCTTGTCGTTGACGATGGTGTTGCCGCGCACGACCAGGGTGGAATTGGCGTTGAGCTTGCCCTCTTCCCCGAACGCGATCATCACGGGATTGGAGGTGTTCGCCCCCTGCTGGATCAGGTTGCCCTGGATCAGCCCATTGCCGCCTTGCGGCAAGTCGATCTCATAGCTTGCCGTGCCGGCGTTGTTCTGGATGCGTGACCCGGTGATGGTCGTGCTCAGCGCCCGGCTCTTGACCTCGTGCCCGACGACGGCGTCGTGGATGTAGCTGTCCTGGATCGTAAGCTGCTTAACCGCGCCGACATAGATGTTGTGGGTCAGGCCGTTGCCGTTGCCGTTGTGCCCAAACTCCGAACTCCTGATGGTGATCGTCCCCTGGGCATTGGCCGCGCCCAGCAGCCCGTTCTCGTTGTCATGGAAATACGAGTTGGTGATCGTCAGATTGCCCGCCTCGTAGCGGATGCCCGCGCCGTTCTTGTCGGCGACCTGAGCGCCCGAGAACTCGAAGTGGTCAACCGTCACGTCGCTGGCCGTCGTCAGGATGGCCTTGCCATTCGTCGGCGGCACGGTGGCGACCATCCGCACGATGCCGCTCACGCCCTGCAGCGTGATCTTGTGGGTGACGGTCACGAAGTCGTTCAGGTACGTGCCGGCTTCCACGGCGACCACGTCGCCGTCCCGCGCCGCCGCGACGGCATCGGCGATGTGCTGGAACCGCTGATTCGTGCCTACTGTCAGTGTTGCCAACTCGCCTCTCCCGTTTGCTGACCACGCTGAGCCGCCAGACAAGGCTCAGAAGCCAAGCCCTCGGCCACGATGAACCCCGGCGCTACTAGGCATCCAAAGGTTCACTTTTCGGTGATACCGAATGACGGTGGGGGCGTCAACCGGTTTCGCAACGAACGGAACGGTGAGGCGCAGCATCGGCTATGGGCGGCGAGATGCCTGTCGGTCAGCGTCGGTCAACGGGCGGTGCGGAATCGCTCCACGGCGGACACCAAGGCCCGGCGCACGCCCGGCTCCAACGCCGAGTGCCCGGCGTCGGGTATGACGGTCAGCCGGGCGGCCGGCCACGACGCCGCCAGCTCGAAGGCGGTGCGCGCCGGGCAGATCATGTCGTAGCGGCCCTGGACGATCTCGGCCGGCAGATGACCGATCCGGTGCATGCCGCCGAGCAGCCCGCCCTCCGGCAGGAACAGGTCATGGGCGAAGTAATGCGCCTCGATCCGTGCGAGGCCCAGCGCCGTGCGGTCCTGCGCGAACGACGCGACCGTGTCGGGGCTGGGCAGCAGCGTGCTGCAGGACCCTTCATAGACCGACCAGGCCCGGGCAGCGGCGAGGTGCACGGCTGGGTCCGGATCAGTCAGGCGCCTCAGATAGGCGCCGAGCACGTCGTGCCGCTCGTCCGGCGTCAGGTGGCCCACGAACGCCGCGTGCGCGTCCGGGAACACCGCGCCCAGGCCGTGCAGGAACCACTCGACCTCGGCCCGCCGGCCCAGGAACACGCCGCGCAGGACGAGGCCGCGCACCCGGTTCGGATAGGCCTGCGCGTAGGCGAGCGCCAGGGTGGACCCCCAGGACCCGCCGAACAGCAGCCAACGCTCGATGCCGAGATGGCGGCGCAGCATTTCGATGTCGGCCACGAGGTCGGGCGTGGTGTTGTGCGCCAGGCTGCCCAAGGGGCGGGAGCGCCCGGCGCCGCGCTGGTCGAAGATCACCACGCGCCAGAAATGCGGGTCGAAAAATCGGCGGTGCACCGCGCCCGCCCCGGCGCCGGGTCCGCCATGCAGGAACAGCACCGGCTGACCGTGCGCCGCGCCCACCTGTTCCCAATACATCACGTGCCCGCCGGACAGCGGCATGTAGCCGGTCTCGAACGGTCCGATCTCGGGAAACAGGTCTCCGCGGGGCATCCACGCAGGCTACACTGAACCGCACGATGGCGGAACCGGCCCGCCGCGGGTAAATGGCAGCCATGAGCACGGATTCGTATCGCGGCTGGGTGGCGCTGGGCGGGCTGGCTGGGCTGCTGGCGGTGGCAGCCGCGGCCGGGGCGGCGCACCTGCCGGTGGAAGCCAACGAGGCCCGCGCCATCGCCAGCGCCGTGCAGATGCAGGGCTGGCACGCCCTGGCGCTGCTGGGCTGCGGCCTGTGGGGCGCGCGCGGGGGCGGGCTGGCGCATGCGGCGGGCGCGGCGTTCGCGCTCGGCACGCTGCTGTTCTGCGGCACGGTCTATGCGGGCGCGCTCGGCGGCCCGCATCTGGGCACGTTGGCGCCGGTGGGCGGCACCCTGCTGATGCTGGGCTGGGCGCTGCTGGGCGTGTCCGCGCTTCGCCGCCGTTGACCGGACCGATGCCGGTCGGCGGCGCCTACCTGGCGGCCGAGGGCTTGGAGCAGCCGCTTGCGGAGGAATTGGCCCAGGCCGGCGTTGCCATCAGCACATGGCACGGCCGCCTGGCGCTATCACCCGACCCGCCGGTTGCGAGCGTCTGGGCGCTCGATGTCTGGACCGCCCCGCAAGTGCACCCGGTCGCGTCGATCAAGGCTGCGGCCGGGCTGTTGCGGGATCAGCAACGCAACTGGTCCGCCTACGCTGTCCTGCACCATCGCCGCACCGCGTTGATCGGATCATGCCTTCCTCCGGTCCGCGCGCGTCCGCTGCGTTTCCCCGAACCCGCGCCGACCTCGCATCTCGGCGCCTGGACCTTGCTGGACCGCGACAGGATGTTGGCAAGCCCGACCAAGACCAGCCCATTCGCAATGGGGGAATGTCGTTTCGAGGAGGACCATATCGGCCCTCCCAGCCGCGCGTACCTGAAACTATGGGAGGCGTTGACCCGGCTTGGCGTGCATCCCGGCCCCGGACACAGATGCCTGGACCTCGGTGCCTCGCCAGGTGGCTGGACTTGGGCGCTGGCCAGCTTGGGAGCGTCGGTCCGGGCCGTGGACAAGGCGCCGCTCGATCCACGCATTGCTGCGATGCCCGGGGTGGAGCAGGTGATTGAAAGCGCCTTTGCGACGGCTCCTGAACCGGTGGATTGGCTGGTGTGCGACGTGGTCGCCTACCCAGTGCGGATGTTGGATTTGATGGAACGCTGGATCGCGGCGGAGGCCGCCAATCGCATTGTCTGCACGGTGAAGTTCCAAGGAGCCACGGACCATGCGACGGCTGCCAAATTCTCCACCCTGTCGCATGGACGACTGGTGCACCTGTTCCATAACAAGCATGAACTGACGTTCTTATGGACGCGGGCCGGCTTTTAACGGCTGGCGTCGTCCTTCAAGGGCGCTGTCTCGCTGGCCTGGCGGTCGTTGGTGGGCAACGCCTTTGCAGCGTTGTCCTCGGTCCCTTTCGGAATGCCGTGCGGCGTCTCGCCGGTCGGATTGTGGTCGGGGCTGGCACCTTCGGGAGGCGGGTCGTCGGTCTGTACTTTTGGCTGGTTCATGGCGAGGGAACGCTGGCCTGGCAGGGCGGTTGCTTCAGCCCAGCGCAGCCGTCACCGCGTCGCACACCCGCTCGGCGTCAGCTATCGACAGGTCCGGATGGATCGGCAGCGCCAGGATGCGGGCGGACAGGTCATCCGACACCGGCAGTGCCGCGCCGTCATGGTGGCCGGCATAGGCCGGCTGCCGATGCAGCGGGAGGGGATAGTAGATCGCGGTCGGCACCCCCGCCTCCCGCAAGACCGCCTGCAGCCGGGTTCGGTCCGCACCGTCCGGCGCACCATTCGGCGCACCATTCGGCAAGAGCACGGAATACACCGCCCAGGCGTTGGCGCTGTCCGGCACGCGGGCCGGAGTGACCACGACGTTCTCCAGCCGACGGTCATAGACCCCGGCGATCCGCTCACGCACCGCCAGCTCCGCGTCGAACACGTCGAGCTTCGCCAGCAGCACCGCCGCCTGCACCGTGTCCAACCGGCCGTTCATCCCGGTGCGCAGGACCTGGTAGCGCGTCGTGCCCTCCCCGTGGCTGCGCAGGCTGCGGTACAATGCGGCGCGGGTGTCGTCGTCGGTGAACAGCGCGCCGCCATCGCCGTAGGCGCCCAGCGGCTTGCTCGGGAAAAAGCTGGTGGCGGTGGCCTGCGCCTGCGTGCCGAGCCGTGCGCCGTGCAGCACCGCGCCGAAGCTCTGGGCGCAGTCGTCGAGGGTGAACAGGCTTTCTGCCGCGGCGATCCGGTTCAAGGCGGGCCAATCGGCCGGCTGCCCGAACAGGTCCACGCCCACCAGCGCCCGCGGGCGCAGCCGACCGGCGGCGCGGATTTCGGCCACGCGGGCGGCGAGGTGCGCCGGGTCGATCTGGAAGGTCCGGGGATCGACGTCCACGAACACCGGGGTGGCGCCCAGCACGAGCGGCACCTCGGCCGTCGCGGTGTAGGTGAACGCCGGCAGGAACACCGCGTCGCCACGCCCGATGCCCTCCGCCATCATCGCGATCTGCAAGGCGTCGGTGCCGGAACTGACGCCGACGCAGTGCCTTGCCCCGCAATAGGCGGCGAGCCGGCCTTCCAGCTCCGCCACCTCCGGCCCCATCACGAACTGGCAATGCGCCAGCACGGCGTCCAGCCGCGGGCGGAGCGCGTGGGCGATGCGGGCCTGCTGCGCCTTCAGGTCGAGGAACGGGATCGGCTGGACCACTTCACTCTCCAAGCAGGCGCACGCGCCCGGGGGCGCCCCCGGTATTGTGCTCGAATTCCGGGATCATGCGGCCCAGCAGCATCAGCGCCAAGCTGGCCTGCCCGGCCCGGCAGGCGGCGGCGATCTCGTCGATGGCCTTGCCGACGATGGCCGGGTCGGCGGTGCGGGGCGCCGCCATCAGCAGGCCCGGATGCCCGGTCGGCACCGGCGGCTCGCTGCCGTGGAACAGCTCCTCGAACAGCTTCTCGCCGGGGCGCAGGCCGGTGAAGCGGATGGGGATCTGGCCCGGCCCCGGCTCGCCCTCGGCCGGGTGCAGGCCGGCAAGCCGGATCATCTGCCGCGCCAGATCGACGATCCGCACCGGCTCGCCCATATCGAACACGAAGATGCCGCCCTGCGCGCCGGTCGGCAGGGTGGCGTCGGCCATGCCGACGACGCTCGCCTGCAGCACCAGGCCCACCGCTTCCCGCACCGTCATGAAGTAGCGCCGCATGTCGGGATGGGTGACGGTGAGCGGCCCGCCGCGCTCAAGCTGGCGGCGGAACAGCGGCACTACGGAGCCGGTGCTGCCCAGCACGTTGCCGAACCGCACGGTGACGCAGCGCATGCCCACGCCGCGGCGCGCCGCCACGTCCAGCGCCTGGCAGTACATCTCGGCGAGCCGCTTGCTCGCGCCCATCACGCTGCTGGGGTTCACCGCCTTGTCGGTCGAGATGAACACCATGGCGCCGGCGCCGGCGGCGCGCGCGGCCTCCGCCACGTGCCGGGTGCCGACGGCGTTGGTCAGCAGGCCTTCGAGCGGGTTCGCCTCCACCATCGGCACGTGTTTGAGGGCGGCGGCGTGAAACACCAGCCCGGGCCGCACGCGGTCGAACACCGCGCGGATGCGGGCCTCGTCGCGGATGTCGGCGATGACCGGCTCCCGCGCCACGTCGGGATGCGACTCGCCCAGCTCCTGGTCGATCTGCCACAGCGCATACTCGCCGTTGTCCAGCAATGTCAGGCTGATCGGCCCCAAGGCCGCGATTTGCCGTGCCAGTTCCGATCCGATGGTGCCGCCCGCGCCCGTGACCAGAACCCGTCGCCCACGCACCAGCCGCGCCATGCCGTCGCGGTCGAGCGGCACCTGCGGACGGTTCAGCAGGTCCTCGATCGCGACGGGCGCCAGCTCCAGCGCGCCGCCGCCTGCGGCCTCCTGCAGCGCCGTCGGGCGGGGCACGCGGCGCACCGGCACGCCCTCAATGTCCGCCTGGCCCAGCAGGTCCGCAAGCGGGGCGCCGGACAGCTTGGGCTGGGTGACGACCAGGGCGGAAGGCAGCCGGCCCTCGGCGCGCAACCGGGCGAGGACGGCGGCGGTCTGGCCGATCGACCCTAGGATAGTGTGGCCGTGGATGCGGCGGCCGGTCTGGCCTTCCCGCACCGACAGCAGCCCGACGACGCGGAAGGCCGCCCGGCCCTCCCCGTATTCCAGCGCCCGCAGGAACAGGTCCGCCCCGTCCCCCGCGCCGACCAGCAGCACGGATTGGGCGTCCGTCGCCTCCCGCCCTGCCCGCTTTGCCAGGCGCAGCCGATACACGACGCGCGGCGTGCCGAGCGCCACGATGAGCACCAGCGCGTGCACCACCGGAAACGTCGGCGTGGGCAGCGGAAAGCCGGACGCGCCCAGCAGCAGCGCGAACAGCAGCGCGCTCACGACGCTGCTGCCCACAAGGCCCATGAGGTCCTCGATGCCTGCGAATCGCCAGTATTGCTGCGGCATGCGGAACGGCAGCCCGGCGACCAGCAGGGTGATCGCCCCTCCGGCCACGAACCAAAGCGGATGCAAGAGGCCGCCGCCGGGGTCGGCGACGTAGCGCGCGAGCGGCGTCGCCACGGCGGCGAGCACGCCGTCAAGCGCGACGTTCAGCAGGATGCGGTTGACCGAGCGTTGCGAGGGCATCGTGCCGACCCTATAGCCCACCCCGCGCCGCTTAGCAGTCCCCCCTGTCCGGAAGCTCCCGATTGACCAACGCCGCCCTGTTGAACCATGCGATGTTCATCGCCGCCCTGGCGCTGCTCTCGGCGGCGCTGGTGCGGGCGATGATCGGGCTGGGTCCGGCGGACCGGCCGGACGCGCGCAAGGCGCACACGCGGGTGGTGCCGAAAGGCGGCGGCGTGGGGGTCGTCGCAGCCTTCCTGGTCGGCATCGCGGTGCTGTACCGCTACGCCGAGTTCTCCCGGCTGGCCGACCCCTACTTCCGGGGCGTGATCCTGGCCGCCAGCGCCATCGCGGTCGTGGCCTTCCTCGACGACGTGCTGGACTGGCCGTTCGCCGTCAAGCTCGCGGCGCAGTTGGGCGCGGCAGTGCTGGCGGTCGGCAGCGGCCTTATCGTCGCCGAGCTGAACCTGCCGTGGTGGGGGCCGGTGGCGCTCGGCTGGGCGGCGGCGCCGCTGACGCTGGCATGGATCCTGTTCGCGACCAACGCGATGAACTTCATCGACGGGCTGAACGGGCTGGCCTCCGGCGTGTCGGCCCTCGCGTGCCTCGCGCTGGCGCCGATCGCCGCGTCGTACGGTGGATGGTTCGTGTACTTCGCCTCGCTGCTGCTGGCGGCGGGGCTGCTGGGCTTCCTGCCATTCAACTTCCCGCATGCCCGCATCTTCATGGGCGACGTCGGCAGCCAGTTCTGCGGTTTCGTGCTCGCGGTGCTGGCGGTGGCGGCCGGGCGGTTCCAGGGAATGGAGCTGTCGGTGCTGCTGGTGCCGATGCTGCTGTTCGGCGTGCTGTTTGACGTGGCGTTCACCCTTGTGCGCCGGGCGCTGGCCGGCGACCGGCTGACGCAGGCGCACCGCAGCCACCTGTATCAGGTCGCGCACCGGTCCGGCATGGGGGCCGCGTCCATCACCCTGCTGCATTGGGGGTTCGTGCTGTGGGGCGGGCTGTGCTGCCTTCTGTTCATCGCGGCCCAGGGATCGGCGAAGCCGCTGCCGGTGCTGCTGGTGCTGCCGCCGCAGCTCGCCTGGGCGGCGTTCGTCGCGGTCCGCGCCCGCCGGGTGTCACTCGGCCGCTGGTGATGGCCTTCGTTGTTTCGTCTGATGCAGTGTAGGCTGGCGCAGCCTCGGGCCTGACCCGAAGGCAAGGGAGGGCGAGCATGGGAACGACGGTGAGCGCCGGGACGCGCACGGCCGCGAAAGCGGCGCGGCGCCGCAACTATGCCCGGCAATACTGGCCCTTCCTCGTGCCCGCCGGCGTCGTGGTGTTCGCCGTCATCCTGTTCCCCTGGCTGTTCACCCTGTTCATGTCGGTGCACGACTGGCACATCGGCGGCGAGCGCACGTTCGTGGGCTTGGGCAACTACGCCCGGATGCTGGGCGACGAGCGGTTCGGCTGGGCCTTGCTGCGGACGCTGTACTTCACGGCGCTGTCGGTGATCCTGCCGATGGTGCTGGGGGTCGCGGCGGCCGTGGTGTTCCACCGCAACTTTCCAGGCCGCGGCCTCGCGCGCACGCTGTTCATCATGCCGATGATGGCCACCCCGGTCGCCGTCGCGCTGGTCTGGACCATGATGTTCCACCCGCAGCTCGGCGTGCTGAACTACTTGTTGACCAGCGTGGGCCTGCCGCCGAGCGCCTGGGTGTATGAAAGCGGCACGGTGATCCCGACGCTCGTGATGGTCGAAACCTGGCAGTGGACCCCGCTCGTGATGCTGATCGTGCTGGGCGGCCTTGCCAGCCTGCCGACTGATCCCTACGAGGCCGCCATGCTGGACGGCGCCAGCATGGCGCAGGTGTTCCGCCACGTGACGCTGCCGCTGGTCTGGCCGTTCATCATGGTGGCGGCGGTGATCCGCGGGATCGACGCGCTGAAGGCCTTCGACACCATCTTCGTCATCAGCAACGGCGGACCCGGCACGGCAAGCGAAACTCTGAACATCCTGCTCTACTTGCAGGCGTTCAGCTTTTACGACATGGGTTACGCCTCCGCAATCGTGGCGGTGTTCTTCGTGCTGGTTCTATTGGTGACGATGCTGCTCCTGCACTTCCGTCAGCGGGAGGCGCTGTCTTGACCCCGCTGCCGGCCCGGCGCCGCTCCACCCCGGCCAGCCGCCGCCTGCGCCGGGTTCTCGGCCGCGTCGGCCTTTACGCCTGCGTCCTGCTGCTGGTCTCGCCGGCCATTCTGGTTTTTCTCTGGATGCTGTCGCTGTCGCTGAAGAACGAGGCGGACAACACGGCCTTTCCGCCTGTGTTCATCCCGAACCCGCCGACGCTGGCCAACTTCGCGGAGGTACTCCGCAAGAACGACTTCCTGCAATATACCTTGAACTCAGTCATCGTGTCGTTCACCGCCACCGGCGCGGCGCTGCTGATCGGAGTGCCGGCAGGATACGGCATCGCCAAGGCCCGCGCGACGCGGGCGGCTCTGCTGATCCTCATCGCCCGGATTACCCCGGGGCTGTCCTACCTGATCCCGTTGTTCCTGCTGTTCCAGTGGCTTGAGTTGACCGGAACGCTCGTCCCCATCGTGATCACGCATCTGGTCATCACCGTCCCGATCGTGGTTTGGATCATGATCGGCTTCTTCGAGGGGCTGCCGCCCGAGTTGGAGGAGGCGGCGCTGGTCGATGGCGCAACCATCTGGCAAGCGTTCCGCTTCGTTGCGCTCCCGCTGGCCCGGCCTGGGATCACCGTCGCCGCGATCCTCGGCTTCATCTTCAGCTGGAACAACTTCATCTTCGGCATCGTGCTGGCCGGGCGCGAGACGAGGACGCTCCCGGTTGCGATTTATAACGTGCTGACGTTTGAGCAAATCAGCTGGGGGCCGCTGGCCGCCGCGGCGCTGCTGGTCACGTTGCCGGTGCTGCTGCTGACGCTTATGATGCAAAAAGAGATCGTGGCTGGATTGACCGCGGGCGGCGTGAAGGGCGGCTAGGCCCAGCCGCACCGACCCCGTTTCGGCAACGCAGCGCGACGCGCAGACGCTAGACGGCCTGCTTTCGCGAGGACTCGTGGGCCGCGCCGCTGGCCGCCGCCGGCTTTTTCGCGCTGGCTGTCGCCTCGACCATGATGCCGCGCAGGTCGCGGAGGAAGGCCTGGCCTTTGAGCGTTCGCTGCACCAGCACGCTGCGGCGGTCCATCGGGTCCACCTTGCGGCGCGCCAGGTCAAGCTCGCCCAACCGATCCAGGGCACGGGTGATGGCCGGCTTCGACACGTTCAGGTCGGAGGCAAGGCCACGCACCGTATGTGCGCCGTCCTGCAGGTAGCAGGTCAGGAACACGCCAAGCTGGCGCGCCGACAGGTCGGGGCCATC
The DNA here is from genome assembly GCA_964236755.1 of uncultured Acetobacteraceae bacterium. Lineage (GTDB taxonomy): Bacteria > Pseudomonadota > Alphaproteobacteria > Acetobacterales > Acetobacteraceae > CAHJXG01. The sequence continues at coordinate 37,779 of CAXSHI010000008.1, forward strand.
ACGCCGCACAAGGGCGACGATGGTGTCACGGAGGATGCCGACTGACTGGTCGGTGGTTTGATTGGCTGCCACGGTTTTTAGTCCTTTCAGGGTACGGGCATTGTCCTCGCCCAAGCAACATTCGTTTAGAACGGCAGATCGGTATCCCGGCGTCACCGAATCGTTTTTAATTGGTGACACTACGGATCGTTAACAGTGCTATGCAACAAATCCAGTACTGAAAACGATCACACAACAGTCATTCAGCCATTTAAACGGCTTTGTTAACGCGATTTAATGTTTTGACCGCAAAAAATAGCGCGCGAAGCCCCAAAGCCTCTCCGCCTTCCGGTCGCCCCAGTTGTGTTTGGTCGTTCCAGGCATATGTGTCGAGATGCGCCCACGCTGTTTCTGGCGCAACGAACCGTTGAAGAAACAGCGCGGCGGTGATCGCGCCCGCCATCGGCTTGCTGGACACGTTGTTCAGGTCGGCCACCGGGCTGCTGAGCCAGGCGTCGTAGCCGGCCCAAAGCGGCAGCCGCCACACCGGGTCGGCGCAGGACCGGCCCGCCGCCAGCAGCGCCTCGGCCACCTCGTCGCCTGCGGCGGTGTGCGGCGCGAACAGCGCCGGCAGATCCGGGCCAAGCGCCGTCCGCGCCGCCCCGGTCAGCGTCGCCGCGTCGAGCAGCAGGGCCGGCCGCTCGTCCGACGCCTCGGCCAGCAGGTCGCACAGCACCAGGCGCCCCTCCGCATCCGTGTTGCCGACCTCGACGCTGAGGCCGCGCCGGGTGCGCAGTACGTCCAGCGGCCGCATCGCGTCGCCCGAGACCAGGTTCTCGACGCAGCCGATCCGCACGGCCAGCCGCACCGGCAGGTCCGCCTGCATCACCATCCGCGCGAGGCCCAGCATCAGCGCAGCACCACCCATGTCCTTTTTCATGCGCAGCATGCCGGCCGAAGGCTTCAGGTCGTAGCCGCCGCTGTCGAAGCACACGCCCTTGCCGCACAGCGACACCAGCGGCGCGTCCGGCCCGGCGGCGCTGCCCCGCCACGCGAAGCTCGCCACCAGCGGCGCCCGCGCCGAGCCGCGGCCAACCGCCGCGACCGCCGGATATTCGGCCGCGAGCCGCTCCCCGCCCACCACCTGCCCGTCCGCCCCGAAGCTTGCGCCCAGTGCCCGGGTCGCCTCGGCGAGTTCGGCGGGGCCGAGGTGGTTGGCCGGCGTGTTGATCAGGTCCCGCACCAGCCAGGTCGCGCGCGCGGCCGACCGTGCCGCATCGCAGCCGGCCGGGGGAACGAGCTTCGCCGCCTGCCGCGGCGTCGCGTGGGCGGCGTATTGGTAGGCGCCGAGGCAGAAGCCCAGCACGGCCCCGTCCATGTCGAAGTCGCCCGGCTCCAACCGGACGACGGCGCCCTTCGGCAACGCCGTCGCCAGGCCGCCATGCGCGAACGGCGTACGGTCCTCGCCCAAGCCCAGCAGCGCACCGGCCAAGCCGTCCTCCCCCGGCAGCAGCGTCAGCTGCCCCGGCAGGGCCGCGAACCCGCTGGCCCGCGCGAACGCGGCCTGCCCGGGCGGCAACGCCGCCAGCGCCGCGTCCAGGGCGTCCGGCCGCACAGACAGGATCGGCAGCGCCGCATCTCCCGCGTCCGCAAAGCAATCCAGATCCCGATCAAACATCCCCACGCCTCCGGCCGCGCGCCGATTCGCGACAAGCCGCCTCGGGCGCCGACGATTCATGTCGCCTGATTTCGCCTGTGGGCAAGACGGTGCAGCGGCGGTGCGCGTCGCGTTCATGGGCCGCGGCTTGCCATCCAAAACTTGCAATCCGGCGGTAAAGGCCCAACCATCCCGGCATGTCGGGCTTCCCCTCCCGGGTCAAGGCGGTCCTCGGACCCACCAACACCGGCAAGACCCATCTTGCCATCGAACGCCTGCTCGCGCATGCGTCGGGCATCATCGGTTTTCCGCTGCGCCTGCTCGCGCGGGAGAACTACGACCGGATGGTGGCGAAGAAGGGTGCGAAGTTCGTGGCGCTCATCACCGGCGAGGAGAAGATCGTGCCGCCCGGCGCGCGCTGGTTCTCCTGCACCGTCGAGGCCATGCCGCTCGACCGCGCCGCCGAGTTCGTCGCCGTGGACGAGATCCAGCTCTGCGCCGATCCCGACCGCGGCCACGTGTTCACCGAGCGCCTGCTGCATGCCCGCGGCCTGGTGGAAACCATGTTCCTCGGTGCCGAAACCATCCGCCCGCTGCTGCAACGGCTCGTGCCGCAGGCCGAGATCGAGACCCGGCCGCGCCTGTCGCAGCTGACCTACGCCGGCCCGGCCAAATTGGTGCGCCTGCCGCCGCGCAGCGCCGTCGTCGCGTTCAGCGCCGGGGAGGTCTATGCCATCGCCGAGCTGATCCGCAGGCGCCGGGGGGGCTGCGCGGTGGTGATGGGCCGGCTGTCGCCCCGGACGCGCAACGCGCAGGTGCAGCTCTACCAGAACAAGGAGGTGGACTTCCTGGTCGCCACCGACGCGATCGGCATGGGGCTGAACATGGACGTGGACCATGTCGCCTTCGCCCGGCTCAGCAAGTTCGACGGCCACCGGCCGCGCCGCCTGACGGCCGCCGAGGTCGCGCAGATCGCAGGAAGGGCCGGGCGCGGCATGCGGGACGGCACGTTCGGCACCACCGCGACCTGCCCGCCGCTCGACGACGACCTGGTGCGCGCCGTGGAGGGGCACGAGTTCGAGCCGCTGGAGCAGCTCTATTACCGCAACGCCGCGCTGGATTTTACGACGCTCGACACCCTGCTCGCCACCTTGACGGCGCCCCCCCCACGTCCCGGCCTCGTGCGCGGTCCCGATGCGACGGACCTGGAAACCTTGGAGGCGCTGTCCCGCGAGCAGGACGTGCGCGCCATGGCGCGGGGCCGCCGCATGGTCCGGCTGCTGTGGGAAACCTGCCAGATCCCCGACTTCCGCAAGCTGGCGGACGACACGCATACGCGGCTGTGCGCCCGCATCTTCGGTCACCTGGCGCAGGAGGGGACGCTCCCGACGGATTGGCTGGAGAGCGGGATTGCCGGGCTCGCGCGCACGGAGGGCGACATCGACACCTTGATGCAGCGGCTCTCGGGCGTGCGCATCTGGGCCTACATCGCGGCCCGGTCCGATTGGGTGCGCGACGCGCCCACCTGGCAGGCCCGCACGCGGGAGGTCGAGGACCTGCTGTCGGACGCGCTGCACGAGCGGCTGACGACGCGGTTCGTGGACCGCCGGGCCGCCCACCTGATGCGCCGGCTGGAGGAGATCGGCGGAGAGGAGCTGCTGTCCGCCGTGACGGCCCGGGGCGAGGTCGTGGTGGAGGGGCACTCGGTCGGCCATGTCGGCGGCTTCACCTTCCTGCCGGACCCACTGGCGGAGGGGCAGGAGAAGCGCCTGGTGCTGCGCGCCGCCCGCCGGGCGCTGCGCGAGTGGATGCCGCGCCAGGTGGTGGAGCTGGAAGCGGCGGAGGACTTGGCCCTCACGCTGTCGCCCGACCATAAGCTTGCCTGGAACGGGGTGGCGATCGCGCGGCTGCGCTCCGGCGCCAGCCTGCTCCGCCCGTCCGTCGAGGTGCTGGACAGCGAGTTCCTCGACGGCCCGCAGCGGGAGCGGGTGCGGGTTCGGCTGGCTCGCTGGGTGGCAGGCTTCATCGCCCGTGACCTGGCGCCGCTGTTCGCCGCCGAGGCCGCCGCCGGCCAGGACCCGGCGCTGCGCGGCCCGCTGCACCGCATCGTCGAAGCCGGCGGCGTCGTGCCGGGCGAGGCCGGGCAGGACATCGCGCCGGCGCTGCGCGGCCGGCTGAAGGCGTTGGGCGTGCGTGCAGGCCGCTTCGCGCTGTTCATGCCGGCGATGCTGAAGCCGCGGGCGCAGGCGACGCGCGCCATGCTGTGGGCGATCCGGGCACGGGTGCCGGCACCCGCGTTGCCGGCGCCGGGCCTGGTGTCAGTGTCCCCGCCGGACTGGCCGCCGGGGTTCGCGGCCGCGATGGGCTGGCTGCCGGCCGGGCCGGTGCTGCTGCGCCTGGACGTGGCGGAGCGGATCGCGGCTGAACTCGCCTATGCCACGCGGAGCCGGGCCGCCGCGGTGCCGGACGGGCTGGCGTCGCGCCTGGCCGTGCGGGCCGACGCGGTGCCGGCGGCGCTGCGGGCGCTGGGCGTGCGGCTGGCGCCGGGCGCCGTGCTGGCGGCGGACCAATACGGCCCGCCCTCGCCGCCCATGATGCTGCCCGGGCGGTGGCGGGAGCAGGCGGCGGCTCGTGCGCCCTCCCCGGCCCCGCGCGTGGCGGAGGGACCGTTCGCGGCGCTGGTGGCGTTCCGGCGCTGATGGAGGCGGAGGGCGAGGACCGGGCGTGGCAGCGCCTGGACAAGTGGCTGTGGTGCGCGCGCTTCATGAAGGCACGGTCCGACTGTGCGCGCCTCGTCACGGGCGGGCTGGTGCGGATCAACCGCCAGGTGACGGACAAGCCGCATGCCCGGCTGCGGCCCGGCGACGTCCTGACGCTGCCGTTGCGCCAGCAGGTCCGTGTGGTCCGCGTGCTGGCGCTGGCCAGCCGGCGCGGTCCTGCGCCGGAAGCGCAGGCGCTTTATGAGGAGATCGCCGACCGGCTGTGACGCGCGGCCCCGTTATGCCCCCGACACTTGCACTCGGGCCGCTTGCGCCTGGGGTGAAAGGACCGCATATCGCCCCACTTAACGGCGGAACCGGGGCAGTGGCCCGGAAGTGGAAGGGGCTGGCGATGACCTACGTGGTCACCGAAAATTGCATCAAGTGCAAGTACATGGATTGTGTCGAGGTATGTCCGGTGGACTGCTTCTACGTCGGCGAAAACATGCTGATGATCCATCCCGACGAGTGCATCGACTGCGGCGTGTGCGAGCCTGAATGCCCGGCAGAGGCCATCGTGCCGGACAGCGACGACCGCGCCGCAGCCTGGGCCGAGCGCAACCGCATTTTCTCGCTGGAATGGCCCAACATCGTCCGCAAGGGCGAGGCGCCTCCAGACGCGGACGAGTGGAAGGACAAGCCCGACAAGGAGGCGTTGTTCTCGCCGGAGCCTGGCAAGCCCTGATTGGAACCGGGCATTCGGGGTGGATCGTCAGCCACGGTGACGATTCACGGAAATTGTGTTATGCTTCGTTGGCCGGCGATAAGTCGTGCTGAACAGCATCGGTCGATGACATGGGCCGTTCGCCGGGCGTCGCACAACCCCTTCAGCAGGCGCCTGTCGGTTTGCAGGCCAGGAGAGTCATAGGTGCCCACCAAGCCCGTAGCAGCCAAGGAAGCGCCGAACAGGGTTGCTCTCATGCCCGGCGACATAAATCCAGCAGACGTCGCACCGGAGGTGCCCGGGGCAAGCCCGGACGAGGCGAAGCCGCAGCCGGATGTGGTAGAGCCGCCATTCCGCTCGCCGCCCAAGATGCCCGGCCATATGCCTGGCATGCACGGCCGGCCGCAGATCGTCCCGCGCGCCATGGCTGCCAAGGAGGACTTCGTGGAGGGCGACTATGTTGTGTATCCGACCCATGGCGTCGGCAAGGTCGAGCGGATCGCGACGGAGGAGATTGCCGGGCACAAGCTTGAGCTGATCCATATCACGTTCGAGGAGAACCGCATGACCCTGCGGGTTCCCGTCGCCAAGGCGCGGACGGCTGGACTGCGCAAGCTGGCGACGCGAGAGATGTTCGACAAGGCGCTCGACCTCTTGAAGGGTCGGGCCAGGATCAAGCGTACGATGTGGTCCCGCCGGGCGCAGGAATACGAACAGAAGATCAACTCCGGCGACCCGCTGCAGATCGCCGAGGTGGTGCGCGACCTGCACCGCAACGCCGGGCAGCCAGACCAGAGCTTCAGCGAACGCCAGATCTACGAAGCCGCGATGGATCGTCTGGCGGCCGAGATGGGCGCGCTCGACGGCACGGACAAGGCGACGGCCTCCTTGAAGTTGGCGGAGAAGCTCAAGGCCATCGTCAAGGGCGCCGCGGTCGAAGTTGACGCCGACGGCGCCGAAGTCGAGACCGAGGCGGAGGCTGCGACGGAGGTGGAGTGAGCCACCCATCCTTCAGCCATGTGGCACAAAAGAAAAGGCCCGGGAGATCGCTCCCCCGGGCCTTTGTCACAAGCGGGTTCGACTAGTTGTTGCTGTTGCGGCTGCCGAACAACTGCAGCAGCAGCATGAACAGGTTGATGAAGTTCAAGTATAGGCTCAGCGCGTCAAACACGCTGCGCTTCGCGGCGCCGTCCGTGCCTTCGGCGTAGGCGTACTGCTGGTAATCGCCCTTGATCCGCTGCGTGTCATAGGCGGTCAGGCCGACGAAGATCAGCACGCCGATGACGCTGATGGCGAACTGCAGCGCGGTGCTGCCGATGAACATGTTGACCAGCGACGCGACGATGATGCCGATCAGGCCCATTATCAGGAAGCTGCCCATCTTACTCAGGTCAGACTTCGTCGTGTAGCCGTAAAG
>CAXSHI010000009.1:0-40650 GCA_964236755.1 uncultured Acetobacteraceae bacterium
TTCTCATTCGGCAGCGCCAGCAGTCCGGCCAGCGTGTCCAGCACCACCAAGTCAATCGGCTGTGCGGCTAGGGCATCCCGCAGCGTGTCCCGCATCCGGTCCTCGCCCTCGGGCGCCATGTCCTCCCGCTCTCCCTGGCATCGTGCATCTTGAGGTTCGCCTCGACGTTGGCACGCCCCGCCAGGGGCAACCCAAGGGCGTTGCACGCCGCTTGCACCAGTAGCCCAAGCCGACCCGCATCTTCCTCCCCGTTGACGATCAGCACCCGCATCGGGGCGCCGTCTGACCGGGGCGTGACCTTGAACGGCCCCCAACTCGTCCGGCCCGCCGCCAGGGCAACGCAAAGGTTCACGGCAACCACCGTCTTGGCCCCGCCGCCCTGGCCCGCAATCACCGTCAGGTCTCCCCTCACAAGCAGGCCAGGCAACACCCAAGGGATCGGGTGCAGGTCGGCAGCATTGAAGGGCACGGGTCGCATGAACCCGTTGGGCGGCGGCGCCACCGCGGCGGGTAGGGCGGGGTGGAACCAGGGCGCGAAATCGAACCCGGCCTTGCGCGCCGCATCAACCAGCGTGCCAACCCCGATCCCGCCCGGGTGGAACGGGGCCCAGTCCCGGTCGAAGTCGGCTTGGTTGAACGTCTTACCTGGCTTTGACCAACTCAGCGTCAGGCGCCGCGCTTCCGTTGCGCCGCGCTGTTCCGCATCGGCCACCGCCAAAAGCAAGCGCAGCCACTCCGCACGGGGCGCATCCGCCGCCTTGGCAATGGGAGCGAACGTCAGCACGGCGGTCAGCAGCCGGTTCATCTCGTGAGGTGCCAGGGCGTCAAACCCGCCCGGCACTCCCGCCGCTGCGGCAGCGTTCATGTCCGGCAACACCCGGGTGGCGAACAACGCCGCCAAGCCCGGCGGGGGACCACCGTGCAGCGCCGCCGTGGTGCTTGTGCGCCGGGGGACGCCTGCCGGGTCTGGCGGCAACGCCGCTTCGATCTCTGCCATGGTGCAACGGCAGGCCGGCTGCCCCCCTTCACCAGCCCAGACAGCGCCGCAACCCGCCCGTCGGCACGCTTGCGCGCGTTCGGGTGGTTGACCGTGAAGGGCAGCCGCAAGATGCGGTCCACGTTCTGAACGGCATCACCGCCCATCAGGTCCGCAATCTGCCGCCCGGTGGCCTCTGCCCGTGCTACTGCATCGGGGCTGGCCGGCACTGCCGGGTCGAATAGCCATACGGGCTGATACCCGCCTCCAGTAGCGATGATGAAGGCCGGTGCCGGGCCGGGCCGACCGCGCACCGCGGCAAGGGCGCCGTCCAGGGTGCGGCCGTTCTTGGCGTCCACGTCGGCGCACACGCCCCGCACGGTCACAATGTCCGCCTTGGCCGGCTTCTTCGCCTTGCCGGCCGCCGGCTCGTTCAGGGTAAAGTACAGGTTGAACCCGGCGGCGCTCCGCTTCATGGCCCACGCCGCTGTTTCGTCCAGCGTGCCCGTATCCAGCCAGCGGGCTTCGACGGTGCCCCGGTCAGGGTAGATCGCTACCACTACCGTAGGGCCGACCTCCCGTAGCACGAAGGCCAGGCCGGCAGCGGGGTCGCCCCGAACTTCGGCCAGAGCATCGGGCGCGTTGCCGGTCAGCATCGCGGCGGTAGTCTGCCCTTCGGCAAGCGCGTGCCGCTCCGCGCGGTTCATGGAGCCGCAAAAGCCAAGCGGCCTCGCGGGCGCCGGTTCTGCCAGCGTTGGTGGCGTGGTATCGTTGAACATGATGGCTCCGGGTTGGCGTAGCTACCGCGGCGGGGCTGGCGGGCCCTGCCGCAACTCGCTCAGATCAGGCCGCGCGCTTGCTGCTTCGGCCGCGGCCAATATTCGGGTTCACCGCGCGCAAGGGCGCGTCTGTCCCGGTGTCGCGGGCCGCCACACGCTCAACCTGCCATGCCTTGATTTCAGAAAGCCGCCAGGCCCTTGCGTTCGGCCCCAGCACGATGGCGCGGGGAAAGCTGCCATCCTGCATCATGCGGTATAGCTGCGCCGTGGAAAGGCCGGTCAGCTCCCGCACGACCGGGAGCCGCACGAAGTGATCGCAGTCGGCTGTGGTGTGAAAAGCGGCGGGCATGGTCGACACCTCCTTGTAAGGAGGGAAATGACAGGCGAAGCGGGGAGCGGAGCGTTAGCTACGAAATAAGTGCGTTTTCGAAAAAACTAAAGGCCCCGCAGCCAACGCCGATCCGCTGCCGTCATTCGGCGTGTCGGCAGCAGCTCCCACCTGTTTGGCAACGCACCCATCCGGCGCAGGTCACGAAGGACCACACCGGGCTTCCCGGGCGCCTCTGTCGCCAACTGCCAACATAGCGCCAGCACGTCCAACAACGGGCTGTTGCGTTCCCCGTCCGCTTTGCCCTCCCCATTAAACCGCCACCGGCCAGGGGATACCCGCACCTTCCGCAAGGCCCGTTCAACGTCGCCCGCCAGAACGTGCCGGGTGAGGGCCGGGGGCCTGCCGCCGCCAGGTGTGCGCTGCCGGCCCACTGCCTTGCGGGCCTTGGGCGACATGGGTGGCGCCCCCAGTCGAGCAAAGGCGATAGCGGGCAACAAGGCTGCCGCCAGGGCGTCCACAGTGGGGTGCCGCCTCACGCTGGCAGGGACCTTAACCCAATCCATGCGGGCCAAGCCAAGGCGAAAGCGGTTTAGGTCGGTGCCATGGGCCACGTTGCCAGCATCATCGATCTTGAAAGCTGGAAATCGGCTGCTCACGCCCGCACCAGCCGCACGACCTTCGCCCCGCCATGCTCGATTCGGTCCAACTCGCCCGCCAACTGACCCAGCGCGGCAGCGTGTTCCTGATGATACCGGCTACGATTGTAGGTCGTGGCAACCCTGCTCAGGGATGGCCCATCGGACGAACTGCGCAGCGCGTGCCCTAGACACACCTCGATCACGTGCGGCGCGATCCCCAGGTCGCCCATGAGAAACGCCACACTGCGCCGGATATCATGCCGGTGCCATCCGCCCGTGCCGCTGGCATCGTGCACCGCCTTGGTCGCCCGATCCCAGTTCACCAGCGCCCCGCCTCGCTTGCTGGTGAACACCAGGGCAGCCGGATCGGGGTGGAGCACCTGTCCGGCATCATCCACGGGCAGCAGCGTGCGCAGCAGCGCCAGCGCCGGGCCAGGTAGCGGCACGATATGCTCCCGCCCCTGCTTGGTCTGTGGGATCGTCCATAGGCCCGTCGCAAGGCTCACGTCCTGCCAGCGCGTGCCGCATGCCTCATTCAGCCGGCAGCCTGTCCAGAACAGCCATCGCAGCACGTGGCCATAGCTTCCGGCTTGATCGAGCGTAGGCAGGATCGCAGTCATCTCGCCGCGGGTAAGCTGGCGCTGGCGGACGGCAAGCGCTCCTTCCGGCTGGTCCAGCGCCTCGCCTGTCCCGCGCGCAACCAGGCCGCGCTTGGCACCCCATTTCAGCACCGGCTGCACGTAGCGCACGGCGGCACCGGCAGAGCTGCGCGAACCGTGGGCGTCGACCGTCAGTTGCAGCTCCGGCCCCGTGATCGCCGTGGCTGCCCGGTCTAGGTGCTTGGCGAACACGCTCTCGATCCGCCTCCGGCTTCGGGCCATGAACGGCGGCGCGAGCCTACGTCCTTCGCATAGCCGTCCAGCAGCGCCATCAGGGTCGCCACGTCCGTCCGCGCCTGCGAGGCCTGCCGTCGCGCCTCACGCGCCTCCCGAACCGGGTCACAGCCCTGCCGCACGTCCTCACGTCGCTCGCGCGCCAAGTCGCGCGCCTTGGCCAACCCGATGGCCGGGAACGCTCCCAGGACGAAGCGCCGTGGCTTCCCAGCGGCGTCCCGGCACCCGAACACCCACGTGGCGGTGCCGTCGTGTGACAGGCGCAGGCGAAGACCTGGACAGCCTCCATCGGCATATTCGACCTGACCGGCCGCGGGCGGGCGCACGGAACGGAGAAAAGCGGGCGTGAGGGCGGGTCTGTCAGGCATCATCGGCTCCCTAGGCATCACTGAGGCATCAGCCATCACGCGATCCGCGGCAAAGCCGTGATAAGCAAGTGGTGCCTGATATGCTGGAAACGTCGGAAATATCTAGGGAAATTCGCAAGGCATAGGGTGAGGTGATAACCAGTGGGAACGTGCTGTGGGCTTATTCGTAATCAGTAGGTCCTCAGTTCAATCCTGAGCGTCGGCACCAGCGTTCCAGTGCCCGGCGCACCCGGCCCGACACGAATTTCCATTTGCCAGCGCCTCGCCTTCGGCCGACTGTCGCCAAAGGGAGGACACGCACCATGCTTCTGACCGGCCCATGCTTCTGACCGGCAAGACCGCCGTGATCTCCGGCGCCGCCAGCACGCGCGGCATCGGCCGCGCCACGGCGCGCCTGTTTGCCGAGCACGGCGCCCGCATCGCCGTCCTGGACCTGGACGGCCCGGGCGCGTCGGAAGCCGCGGCGTCGCTGCCGGGCGAGGGGCACGTGGGGCTTGCCTGCGACGTGACCGGGCGAGAAGCGTGCCTCGCCGCCGCACGGGACGTGCTGGCCGCCTTTGGCAGCGCCGACATCCTGGTCAACAACGCCGGCATCACCCAGCCCATCAAGTTCCTCGACATCGCGCCCGAGAACTACGACGCCGTGATGGACGTGAGCCTGCGCGGCACGCTGTATCTCAGCCAGGCCTTCATCCCCGCCATGCGGCAGCGGCGCTCCGGCTCGGTCGTCTGCCTGTCATCGGTGTCGGCGCAGCGCGGCGGCGGCATCTTCGGCGGGCCGCACTACGCGGCGGCGAAGGCCGGGGTGCTAGGCCTCGCCAAGGCGATGGCGCGGGAGTTCGGGCCGGACGGCATCCGGGTGAACGCCGTCACGCCCGGCCTGATCCAGACCGACATCACGGCGGGCAAGCTGACCGACGCCATGCGCGCGGACATCCTGCGCGGCATCCCGCTGAACCGTCTGGGCGAGGCGGCGGACGTGGCCGGCGTGTGCCTGTTCCTGGCCTCCGACCTGTCGTCTTACTTGACCGGCACCGCCATCGACGTGAACGGCGGCATGCTGATCCATGGGTGAAGAAAGGGGCTGAGCGCAATGGCTGACGCGGCGCTGTCCAACACGAGCCTCGCCGAGCGGGCGCTCCGCATCCGCCGCCGCGCGCTGCGCATGGGCGAGGTGCAGGGCCAGGGCTACGTCGGCCAGGCGCTCGGCATCGCCGACGTGCTGGCGGTCGCCTACTTCCACGCCCTGCGCTTCAGGCCCAGCGAGCCGGCGTGGGAGGGGCGGGACCGCTTCCTGCTGTCCATCGGCCATTACGCCATCGCGCTCTACGCCGCCCTGATCGAGGCCGGCGTCCTCCCGGAAGAGGAGATCGAGACCTACGGCGCGGACAGCAGCCGGCTGCCGATGTCCGGCATGGCGTCGTATACGCCGGGCATGGAGATCAGCGGCGGCTCGCTGGGCCAGGGCCTCAGCATCGCCGTCGGCATGGGTCTCGCCCTGAAGCGCAAGGCGTCGGGTGCCTTTGTTTATAACCTGCTCTCGGACGGGGAGCTGAACGAGGGCGCCACCTGGGAGGCGGCGATGAGCGCCGCGCACTGGCGGCTCGACAACTTGATCGCGTTGGTGGACGTGAACAACCAGCAGGCGGACGGCGCATCGTCCGGCGTGCTCGGGTTCGAGCCGCTGGCCGCGCGGTGGGAAGCGTTCGGCTGGCACGCGCAGCGGGTGCCCGGCCACGACATCCCGGCGCTCGTCGCCGCCTTTGACCAGGCCCGGTCGCTCGATGCGCCGAAGCCGCGCGTGCTGATCTGCGACACCGTAATGGGGCGCGGCGTGCCGTTCCTGGAGGCGCGGGAGAAGGCGCACTTCATCCGCGTCGATGCCGCCGAATGGAGCCTGGCTCTGGATGCGCTGGAAGCAGGGGGGACCCTATGAGCGAGTCCGTGCCGCCGCCCGCCAAGCCGCGCCTCACCACCTCGGCCATGATCGCCTCGCTCGCCGCCGAAGGGCAGCGCACCCGCCCGGCGCCGTTCGGCCACGCCTTGGCGAAGCTCGCGCAGGACCGGCCCGAGATCGTCGGCCTCACCGCCGACCTCGCCAAGTACACCGACCTGCACGTCTTCGCCCAGGCCTTCCCCGACCGGTTTTACCAGATGGGCATGGCCGAGCAGCTGCTGATGGGCTCCGCCGCCGGGTTCGCGCGGGAGGGGTTCCTGCCGTTCGCGACGACCTACGCCGTGTTCGCCGCGCGCCGGGCCTACGACTTCATCGCCATGGCCATCGCCGAGGAGAACCTGCCGGTCAAGATCGTCTGCGGCCTGCCGGGCCTGACCAGCGGCTACGGCCCGAGCCACCAGGCGACGGAGGACGTGGCGATCTTCCGCGGCCTGCCGAACATGGTCATCGTCGATCCCTGCGACGCCGTGGACATCGAGGGCGCGGTGCCGGCCATCGCCGACCATCCCGGCCCGGTCTATATGCGGCTGCTGCGCGGCCATGTGCCGGTGGTGCTGGACGAATACGACTACCGCTTCACGCTCGGCCGCGCGGCGCTGCTGCGGGACGGCGCGGACGTGCTGATCATCGCTTCCGGCTTCATGACCATGCGGGCGCTGGAAGCGGCCAACGCCTTGCGCGCCGACCGGATCGAGGCCGCGGTGCTGCACAGCCCCACCCTCAAGCCGCTTGACGAGGCGGCGATCCTGCGGGAAGCGTCCAAGCCCGGCCGCCTGGTCGTCGTGGCGGAGAACCACTCCGTCATCGGCGGGCTGGGGGAGGCGGTGGCGGGCCTGCTGATGCGCTCCGGCGTGCATGCGGCATTCCGGCAGGTCGGCCTGCCCGACGAGTTCCTGGCGGCCGGCGCGCTGCCGACGCTGCACGACCGCTACGGCATCTCGACAGCCGCAATGGTTTCCTCCGTGAAGGAGTGGATGGCATGAGCGGCGCGAACACCGTCGGCACGGTCGGCTTCGTGGGCCTGGGCGCCATGGGGCTGCCGATGGCGCTGAACCTGCTGAAGGCCGGCTACGCCGTGCGGGGCTTCGACCTGAACCCGGCGGCGCTTGCGGCGCTGGCCCAGGCCGGTGGCATCGGCGCCGCCTCCGCAGCCGAGGCGGCGGCCGGCGCCGACGCGCTGGTGCTGATGGTGGTCAGCGTGGCGCAGGCGGAGGCCGTGCTGTTCGAGGCGGGTGCGGCCGAGGCGCTGCCCGAAGGCGGGTCCGTCGTCGTCATGGCCACCTGCCCGCCGCAAGCGGTCGCCGCCATGGCCGCCCGGGTAGAGGCGATGGGCCGCCGCCTGATCGACGCGCCGGTGTCGGGCGGGGTCGCCGGCGCTGTGGCCGCGTCGCTGACCGTCATGGCGGCGGCGCCGGGCGCGAGCTTCGCCGCCGTGCGCCCGCTGCTCGACGCCATGGGCGGCAAGGTCGTGCATGTCGGGGAAAAGCCGGGGCAAGGGGCCGTGGTCAAGACCGTGAACCAGCTGCTGTGCGGCGTGCACATCGCCGCTGCGGCGGAGGCGCTGGCGCTTGCGGCCAAGCTCGGCATCGACACGGCGGCGGTGCTGGACATCGTGGGCGGCTCCGCCGCGTCGAGCTGGATGCTGCGGGACCGCGGGCCGCGCATGCTGGAAGCGGAGCCGGAGGTGCGCAGCGCCGTCGATATTTTCGTCAAGGACCTCGGGATCGTCATGGAGGCCGGGCGCGACGCCCGCGCGGCGCTGCCGCTGGCCGCCTTGGCGCACCAGCTCTTCCTGGCAGCATCGGGCCAGGGCCACGGCCGGGCGGACGACAGCCAGCTGATCCGCACCTACAACCAACTGAACGGCACGGCGGAGAAGCCATAGTTGCCCAAGCCTTCGCGCTGTATCATAAATAAGAACGGGGGAAACAATGGACGACAAGAAAAGCGGGCTGAACCTGGCCCGGCGCACGCTGCTGGCTTCCACCGCCGCCCTGCCGCTCGCGGCGATCCTGTCCCGCCGGGGCGATGCTGCCGAGTTCACCTACAAGTTCGCCACCGGCCAGGACCCCACCCATCCCGTGAACGTCCGCGCCGGGGAGGCGCTGGCGCGCATCCGCGACGCCTCGGGCGGGCGGCTCGACATGAAGCTGTTCCCGGCGAACCAGCTCGGCTCCGACACCGACCTGATCAGCCAGGTGCGCAACGGCGGCGTCGAGTTCCTGAACATCTCGACCTCCATCCTCAATACGCTGGTGGCGGCCGTGGGGATCGTGAACATCGGCTTCGCCTTCGCGGACTACGACGCGGTATGGCAGGCGGCAGACGGCGAGTTGGGCCAGTACGTCGCGGGCCAGATCGCCAAGGCCGGCCTCGTGTCCGTCACCAACCTTTGGGACAACGGCTTCCGCCAGGTCACGTCCTCCACGCGCGACATCCTAACGCCGGCGGACCTTAAAGGGTTCAAAATCCGGGTGCCGCCCGCGCCGATCCTGACCTCCCTGTTCCAGGCGCTCGGCGCGTCGCCCACGCCGATCAACTTCAACGAGCTTTACTCCGCGCTGCAGACCAAGGTGGTCGAGGGCCAGGAGAACCCGCTCGCCATCATCGCGACGACGAAGCTCTACGAGGTGCAGAAGTCGCTGAGCACGACCGGGCACGTCTGGGACGGCTACCAGATCGTCGGCAACCGCCGGGCCTGGGAGAAGCTGCCGCCCGACCTCAAGGAGATCGTGCAGCGCGAGCTGGCCCGGTCCGGGCAGGATCAGCGGGCGGATATCGCCCGGCTCAGCATCAGCCTGCGCCAGGATCTCACGGCCAAGGGCATGGCGTTTCACGACGTGGACCGCGCGCCGTTCCGCGACGCGCTGCGCGGCTCCAGCTACTACAGGGACTGGCAGGCGAAGTTCGGCGACCAGCCCTGGGCCATGCTGGAAAAGACCTCCGGCAGGCTCGCGTGAGCCAGGTCGCGGGCGCAGCCCCGGCACGGGCGGACCACCGGGTCCTGTACCGGGCCGACCGCGCGCTCGGCTGGCTGACGGAGGTGCCGGCGGCTGTCCTGGTCGTGGCCGAGGTGGTGATCCTGTTCATGGGCGTCGTGTCGCGCTTCGTGTTCGACCGCCCGTTGGTGTGGAGCGACGAGGTCGCGTCCCTGCTGTTCCTGTGGCTGGCGATGCTCGGCGCCGCCATCGCGCTGCGCCGGGGCGCGCACATGCGGCTGACCACGGTGGCGGCGATGATGTCGCTGGCGTGGCGGGCGCGGATGGACGCGCTGGCGGTAGGCGTGCCGCTGCTGTTCCTGGCCCTGCTGGTCAACCCGGCGTTCGACTATGTCGATGACCAGTCTTTCATCGAGACCCCGGCCCTGAGCTGGCCCGGCAGCATCCGCGCGGCGGCCTTGCTGGCCGGCATCGGCCTCATGCTCGCCGTGGCGTTGCTCCGCCTGGCGCAGCAGGGCTGGCGGGAAACGCTGCTGACGGCGACGGCGCTCGGGGTCATCGCCCTGCTGCTCTGGGTCGGCTCGCCCTGGCTGGTGGCGGTCGGCAACTGGAACCTGCTGTTCTTCTTCGTGCTGCTGGTCGGCGCCGCGGTGCTGCTCGGCGTGCCCATCGCCTTCGCCTTCGGCCTCGCCACCTCCGCCTACCTGCTGACCACCACCTCCACCACGCTGTCGGTGATCGTGGGGCGGCTCGACGAGGGCATGAGCTCGCTGATCCTGCTGGCGGTGCCGCTGTTCGTGCTGCTCGGGCAGCTGGTCGAGATGACCGGCATGGCGCGCGCCATGGTGGGCTTCCTCGCGGCGCTCATCGGCCACCTGCGCGGCGGGCTGTCCTACGTGCTGCTGGGCGGCATGCTGCTGGTGTCCGGCATCTCCGGCTCCAAGGCGGCGGACATGGCGGCCGTGGCCCCGGTGCTGTTCCCGGAGATGAAGCGGCGCGGCCTGAACGAGGGGGAGATGGTGTCGCTGCTCGCCGCATCCGGCGCGATGGCGGAGACGATCCCGCCGTCGCTGGTGCTGATCGCCGTCGCCTCGGTCACGGGCGTCTCCGTCGCGGCGCTGTTCACCGGCGGCCTCTTGCCCGGCATCGTGCTGGCCCTGGCGCTTGCGGTCATCGCGCGGCAGCGGACGCCCGGCACCGCGGACGCCCGCGTCGCCCGTGCGCCGGCCCGGACGGTGCTGCGCGCCTTCGTCATCGGCCTGCCGGCGCTGGTGCTGCCGGTGCTGATCCGCGCCGCGGTGGTGGAAGGCGTCGCCACCGCGACGGAGGTATCCACCATCGGCGTCGCCTACATCCTCGTCGTGGGCCTGCTGGTGTACCGGCAGTTCGACTGGCGCCGGGTGTATCCCATGTTGGTCGAGACGGCGGCGCTGTCGGGCGCGATCCTGTTCATCATCGGCGCCGCGACCGCGATGGCCTGGGCGCTGACCCAATCGGGCTTCTCGCAGGCTCTGGCACGGGCGATGGGCAGCGTGCCCGGCGGACAGTGGGGGTTCCTGGCGATCTCGGTCTTTGCCTTCATCGTGCTGGGCAGCGTGCTGGAGGGCATCCCCGCCATGGTGCTGTTCGGGCCGCTGCTGTTCCCCATCGCCCGGCAGATCGGGGTGAACGAGGTGCACTATGCCGTGGTGGTCATCCTGGCCATGGGCATCGGCCTGTTCGCGCCGCCGTTCGGCCTCGGCTACTACACCGCCTGCACCATCGGCAAGGTGCACCCGGACGTGGCGCTGCGGCGGATTTGGCCGTACTTGGGCGTGCTGACGCTCAGCCTGCTGCTGCTGGCGGCGGTGCCGTGGTTCTCGACCGGCTTCCTGCCGTGAGAGTCTCGATGTCTGCCGCGCCCTACGACGGCTACGAGTTTCCGGCCGCCCTCGACAGCATGGCGCGCTGCGGCGTGCGCCATGTCGAGCCGGCCTTCATCGTCGGCTATACCGAGCCGTTCGACGAGGCCACCTTCAGCCCGGCGAGCGCCCGGCAGCACCGCGCCTGGCTGGACGCGAGCGGGCTGCGCTGCCGTGCCGTGTCCTCGCACATCGACCTGGGCCGGGCGGATGCCGTGAAGGTGTTCACCGGGCGCATGGACTTCGCAGCCGCACTTGGTGCGCAGGTCATCAACACCAACGCGGCGGCGCGCGAGAACGAGGCGCAGTTCATGGCCAACATCGGCCGGCTCGCCGACCACGCCGCCTCGCTTGGCCTGGCCATCGGGCTGGAGAACCCGGGCAATGGCGAGGACAACCTGGTCAACGACGCGGCAGACGGGCTGGCGTTGATCGACCGCCTAGGCCTGCCGTCCGTGCGACTGAACTACGACCCCGGCAACACCGTGTCGCACCGGCCCGGCCGGATCGACGCCGCTGCCGACGCCATCCGGGCCTTGCCGGGCTGCGTGCATTTCCACCTGAAGGACGTGCGGCAGGATGCTTCGGGCTGGCAGTTCACCGTGCCGGGGCAGGGTGCCCTCGACTGCGCCACGATCATGGACGCGTTGGCCGCTCGGCCTGCCCTGCCGTTTGCGGTGGAGCTGCCATTGCGCATGCGGCGGCGGCCGGACGCCCAGCCGATGCGGGCGCCCGAGCCGGTGCCGCTGCCGGCCATCGAGGCGGCGGTGCGGGATTGCCTGGCCTATGTGCGGCGTTGGATGGCCTAGCGCGCCAGGTTGTCCGGCCCGAAGGAGTGCGGCAGCAGCTCGGCCAGGCTGGTGCGCAGCAGCGTTCGCCCGGCGGCGTCCACGATGCGGATGACCATCTCCGGCCCCGCAAACTCCCGCAGCTTCTGCCGGCAGCCGCCGCAGGGAGTGCAGGGCGCGCCGCCGCCGCCGGCCACCACCAGCTCGGCAATGCGCCGCCCGCCGGCCAGCGCCATGGCGGCGATGGCGCCAGCCTCGGCGCAGGTGCCCTCGGGGTAGGCAGCGTTCTCAACGTTGCAGCCGGCATGGACCGCGCCCTCCGCCGTGCGCAGCGCCGCGCCGACGGCGAAGCGGGAATATGGCGCATAGGCCATGCCGCGCGCCGCCAGCGCCGCGTCGATCAGAGGATCCTGGGGCATCTTCGATATCCATATTCCTGTTGAACGGCTGCACCCTCCGCCCGCCGTCCCTCAGTGGTAGTCGTCGGTCGTCCGGGTCGGCGGGCGCGCCGGGCCGGCGTAGGGGTCCAGCCCGTGCCGGGTCTGCGCGATGATGCGGCAGTCGCCGCACATCCGGATGCGGTCGATGACGGCCGGGTCGGTGAACATCCAATGCCGGTCCGCGAGTTGCGCCGCGATCTTGTCGATGGTCGATTTCACGCCGAACGGCTTGGCGCACCGGATGCAGACGGCGGGCGCTTCCTCCTTGATGACGACGTGGTCGCGCCGCGACGCGCCGAACGTCGCCCGCGGCTCCAGGTGCACGACCTGCTCGGGGCAGGTGGTCTGGCACAGCCCGCACTGGATGCAGGCGTCCTCGACGAACTTGAGCATCGGGCGCTCCGCGTCGTCGCGCAGCGCCGAGGTCGGGCAGGCGGACACGCAGGACAGGCAGAGCGTGCAGCCCTCCGTGTCCACCCGCACGCGGCCGATGGGCGCGCCGCGCGGCAGCGGGACCGCCTCCATGGGCGTCGGCGCGGCCCCGTGCAGGGCGTTGAGCGCCTGCATCGTCAGCGCGTTCTTGTCGCCGGTCGGCAAGTACTCCGCCTGGCAGAGGCCGGGCCGCCGCGGCGCGCGGCGCAGCAAGTCGGACAGCTCGTCGGGGTCGTCGATGGCGAGCAGCTCCATCCGGCCCTCGCCGTGGCCCAGCGGCTCCAGGATGGCGGACATCAGCGCCACCTCCCGCCCGAGCGTGTCGAGGCGCGCCTGGTCGCGGCGGCCGGCGAGCAGGCGGATCTCGGCGGCGCCGAAGGCGAAGGCGGCGGCAAAGGCATCCAGCCCGAACTGGCCCGGCATCTCCAGCGGGATCACCCGGGCGGGCAGCCCGTCGCCGAACCGGGCCAGCGCGTCGATCAGCGGCGCGCCGTGCTTCGCGTCGTGCAGCAGCAGCACCGGAGGCTCGGCGCCGCCCGCGTCGCGGTAGGCGGTCAGGACCGTGCGCAGCCAGCGTGCCGTCGCCTGCGCGCCCGGCACCACGTATTCCACCGCCGTGCTCGGGCACACCGCGGCGCAGGCGCCGCAGCCGGCGCAGATGTGCGGGTCGATGGCCACGGTGTCGCCGGCCGGGGCGATGGCGCCCGCCGGGCACACGTCCAGGCACCGCGTGCAGCCGACCTGGCCGGAGCGGGAATGCGCGCAGCGGCTCTCGTGCAGCGCGATGTAGCGCGGCTTGCTGAAGCTGCCCACCAGGTCGCTCGCCGCCAGCAGCAGCCGCTGCACCGCGACGGGATCGTCCGGCGAGGCCCGCAGGTAGCCCTCCCGGTGCTCGTGCCCCGGCAGCAGCGGCAGCCCGCCGCTCAGGTCGATGATCACGTCGCAGCGCGACCGGGCGCCGTCGCGCGCCGGGCCGAAGAGCAAGGTCCGGCGCGAGGAGGGCAGGGGCGCCGCGAACCCGTCCACCACCAGGTCGAACGCGCCGAGATGGCCCGTGGCGCGGGTGATCGTGCCGCGCACGACGGGGAACTCGGCGACGCGCGGGGGCGTCAGCGCGGCGGTGCCGGCGATGATGACGGTGAGGTCCAGGCGGTCCTTCAACTGCTCCGCCGCCGCGATGGCCCCGTCGTCGCGGCCATAGACGACGGTGACGCCCTCCGATTGCAGCGCGACCTCGGCGCGCGGCCCGGGGTCCGGCCACTGCGCTGCGCCTGCGAGCAGCGCGGCCATCTTCGGCAGCGCCTGCGGGGCCTCGTCGGACCAGCCGGCGGCCTCCCGGATGTTCACGAAGGCGAGCGGCGTCTCGTCTACCAGGTCGGCCTGGGCTTGGCGGAACTCCGGCGCCTCCTGCGTGCAGGCGACCAGCACCTTCTCGGACCCGGCGAGCGCCTCCTGGAAGCGGCCCAGCTCGGCGCGGCACAGCTCGTTCGCGAGCGGCGCCCCCGCCTCCGTGCCGCAGGCGTGCGCGAGCGCCCCGGCCTCGACCGGCATCGTCCCCCGGCACGTGCAGGCAAGGACCGTTTGGCCGTGCAATTTCATGCGACATCCATCCCTTGCCGCCCTATGACGCGGCGGCATCGCCCTGTTATGTTGTGTCCGGAAACAGCGTCGTCCACCCCGCGCACGCAGGAGGCCCCGCCATCGACCATACGCTCGTTCTGCCGCCCGGCTTCCGCGCCTGCCCCGGCGACGGCGACCCCTGGGCCGCCGCCCTGCGCGGCGCGGAGGCGGCGGCTCCCGGCAACGTGTTCTGGGACGGGACGCAGGGGCGCTGCCGGGCCGCGTTCCTGTTCACCCCGGACCGGCCATTGGGTGAGGCGGACCTGCTGAACCTCGGCGCGCTCGCGCTGTTCGACGCCGTCGCGGTGCTCGCCCCGCCGCAGGTGCCGGTGCATGTCGTCCCGCCGGACGGCCTGGCGGTGGACGGCGGGCGCGTCGCGGCGCTGCGGGCGGCGCTGTCGGCAGCGCAGGCCGGCGGCGTGCCGGAGTGGGCCGTGCTCGGCATCGACGTGGCGGTCAACTTGCATGCCGGCGCGCCCGGCGAGACGCCGGACCAAACCTGCCTGGCCGAGGAGGGCTTCGGCGACATCGACCCGGCCGACCTGCTGACGCACATGAGCCGGCACCTGCTCGGCTGGATCGACGCCTGGCAGGAGCATGGCGGGGCGGCGCTCGCGCGGGAAATCTCGCTGCGGCTCCCGCACGGCGCGGTGGCGGCATGACCCCCCGCATGCCTCTGGACACGCCGCTACGCCTGCCGCGGACCCTCCAGCTCGACGCCTCCGACCGCTCGGTGTTCGACCACGCCGCCGAACCCGGGGAGTGGGCGGTGACCGGCTCCTTCGCGTTCCTCGCCCAGGCGCCGGAGGCGATCACGGGCAAGCAGCGCACGGCGTTCCAGCACGGCTTCCTGGGCACCGCGAGCTTCGGCTGGTCCACCCTGGTGATGGTGGCGGACGCGCCGGAGGCCGTGGTGCGGGCGACGACCGACGCGCTCGCCTGGCATTTCCTCGACCGGCATGGCGCGCCCTCCTTCGATGCGGCGCGCGAGGTGGCGGCGCGCGAGGTCGCCTTTGCCGCGAGCCTGTGCGACCACCCGGTCGGCACCCTGCTCACCCTGTACCGCCAGCACGGCCCGGAGGGCGTCGTGGAGCAGTTCGCGACCGTCACCCGCGACCCGGCGCCGGACCACGCGGCCGGACCCGACTTCGGCCAGCCGTTCGACCTGCTGGCGCTCGCCGCCCACCGGGACGATGCGCCATGAGCAATCCCGAGCGGCGCGAGGTCGGCGTCATCGCGGAGTGGCAGGCGGTCGAGAGCGCGTGGTCCGACCATCGCTGGCGCGTGACCGGGCTGCTGCCCGGCGCCGCCGCGGCGGCCCCCTGGACGCTGCTCGGCGAGACGCCGGCGCTGCGCCGCTACTTCGCGGGCAACGCCGAGCTGCTGCTGTTCCCGCTGGAGACCGACACGCTGAAGCACAACATCGACGGGCCGCAGCCGGCAGTGTACGTGTTCCTGCGGACGACCGAGGCCGCGCCGGGCATGGCGCTGCTGGGCGCCACGGTGTGCGCGGGCGAGGCGCAGGCCCATGCCGACACCGGCGCGGACCTGGTGGAGGCAGTGCCGATGCCGCCCGACATCGCCGCCTGGGTGGCCGGGTTCGTGGAGCGCCACCACGTGGACCGCCCGGCCTACCGCCGCCGCCGCGACCGGTCGGAGCGCGACACCGGGCCGCGCGGGACGGCCGCGCCGGGGGATGCCGATGACGACGAGTGAGGGCCTGCTGCGCCGCTGGTCCCGGCGCAAGCAGGCCGCGCAGGCGACGCCGCCCACGCCCGCGGACCCAGCGGAGGCCGTGGTGGCGCCGCCCGAGCCACTCGACCTGCCGTCCATCGAGACCCTCGGCACGTCCAGCGACTACACGGCCTTTCTGCGGAAGGGCGTCTCCGCCGAGGTGCAGCGCCTGGCCTTGCAGCGCGCGTGGCAAAGCGACGAGCGCATCGCCGGGTTCCGCGGCATGGCGGAGTATGCCTGGGATTTCAACGCGCCGGGCTATGGGCGCCTGTCGGCCACGGATGATGTGGCCAAGCTGCTGGAAGCGGTGCTCACGCCGCCCGAGGACCCGCCGGAGACGGTGGCCGAGCTTGCGGCGCCTGCGGAGCCGCATGAGCCGGCCTTGGCAGAGCCGGCATCCCCGCCCGAGTTGGGCCAAGCCGAGGATGCCCAGGCCGCGCTGCCTGGCTCGGTCGCAGACGCCGTGCCGGGGCAAAGAGATGCAGGCGTCCGCCGGCATGGCAGCGCGCTCCCGTCATAGTGCGATGCGATTGTGACGGCAGGAGCCGATGATGAATTGCCAGAACGGCCCAAACTGGTAACTTCGCTGCGGTTTGGACCTGGAGAGTGGCAACCACGCGCCGGCACACATGATGGATGATATCGAGATCGCGCGCGCCCTGGTATATCGCCTGCTCGGCCACGCGCTGGCCCAGCCGCCGGATGCCGCGTTGCTAAGCCGGCTGGCCCGGCTGGACGGCAACGACAGCGCGATCGGCCGGGCGCTGGGCGACCTCGCCGCGCAGGCCGCCGCGACCTCCGTGCAGCAGGCCCGGACGGAGCACGACGCCTTGTTCATCGGCGTGGCCCGGGGCGAGTTGATGCCCTATGCCTCCTACTATCTCACCGGCTTCCTGCATGAGCGTCCGCTGGCCCGGCTGCGGTCCGACCTCGAACGGCTGGGCCTTGCGCGGCTGCCGGGCCGCTCGGACCCGGAGGACCACATCGCGACAGTGTGCGAGGTGATGGCGAGCCTGATCGAGCGCCCGGCGTCGCCTGCGCAGCCCGAGTTCTTCGCCCGCCATTTGGCCCCCTGGGGCGACCGCTTCTTCTCCGACCTGGAGGCCGCCGCCTCGGCGCGGCTTTACCGCCCGGTAGGTGCCGTCGGCCGCCTGATGATCGAGCTTGACCGGCAGGGCTTCGCGCTCAGCGGAGACTCCGCCTTCCAACGAGGTGCAGCATGACTGACACACCCAAAGCGCCGGGCACGGCGTCGGCGCGGCTCGACCGGCGCAGCCTCCTCCGCGGGGCCGGGGTCGCGGCGGCGGTCGCGGTGCCGCTCTCGGCCGACGCCGAGCAGCTGGTGCGCCCGACCAATCACCAGGCCCCGGCGCGCTACCAGGAAAGCGAGCACGTGAAACGCTTCTACGACCTGAACCGCCGCTAGGGGCCGCCATGCTGACAAAACACCGCCCGGCCTCCGCGTCCCGCGCGCTGCCGGCCCTCCATGCGCCTGAACCGGCGTCCCCCGCCGCCCTGGACCGGCGCGGGTTCCTGCGCAACTCCGGCCTCGCCGCCGGCGGCCTCGCCGCGATCAGCGGCCTCGGCCTTGCGACCGTGCAGCCGGCGGAGGCCGGGGAGATCGTGCCGGGCGAGCCCGTGCAGACGCGCAAGAGCGTGTGCACCCACTGCTCGGTCGGCTGCTCGGTGATCGCCCAGGTGCAGAACGGCGTCTGGGTCGGGCAGGACCCGGCGTTCGAAAGCCCCAACAACCTCGGCACCCACTGCGCCAAGGGCGCCGCGGTGCGCGAGCTGACCCACGGCGACCGCCGGCTGAAATACCCGATGAAGCTGGTGGACGGCGCCTGGCAGCGGCTGAGCTGGGAACAGGCCATCGACGAGATCGGCGACAAGATGCTGGAAATCCGGGAGAAGTCCGGCCCGGACTCGGTGTTCTGGCTCGGCTCCGCCAAGTTCAACAACGAGGGCGCCTACCTGTTCCGCAAGTTCGCCGCGATGTGGGGCACCAACACCTGCGACCACCAGGCGCGCATCTGCCACTCCACCACCGTCGCCGGCGTCGCCAACACGTTCGGCTACGGCGCCATGACCAACAGCTTCAACGACCTGGCCAACGCCAAGGCCATCATGATCATGGGCGGCAACCCGGCCGAGGCGCACCCGGTCTCGCTCCAGCACCTGCTGCGCTCCAAGGAGATCAACCAGGCCGAGCTGATCGTCGTCGATCCGCGCTTCACCCGCACCGCGGCGCACGCGACGGAGTACGTGCGCATCCGGCCCGGCACCGACATCCCGGTGATCTGGAGCATCCTGTGGCATGTCTTCGAGAACGGCTGGGAGAACAAGGAGTACATCGCCAACCGGATCTACGGCATGGACGAGGTGCGCGCCGAGGTCGCGAAGTGGGGGCCGGAGGAGTCCGAGCGCGTCACCGGCGTGCCGTCGGCGCAGCTCCGCCGGGTCGCCGAGGTCATGTCGCACAACCGCCCGTCGAGCCTGGTCTGGTGCATGGGCGCCACGCAGAAGACCGTGGGCACGGCGAACGTGCGCGCCTACAGCATCCTGCAGCTGGCGCTCGGCAACCTGGGCGTCTCCGGCGGCGGCACCAACATCTTCCGCGGCCACTGCAATGTACAGGGCGCGACCGACCTCGGCCTCGACGTGACGACGCTGCCCGCCTATCTCGGCCTCGACGAGGAAGCCTGGCGGCATTTCAGCCGGGTCTGGGAGGTGGAGTACGACTGGCTGGCGTCGCGCTTCGCGTCGAAGAAGCTGATGGAGACCAAGGGCATCCCGAGCACGCGCTGGTTCGACGCCGTGCTCGCCGACAAGTCGCAGCTGGACCAGCCGGACAATGTGCGGGCGATGGTCGCCTGGGGCCACGCCGCCAACTCCATCACGCGCGAGCCGGTGATGCGCCAGGGGATGAGCAAGCTCGACCTGCTGCTGGTCGTGGACCCGCACCCGACGACGTTCGCCATCTCCGGCGACCGCAAGAACGGCACCTACCTGCTGCCGGCCTGCACCCAGTTCGAGCAGTCGGGCAGCGTCACCGGGTCGAACCGCTCGATCCAGTGGCGCGAGCAGGTGGTGAAGCCGATCTTCGAAAGCAAGCAGGACGTGGAGATTCTGTACTTGCTAGCCCGCAAGTTCGGCTTCGCCGAGCAGCTCGTGAAGAACATCGCGGTCGAGGGCAACGTCCCGGTGTCCGAGGACATCCTGCGGGAGATCAACCGCGGCTGCTTCGCCATCGGCTACAGCGGCCAGTCGCCGGAGCGGCTGAAGATGCACATGAAGAACCAGGGGGACTTCGACCCCATCACGCTCCGCGCCACCAAAGGCCCCTGCGCCGGCGAATATTACGGGCTGCCCTGGCCGTGCTGGGGCACGCCGGAGCTGAAGCATCCCGGCACGGCGTTCCTGTACAACACCGCGGTGCCCGTGAAGGAGGGCGGCAGCGGCTTCCGCGCCCGCTGGGGCGTGGAGCGGGAAGGCGTGTCGCTGCTGGCGGCCGACTACCCCAAGGACTCCGACATCAAGGGCGGCTATCCCGAGTTCACCATGGCCGTGCTGAAGAAGCTCGGCTGGGACAGCGAGCTGACCGCGACCGAGATGGAGATCATCCAGAAGATCGGCGGCAGCAACATCGACCGCGTGAGCTGGCAGACCGACCTCAGCGGCGGCATCCAGCGGGTGGCGGTGCAGCACGGCTGCGCCCCGTTCGGCAACGGCCGGGCGCGCGCCGTCGCCTGGAACCTGATCGACCCCGTGCCTATCCACCGCGAACCCATCCAGACGCCCCGGCGCGACCTGGTGGCGAAATACCCGGCGCTGGAGGACCGGCGCGACTTCCGCCTGCCCTACCTGGGCCGCAGCCTGCAGGCGGTGGACAAGTCGAAGGACTTCCCGATGATCCTCACCTCCGGCCGCCTGGTGGAGTACGAGGGCGGCGGCGACGAAACCCGCTCGAACCGCTGGCTCGCCGAGATCGTTCAGGAGGCCTATGCCGAGATCAACACCGAGGACGCCCGGCGGCTCGGCATCCAGAATCGGTCGATGGTGTGGGTGTACGGCGCCGAGAGCAACTCGAAGGCCAGCCTGCGCGCCCACGTCAGCAACCGGACCGGGCCGGGGGTGGTGTTCATCCCGTTCCACTTCGGCGGCATGACGGCGGGCGTGGACAACCGCGGCAAGTACCCGCCGGGCCTTGATCCCATCGTGGTCGGCCATGCGGTGAACCAGCTCACCACCTACGGCTACGACGCCGTGACGCACATGCAGGAAACCAAGGTCACGCTGTGCCGGGTCGAGGCCGCGTGATCCCTGGTCCCAGAAATTAGGAGACGCCGATGGCGCGGATGAAATTCCTGTGCGACGCGGAACGCTGCATCGACTGCAACGCCTGCGTGACCGCCTGCAAGAACGAGAACGAGGTGCCCTGGGGGCTGAACCGGCGCCGGGTCGTCACGCTGAACGACGGGGAACCCGGCGAGCTTTCGGTGTCCATGGCCTGCATGCACTGCACGGACGCGCCCTGCGCCTCCGTGTGCCCGGTCAACTGCTTCGTGCAGACCGCGGACGGCATCGTGCTGCACAACAAGGACCAGTGCATCGGCTGCGGCTACTGCTTCTACGCCTGCCCGTTCGGCGCGCCGCAGTTCCCGTCCAAGTCCAACTTCGGCAGCCGCGGCAAGATGGACAAGTGCACCTTCTGCGCCGGCGGTCCCGAGGGCAGCAACTCGCCGGAGCAGTTCGCCAAATACGGCCGCAACCGGCTGGCGGAGGGCAAGCTGCCGATCTGCGCCGAGATGTGCTCCACCCGCTCGCTGCTGGCCGGCGACGGCGCGATCATCGGCGCGATCTACAAGGAGCGCGTGCTGCGGCGCGGCTACGGCTCCGGCGCCTGGGGCTGGTCCACCGCCTATCGCGACAGCCCGACGGTCTGAGAGGTCCCGATGCGCATCCCACGGATTGCCCTTGTGCTGGCATTGACCGGCTGGGCCGGCGCGGCGTCGGCGCTCGACCTGCCGCAGAACCGCCCGAACCCCGACCGCGCCGCGCTGGAACAGCAGCTTGAGCGGCAGCGCGACCTCCCGTCGGGGCGGATCGAGGGCTTCGTGCACATCCCCGACCAGAAGGAGGGCGTGCTGGTGCAGCCGCAGGGCCGCACGTTCCGCGACTTCCGCACCCGGTGGCAGCCGTGGATCGACGCCGTGCTGATCGTCGTGGCGGTCGCCGCCATGGCCGCGCTGTATTTTTTTGCCGGGCCGATGCGCTACACCCCGGACCGGCAACGGCGGACGATCCAGCGGTTCACCGTGCTGGAGCGGTTCGTCCACTGGGCTACTGCCGTTTCGTTCGTCTGGCTGTCACTGACCGGGCTGAACCTGGTGTTCGGGCGCTGGCTGCTGGAGCCGCTGATCGGCGACAACAGCTTCTCCGCGCTGTCGTCCTTGGCGAAGCTGTCGCACAACTCCGTGGGCCTCGCCTTTATCCTGGGCCTTGCGGCCATGACGGTGCAGTGGGTGCGGCCGAACCTGCCCAGCCGCCTGGACTGGCAGTGGATCAAGGCGGCTGGCGGCATGTTCGGCGGCCCGCACCCACCGGCGCGGAAGTTCAACGCCGGGCAGAAGATGATCTACTGGATCGCGGTGTTCGGGGGCGGCGCGATCTCGCTCACCGGCATCGCGCTGCTGACGCCGTTCTACGTGCTGGGCATCGGCGGCATGCAGGTCATGCAGGTCGTGCACTCGTTGATCGCCGCGCTGATGATCGCGGTGGTGATCGGGCACATCTACCTCGGCTCGGTCGGCGTGCCCGGCTCGCTGCAGGCGATGACCACCGGGCGGGTCGATATCGGCTGGGCGCACGAGCACCATGGCCTGTGGGCAGCGGAGGAGGAGCCGAAGCAGGGAGTCCCCACCGCTCCAGGCCCCTCCCTGCACCCGGCCGAATAGGCGCTAGGGCCGGGCGGTGGAAGTGGAGTAGGCGCGCTCCGAACTTTCCCCCACTGCGTGCGTCAGAACGAACTGCGAGGCCGCCGCCACGACGAAGACCAAAACGGCGGCCCCCAAAAGCACCCTCATTCTCGTCTCCCATCCTTGGACGCCAGATGTCGGAGGCGCCCCAGGATGGTCAAGCCAGCGGCTCCCGCACCTTTGCCGGGTGCCGCAGCACCGAGTGGCGGTGGCCGTACGCGAAATACAATCCCATGCCGACGGCCATCCAGATGACCAGGCGCGCCCAGGTGAATAGCGGCAGCCCGCTCATCAGCAGCAAGCAGAACAAGATGCCGAGGATCGGCACGACCGGCACGCCGGGCACGCGGAACGGCCGGTAGGTGCGGGCGGCGCTGCGCCGCAGGTAGATCACCGCGCCGCACACCAGGATGAAGGCGAACAGCGTGCCGATGCTGACCATCTCGCCCAGCACGTTGATCGGCACGAGGGCGGCGACGGCGGCCACGATCACGCCGATCAGGATCTGGCTGCGATACGGGGTGTTCAGCGTCGGGTGCAGGTGGGCGAACATGCGGGGCAGCAGCCCGTCCTGCGACATGGTCAGGAAAATCCGGCTTTGGCCGTAGAGCAGCACCAGGATGACGGTGGTCAGCCCGCTCAGCGCGCCGATCTTGATCAGGATGGAGAACCAGGTGAGGCCGATCACGTCCACGCCCTTGGCGATCGGGTCGGACACGTTGAGCTGGCCATAGGGGACCAGGCCGGTCAGCACCGCGGCTACCGCGATGTAGAGCACGGTGCAGATCACCAGCGACCCCAGGATGCCGATGGGCATGTCGCGCTGCGGCGCCTGCGCCTCCTGCGCCGCGCAGGACACGGCATCGAAGCCGATGAAGGCGAAGAACACGACGGCGGAGCCGCGCAGGATGCCGCTCAGCCCGTAATGGCCGAACTCGCCGGTGCTTTCGGGGATGAAGGGATGCCAGTTCGCCGGGTTCACGTAGAACGCGCCCAGGGCGATGAACGCCACCACGACGGTCAGCTTGACCGCGACCATGATGTTGTTGAGCCGCGCCGACTCCTTGGTTCCCATAACGAGAAGAGCGGTGATGGCCGCGATGATCAGCGCCGCCGGCAGGTTGACGATGGCGGTCGCGGTGCTGCCGTCGGCCAGCGTCACCGCCGTGCCCGGCGCGGCTGCGAAGGTGGGCGGGATGACGATGCCGACGTTGCGCAGGATGCTGGCGGCGTACCCGGACCAGCCGACCGCGACGGTCGCCGCCCCCATCGCATATTCCAGGATCAGGTCCCAGCCGATCATCCAGGCGAAGATCTCGCCCAGCGTGGCGTAGGTGTAGGTGTAGCTGCTGCCGCTGACCGGCAGCATGGCGGCAAGCTCGGCGTAGCACAGCCCGACGAAGCCGCAGACGATGCCGCCCAGCACGAAGGACAGCATGATGCTCGGCCCGGCATACTGCGCCGCCGCCGTCCCGGTGAGCACGAAGATGCCCGCGCCGATGATGGCGCCGATGCCCATGGCGGTGATGCTGAACGGGCCGAGCGTCTTGGACAGCTTGTGGCCGTCAGCCTCGCCGCTCCCTATGATGTCGTCCACGGATTTCCGTGTCATCAGGCCTTGGTCTGCCATGATTCGCCCTTCCATTCAGCATGCGTGCAATTGCATGGCACTTCATCATGCCGTGCCGGGCCGTTCGCACAGGAATACGGCACCTGTGTTACAGTGCGTGAAGTTTTGCGATTGGCAAAGCTGATTGTGGTGTCCCACCAATTTGCAATTGCCAGTTGTTATGCTTGCTGAGGCTATCGAGATATTGGCGAAGCTATGCCGCGGTTCGGCGATGCTGCTAGAATGCCGCTTAATCGGTGGGCGCCGGGATCGGCGACGCCCGCCCCCATCGCGCGTTCAGGCATGCTGAGCCGGCATCGCGCCGGCGTTCGCCACGGAGAGGCCCCATGAAAGCCAACAGCGTTCTCGACACCATCGGCAGCACGCCGCACATCCGCGTGTCCCGCCTGTTCCCGGACGCCGAGGTCTGGATCAAGTCCGAGCGGGGCAACCCCGGCGGCTCCATCAAGGACCGCATCGCGCTCGCCATGGTGGAGGCCGCCGAGGCGGGCGGCCAGCTCAAGCCCGGCGGCACCATCATCGAGCCGACGTCGGGCAACACCGGCATCGGCCTCGCCATGGTGGCGGCGGTGAAGGGCTACAAGCTGATCCTGGTGATGCCGGAGAGCATGTCGGTCGAGCGGCGGCGGCTGATGCAGGCCTATGGCGCGACCTTCGACCTCACGCCCAAGGAGGGCGGCATGAAGGCGGCGATTGCCCGCGCGACGGAGTTGGCCGGGCAGCACCCCGGCGCCTGGATCCCGCAGCAGTTCGAGAACCCGGCCAACATCGCCGTCCACGTCCGCACGACTGTCGAGGAAATCCTGGCCGACTTCCCGGACGGCGTGGACGCCATCATCACCGGGGTGGGCACGGGCGGGCACATCACCGCCTGCGCCGAGGTGCTGAAGCCGCGCTGGCCCAAGCTGCGGGTGTTCGCGGTGGAGCCGACGCTGTCGCCGGTGATCTCGGGCGGCGCGCCGAGTCCGCACCCGATCCAGGGCATCGGCGCCGGGTTCGTGCCGGCGAACCTGCACGCGGACGCGCTGGACGGCGTGATCCAGGTGGAGGCCGAGGAGGCGCGCGAGTACGCCCGGCGCTCCGCCCGGCTGGAGGGGCTGCTGGTCGGCATCTCGTCGGGCGCCACGCTGGCCGCCATTGCCAAGAAGCTGCCGGAGCTGCCGGAAGGGGCCACGGTGCTGGGCTTCAACTACGACACGGGCGAGCGTTACCTGTCGGTGCCGGACTTCCTGCCGGCCTGATGCAACACCGGCCGCCGGCTCTTGCATTCCATCGCCGTCCATCCATTTACCATCCAGACAGATGGTTGTTGGATGGGAAGCGATGGATGCGTTGCCTGAACTGAGGCCGAAGGCCGCTGACAGCGAGAAGATCACCATCAACCTCGGCTACGTCGATCTCGGCCACATCGACCTGATGGTGCAGGACGGCTTCTACTCGAACCGCACGGACTTCATCCGCACGGCCATCCGCAACCAGCTTGAGCGCCACGCCGACGTGGTGCGGCAGTCGGTGGCGCGGAGAAGCCTGGACCTGGGCCTCCGGCATTACAGCCGGGGAGACCTAGAGGCGGCGCGGCGCCGGGGCGACACGCTGCACATCAACGTGCTCGGGCTGGCGAGCATCGCCCCCGACGTGTCGCCCGAGCTGGCCCGCGCGGCTATTGCCTCGGTCAAGGTGCTGGGCGCGCTGCACGCCAGCGCCGCGGTCAAGGCGGCGCTGGCCGACCGCCTGCAGTAGCCGCGCAACGTCAACGGAAGCCGGTTCCGGTTCCGAACGGGGATGCCTGACAGGGTCCCAAACACGAAAGCCAAGACAATGAAGCCACTCCTACCCAACGGCCTGATCGAGGCGGCGCGTCTGACCAAGGCCGGGCGGCTGTCGGAGGCCACGGCGGCCCTGCAGGACATGCTTGCGGGGCAGCGGGCGGCCGATCCGGCTCGGCGTGGCCCGCCGACCATCGACGGCACCGCCGAGGCGACGCCGGGGGTCGGGCTGCCGATCCCCAAGATGCTGCGCGGCCTCCTCGACCGGGTCGGCCAAGGCGTCCTGCCGGCGGACGGTGCGCCCATGCACCCGGCCACAGCGCCGGTGGGCCAGCCAGATGGGGGACAGTTCCTGGCCCAGACCTTCAACAACCCGGCCGGCAGCCGCCCCTACAAGCTTTACGTGCCCAGCGGCTATCATGGCCAGCCGGTGCCGCTGATCGTCATGCTGCACGGCTGCACCCAGTCGCCCGACGATTTCGCCGCCGGGACGCGGATGAACGCTGCGGCCGAGCAGCGCACCTGCCTCGTGGCCTACCCCGGCCAGACCAGTTCGGCAAACATGCAGAGATGCTGGAACTGGTTCAGCGAGGCCGACCAGCGCCGCGGCGCGGGGGAGCCGTCGCTGATCGCCGGGATCACGCGCGAGGTGATGGGCCGCTACGCCGTCGATCCCGCGCGCGTGTATGTCGCCGGGCTGTCGGCCGGGGGTGCCGCGGCGGCGGTGATGGGGGACGCCTACCCCGACCTGTATGCGGCCATCGGCGTGCATTCGGGCCTGGCCTGCGGCGCGGCGCGCGACATGCAATCGGCGTTCACCGCCATGCAGCGGGGCGGGGCGGCCCCTCAGGCAGGCGCCCCGCGGTCCCGGGTGGTGCCGGCCATCGTATTCCATGGCGACCGGGACACCACGGTGAATCCGCGCAACGGCGACGCGGTGGCCGAGCAGTCAGCGCGAGGAGCGTCCCTCGGCACGCAGTCGGAAGACGGCCAAGCCGCCGGCGGCCACGCCTACCGCCGCACCCGGCGGACCGACGCGAGCGGCCGAACGGTGGTCGAGCAGTGGGTGGTGCACGGCGCGGCGCATGCCTGGTTCGGCGGCAGCCCCGCCGGCTCCTACACCGACCCGCGCGGGCCGGACGCGACGGGGGAGATGCTGCGCTTCTTCCTGGAGCATCCCCACCCCGCGCCGGCGCCCGCCGGCTGATTGCGCCGGCGTCAGATCGCGCCGACGTGGCGCTCGATGATCGCGAGGTTCCGCAGGTTGGCCTTGAGCGCCATGTCGAACAGGTCGCCGAGCACCGGTACGCTGCCGCCGGCGACCTCCAGCGCCACGTTGCCGAGCATGCGGGCCAGTTGCGGGCCCGGCACGCCGAGCTGCGCGGCCTCGTAGATGATGTAGAGCGAGATCGCCCCGAGCACCGCGTCGCCGCCGACCGGCACCAGGCCGACGATGCTGTTCAGGCCGAAGCGGAAGCGCGTGCCCGGCAGCTTGAACACGCCGTCGATCAGCCAGGCAAGGCGGCGCAGCCGCTTCAGCCGGGCCAGCGCATCGGGACGTGCGGAAAGCGGGATGGTGCCGGCGTAGGCCATGGAACTGTCTCCCAACCGAGGAACCGCAACGATGTTGTGCGGGGCCGGGCGTTCTTCAATGCGGCCCTGCCCGCGCCGTGCGGCCCGCGTCAGAACAGCGAGATGAGCGCGATGCCGGCGATCATGAGGGCGCCGCCGGCGATGCGCCCGAGGTTGAGGCTGTGCTGTTCCATGCCGAACAGGCCGAACTGATCGACGGCGAGCGACATCAGGATGTTGGCGGTGATGGTCAGGCCGCCGAACACGGCGGCCCCTACCTTGTTGACAAACAACAGGCCGGCCACCACTGCGAACGCGCCCGCCAGGCCGCCGAGCGGCGCCCACCAGGGCATGTTGGTCACGCCCTCCGCCGTCGGCAGCGGACGTGGGATGCAGAAGAACAGCACGGCCAGGGCGAACACGATGGGCAGGAAGGAGACGATGCTGGCGAGCCAAGGGTTGGCCAGCGCGCTGCGCAGCGCCCCGTTCATCGGCGGCCCCCATGCCTGCAACGCACCTGCGATCAGGATGATGGGGTAGAGCCAGGCCGAGCTGATGTTGTCCAAGGGTTTGTTCTCCGGATGGGTTGGGGTCAGCCGAACGCGGCGCCGGCGATGGCGAGCACGAGCGCCGGCGGCATCACCAGCGCGCCGAGCTTGAGAAAGGTCCAGGCGCCCACGCTTTGGCCTTCGCGCCGCAGGGCTGTGAGCCACAGGATGGTGGCGAGCGACCCGGTGACCGACAGGTTCGGCCCGAGGTCCACCCCGATCAGCACCACGGCGCGCACGTGCTCCGGCACTTGGGCGATCTCAACCACGCGGCCTGCGACGAGGCCGGCAGGCAGGTTGTTCAGGAGGTTGCAGCCGACCGCGAGCACGGCGCCCGAGATCCAGGCCGCGAGCGTTGCCGACCGCTGCACCCCGTCGTGCAGCAGCCCGGCCAGGCCGTTGGTGACCCCGGTTTTCTCTAGCGCCTCCACCAGCACGAACAGGCCTGCGACCAGCGGCAGCACGCCCCAGGAGACGCTTCTCAGCACCGCCACCGGGCCGGACTTCGAGCGCAGCAGCACCAGCACCGCGGTGGCGGCGCCCGCGAGGAAGGTCGGCAGGCCCAGCTGGATGTCGAACGCCGACGACGCCAGCAACACGACCGCCGTGCCCGCGATGCCCCAAGCCGCCATCGTGCCGCCGGCCGAGAGCTTGGGCCGCTCGATGTCGGCCGAGATGTCCTGCCGCAGCGCGTCTCGCTGGGTCCAGCGCAGCACGACGTAGGTGGCGAGGATGGAAAGCAGCGACGGCAGCGCGTAGCGCGGCAGCCAGGCGAGCAGCGGCGGCATGTGGCTGCCGTAGATCACGAGGTTCGCCGGGTTGGAGATCGGCAGCACGAAGCTCGCCGCGTTGGCGATGAAGGCGCAGATGAACAGGTAGGGCAGCGGCTCCCGGGCCTTGGCGGTCTTGACGACGGCGGCGACGGCGGGCGTCAGCACCACGGCGGTCGCATCGTTGGACAGGAACGCGGTCACGATGGTGCCGACGCAGAACACCAGGGTGAACAGCCGCGTGGCCGAGCCTCGGGCCAGGCCGGCGGCGTGGGCGGCAAGCCAGTCGAACAGCCCCTCCAGGCGCGCGACCTCGGCCAGCAGCATCATGCCGACCAGGAACAGGTAAACGTCCGTGCCCTTCAGCACGCCGCTGAGCGCATCGGGCACGGACAGCAGGCCGAGCAGCACGAGCAGGACGGCGCCCGCCGCGGCCCAGACGAACTCGGGCCAGGAGAACGGGCGAAAGATCACCCCGGCCGTGGCGGCGGCGGCGATCCCCCAGGTGGCCCAGGGCGAGGCGGCAAGCGCGCCCATCACGCCGGCTCCGTCGCATGGGCCTTAGCCGCCCGGGTCTCGGGCATCAGCACGGCGAAGAACGCCAAGGCGACGCCGGCGATGCCGGCGAGGTACAGGAAGCCCGTGGCATAGCCGAACCCCTGCACGACAAAGCCCGCCGTCAGGTTGCTGAGCGCGGCGCCGATGCCCACGGACAAGGCCACGAGCCCCTGGGCGAGGTTGAACCGCCCGGTGCCGCGCATGAGGTCGGACGCGATCAGCACGGAGACCACCCCGAAGATGCCCGCCGCCACGCCGTCGAGCAGCTGGATCGCCACCACGGCAACGGGGCTGGTGGCGAAGGAGAACAGCACGCCGCGCACCGGCAGCACGGCCAGCGCCAGCAGGAAGATCGGCTTGCGCCCGACGCCCCGCGCGGACGCGCGCCCGACCGCCCAGGCGACGCCCACCATCACGAGCTGGGCGGCGATGATGCAGGCCGAGAGCGCGATGGTGTCGCTGCCGGGGTGGGCGGCGGCGAGCACCTGCCCGGCCATCGGCAGCATGGCCGCGTTGCCGAAGTGGAACAGCACGACGGAGGCCAGGAACACCAGCAGGTCGTGCCGGCGGAGCAGGTCGCGGAAGGCGATCGGCTGGCCGCCCTCAGCCGCCTCCTCGCCGCCGCGGGCACGCTCATGGTCGATCTCGGAGGGCTTGACCAGCGTGACCACGAGCGCGCTCGCGACCGCGAAGCCGCAGACGAGGTAGAAGATCCAGTGATAGCCGACATACTGGCCGAGCACCCCGGCGAGGCCGGCGGCGAGGAAGTTGCCGCCGTGGTTGAAGCCCTCGTTGCGGCTGATCCGCCCGTCGAACAGCCGCCGTCCGACAAGGCCGAGCGACAGCGCCGCGATGCCGGGCGGGATGACCGCCGACGCCGCACCCAGCATCGCCTGCGCCGTCACCACGGTCGTGAAGCGCGGGAACAGCACGATCAGCAGGCAGCCGGCCGCGACCATCAGCCCCGAGGCGGCGATCAGCAGCCGCTTTGCGCGTGTCCCGTCCACCAGCAGCCCGGCCGGCACTTGGCAGATCGCGGCGGCGATGGAGGACGCTGCCATGGCGACGCCGATGGCGCCCGCGTCCCAGTGCTCGGCCCCCTTGAGGAACACGGACAGGTAAGGGCCTACCCCGTCCCGCACGTCGGCCATCAGCAGGTTGATGCCGTCCAGGCCACGGAGCGAGCGCGTCGAGGGCTGAGCCTCGTCCGCCGTGCTCGCTTCGGCCGGCGTCGCGGCGGCGCTCACCACTTCTTCCCATTGCGGTTCGGGCCGAGCTGGGTGTCGAGGATGCCGCGCTCCGGCCAGGCGCCCACGCGGTCCTGATCGCTGCCGTCCCCGGCTCCTTCTGGCACTGTCCAGCCTGGGCGTGCCGGCTCGACCGTGTCCTGGTCCACCCGTTCCTTGGCATCCCGCGCCCGGATGCGCACGATGCCGCCCGGCGCCTC
Source organism: uncultured Acetobacteraceae bacterium (assembly GCA_964236755.1). Taxonomy (GTDB): domain Bacteria; phylum Pseudomonadota; class Alphaproteobacteria; order Acetobacterales; family Acetobacteraceae; genus CAHJXG01. The sequence goes on from CAXSHI010000009.1 coordinate 30,066, forward strand.
GCACCGGGCCTCCCATAGCGTGTCGTCCTCCGGCGCCTTGGCCATCGGCGTCCACCGGCCGCCGTCCACCTGCACCTCGGCCGACAGGATCGGCGCGTCGCCGAGCACCTTGGCGCGCACCGCGAACGGGCCGCCCACGACCTGGCTGGCATCCGTGGCCAGGCGCCGGTCCGCCGGCTGCGTCGCCAGGACAAAAGGCCATGCCTGATCAAGCGGCTTGAAGCGCCAGCTCACCGTGCGCCCGTCCACGGCGGCGATGGAAAAGCCCGCCGGGCCTTCCTCGATCTGCCCGGTCGAGCGCGTCGCCATGAAGACCGTGCCGCCGTCGTTGGCCAGTTCGTTGTAATGGGTATGGCCCTTGTCCACGCACAGCACCTGCGGCCGGGCCAGCAGGGCGCCGAGCCGCTCCGCACCTTCGCGCAGGTCGGCGGGATAGGTGTGCATGAACACGACCGCGCCCTGGCCAGACACGGAGCGTCCGTCCGGGCCCGCCGCCTCGGCGGCCTCCAGCTCGCGCTCGGCCCAGGCAAGCTGGTCCCCGCCCAGCCGGAAGTCGGGGCCGCCGGTGCCGGCGGACACGACGTCCAGGAACAGGCAGCGGCGCCCCGCGACCGTTTTGGCGAACGGCAGCCGCTCGGCGCCGAGCACGGCGTGGTAGGCATGGAGGTTGCGTGGCTTGAAGTCGTGGTCGCCGGGCAGGACGTGCAGCGGCAGGCGCAGGGGCGCCACCGCGTCGCGGACGAGCTGGAACTGCCCGGCCGTGCCGTCGTCGGTGTTGTCGCCGGGCAGCAGGGCGAAGTCGAGGCTGCCCGGCGGGAGGGCGTTGGCCAGCGCGACGATGCGGCCGAGGTCGCGGTGGTTCTCCAACCCCGCCTCCGTCAGGTGCAGGTCGCCGATGTGCAGCCAGGCCAGCACGTGCCCGGCCGATTCACCCGTGGACGCCGTCATGTCTCTATCCTTCGGCAAGCTGACGCCCCCTGGGCCCCACGCTTCCTGCATGGGTCAGCAACCAGCGTGCCAGCGCGGCGCCGTTGATTTCCATGGAAAGACCGGCCTTGATCCAGGAGGAATGTCCGGAAAGCCGACGCACCGACGTCCCCAGGGCGGACAGGTGGGCGCGCGAGTCGCGCCGTATCCGCCGTCCAGGCATGTTCGCATTCCAGGCCTGAATGAACTTTTCTGCGAGCCTGGGCTTAGATGATCTCCCGATACCCGCCCGCGAAAAGGTCCTTCCCATGGTTGCCTCATTGATCCGATCCCGCGTGACCGAGGGTCGGCCGCATCCACGCGGCGCCACCTGGACCGGCCGCGGCGTGAACTTCTCCCTGTTCTCCGCCAATGCCACCAAGGTCGAGCTGTGCCTGTTCGACAACGACGGCGAGACCGAGATCGAGCGGATCGAGCTGCCGGAGTACACCGACGAGGTTTGGCACGGCTTCCTGCCCGACGCGCGGCCCGGCACCGTGTACGGCTACCGCGTCCATGGCCCCTACGCGCCGGAAGAGGGGCATCGGTTCAACCCGAACAAGCTGCTGATCGACCCCTACGCGAAGGCGCTGGTCGGGCACCTCAAGTGGGGGCCTGAGCTGTTCGGCTACCAGATGGAGTCGATGGACGACCTGACCTACGACGAGCGGGACAGCGCGCCGTTGATGCCGAAGTGCCGGGTCATCGACCCCGCCTTCACCTGGGGCGACGACCGCCCGCCGCAGACGCCCTGGGAGCACACCGTCATCTACGAGGCGCACGTGCGCGGCCTGACCGAGCTGCACCCGGCGGTGCCGAAGGAGCTGCGCGGCACGTTCCGCGGCCTCACGGCGCCCGAGGTGATCGAGCACATCAAGTCCATCGGCGTCACCGCGGTGGAGCTGCTGCCGGTGCACATGTTCGTGGACGACAGCCAGCTGCTGGAAAAGGACCTGGTGAACTACTGGGGCTACAACACCATCAGCTTCTTCGCCCCGGCCCGCCGCTACGCGAGCGTGCCCGATTTCGCCTTCTCGGAATTCAAGGAGATGGTGGCGCGCCTGCATCACGCGAACCTCGAGGTCATCCTGGACGTGGTGTACAACCACACGGCGGAGGGCAACGAGCGCGGGCCGACCCTGTCGTTCAAGGGGATCGACAACGCCTCCTACTACCGGCTGCTGCCGGACCAGAAGCGGTACTACATCAACGACACCGGCACGGGGAACACGGTCAACCTGTCCCATCCCCGCGTCATCCAGATGGTGACGGACAGCCTGCGCTACTGGACGCAGGAGATGCACGTCGATGGCTTCCGCTTCGACCTCGGCACCATCCTGGCGCGCGAGCCGTACGGCTTCGACCAGCAGAGCGGCTTCCTGCGCGCGGTGGGCCAGGACCCGGTGCTTTCGCATGTCAAGCTGATCGCCGAGCCGTGGGACTGCGGCCCCGGCGGCTACCAGGTCGGCGGCTTCGCGCCGGGCTGGGCGGAGTGGAACGACCGCTACCGCGACACCATTCGCGCCTATTGGAAGGGCGAGGCGGGCAAGCTGCCGGAGGTGGCGACGCGCCTCACCGGGTCGGCCGACTTCTTTAATCATCGCGGGCGGCAGACCTGGGCCAGCGTCAACTTCATCACCGCCCATGACGGGTTCTGCCTGAACGACCTCGTGACCTACAACGACAAGCACAACGAGGCGAACGGCGAGGACAACAAGGACGGCAGCTCCAGCAACGAGTCCTGGAACTGCGGTACGGAGGGGCCGACCGACGACGAGGAGATCAACGCGCTGCGCGAGCGCCAGATCTGCAACATGATGGGCACCCTGCTGCTGTCGCGCGGCACGCCGATGATCGTGGCCGGCGACGAGTTCGGCCGCACCCAGGGCGGCAACAACAACGCGTACTGCCAGGACAACGAGATCTCCTGGCTGAACTGGGAGCTTGGGGACAAGGGCCAGCGGCTGCTGCGCTTCGTCCGGCGCGTGGCCGCGCTGCGCCACAAGTATCCCGTCCTGCACCGCACCCGCTGGCTGAGTGCCCAGTGGAACGAGGAGATCGGCGTCAAGGACGTGGCGTGGCTCACGCCGTCGGGTGACGAGATGACGGATGAGAGCTGGACGGACGGCAACTCCCGCTGCCTCGGCATGCTTCTGGACGGGCGGGCGCAGCCGACCGGGATGCACCGCCGCGGCGTGGACCAGAGCCTGCTGCTGATCCTGAACTCCTACCACGACGCGGTGGGCTTCCACCTGCCGGAGGTGGTCGGCGGGCAGCGTTGGACGCGGCTCATCGACACCAACCAGCTCGACCCCTTGGACGAGCCGACGTTTGAGTTCGGCGCCAGCTACACCGTGACCGGCCGGTCGATCCTGCTGTTCGAGCTGGTGATGGACCCGGACTACGCGACGGCGCGGCTGGAGGGGGAGGGGGACGTGGCAGCCGGGGCGGAGCGGAGCCTGGTCAGGCCGATACCGGCGACCTGACCGCCGGCTGCAGCTCCTCGTGCCGGGGCAGGTAGAGCCGCACCGTGGTGCCGTGGCCGAGTTCGCTGTCGATCCGCACCACGCCGCCGGCAAGCCGTATGAAGGCCAGCAGCTGCGAGAGGCCCAGCCCCGTGCCTTTGCCGACGGGCTTGGTGGTGAAGAAGGGCTCGAAGGCGCGTGCCCGCGTCGCCTCGTCCATGCCGGTTCCGGTGTCGGCGACCGCGATCTCGGTGTGGTCGCCGGGACTGGACCCGTCGTGGCCGGCGATGTCGGCCTCGTCCAATCGCACCTGCCGCGTGCTGATGGACAGCCGCCCGCCGTCCGGCATCGCGTCGCCCGCGTTGATCGCAAGGTTGAGCAGGGCGTTCTCAAGCTGGCTGGGGTCGCAGAGCACCGTCCAGGTGCCGCCGCCGGGCTGCACCTCGACCCCAACCGACAGGCGCACCGCCCGGCGGATCAGGTCCTCCATGCCGAGAACCAGCTCGTCTGGATTGATCGGCATGGATTGCGGCGCTTGCTGCCGGGTGAACTTGAGCAGGCGGCTGGTCAGCGCCGCCGCGCGGTCAACCGACTTGAGCGCGCTCTCGATATAGTGGTTCGCCTCCGCCATGCGCCCCTGTTCCGCCCGGCGCTGCACCAGCTCGACGCTGCTGGAGATGCCCTGAAGCATGTTGTTGAAATCATGCGCGATGCCGCCGGTGAGCTGGCCAACGGACTCCATCTTCTGCGCCTGACGCAGCGCCTCCTCCGCCTGCAGCCGCTCAAGCGCCTCGGCGTGCAGGGCGTCCACCGCCTGCATCAGCGACGCCGTGCGCTCGGCGACCAGCCGTTCCAGCTCGGCGCCGCTGCGGGCCATGGTCTCGCGGGCCTCCACCATGTCTTGGATGTCGGTGCAGGTGCCGAACCAGTGCTGGACGGCGCCGGTGGCGGCGTCGCGCACCGGCGCGGCGCGGCTCAGGCACCAGCGCCAGGTCCCGTCCGCCCGCCTGAGGCGGTACTCCGCCTGGAAAGGCTCGCCGGTCGCCAGGCTGTGCCGCCACGCCGCCATGGCGCGGGCGAGGTCGTCCGACCGGAACAGCAGGCGCCAGGCCGGGCCGCCGTCGTCGGGCCGGATGCCGGTGTACTCGTACCAGCGGCGGTTGTAGTAGTCGTGGCGGCCGTCCGGCCGCGCCGACCAGACCATCTGCGGCATGGCGTCGGTGATGGTCTCGAAGCGGGCCTCGTTCTCCCGCAGGGTGGCGGCGGCGCTGGCGCGCTCCCGCTCCCGCAACGCCAGCGTCGCCGCGGCCCAGGCGAGCGCGGCGCCGATCCGGCTCGCTTCCCGCACGCCGGGCGGTATGGGCCGCGGCAGCCTACCCAGGGCCAGCGCGTCGGCCGCGCCCACCAAAGCATGCAAGGGCGCGGCGATGCGCTGGGCGTACCACTCGGCGGCAAGCAGCCCGAGCAGCAGCACGACGGCGCCCGAGGCGGCCGCGCCGGCGACCGAGCGCCGCAGGGCCGCGTCGTCCAGGTCCAGGCGCGTGGCCGCCAGCGTTGACCAGCCGGTGCCGGGCACGCGGGCGTTCGCCGTCAGGATCGGGCGGCCGTCCTGGGCCGTCGTCTCGAAAACGCCCTCGCCGCGGCTGACGGCGGCGCGGGAGGCGGCTCCGATGCGCCGCCCGACGAACTCCCCCACGTTGCTGCTGCGCGCCACGATCAGCCCGCTGCCGTCCACGACGATGGCCCGCCCGTCCTCGGTGGGACCCCGGCGGTTGTCGAGGGTCGGGGTGAACATCGACGGCGCGAAGGCCATGGCGAGGCTATAGGCCACCTGCCCATCCAGCTCGACCGGCACCTCCACCGCAACCAGGCCGTCGTGGGTCAGCGGCCCGGTGTCGAGATCCAGGACTTGGGGCCGGCCGGCGGCGAACACCTTGGACACGCCGCCCCGCTCGCCGGCCATCGTCGGAGCCGCATCGGGCGGCGAGCACGAGTCCACCCGCGTCCGGCCCGACACGTCGGTGAGCACGATGCGCGCGCCGTCCGGCCTCGGCATGAGCAGCGACTGCTGGCGGAACGCCTCGAAGTCGCCGGCCGCCAGGAAGGGCGAGGTCGCCAGTGCGGCCAGCGCGGCCTGAGGAACCGCCAGCTCCCGGACCATATCGACGGCCAGCGCCTGCGCGCGGGCGTTCAGCTCGCGCTCCGTGGCGCTTCGGCCGGCGTGCCACGTATACGCCGCGACAACTGCGGCGGCGGCCACGGCCGGCGCGATGGTCCACAGCGACAACGCGACCAGGCTGAAGCGGATGGACCGGTCCCGCGGCATCAGGCGGCGCGCTCCGGCCCAGTCAGCCGTGCGCTGATGACGTTGGCTGTCACGAGGTTGACCATTCTATACCGAATAATTCACGGCACTGTGCGCGCAAAATCTCGTAATGTCCAAAGAACTTGTTGCTGCAACCGATTTGGACCGTTTATGTCACATTAAGCTGACAACGTCTAAAAAGGCACGATCCACGATGTGTCCGAACTCACGGAACGTCCTCTGCTCCCGTCGGTTATCCCCAGCACAGATCCAAGCAGGGGAATGCGTGATGAACAAGAATTCGGCGGCAGTGCTGGCGGTCGGCAGCGTGCTGGCGGCGGCGGTGCTGGGCGCCCGCAACGGTCCGCAGCGTCCGCGGACGGCGCTCTGGTATGCCCGGCTCGACAAGCCGTCCTACACGCCGCCCGGCCCGCTGATCGGCGCCGCATGGGGCACGCTGGAGCTGCTGCTTGCCGGGGCGGGCTACCGGCTGCTGCGCGCGCCGCGCACCGAGGCGCGGTCGGCCGCGGTCGGATCGTGGGCGCTGACCTTGGTTGGCCTTGCCGGGTACCCGTGGCTGTTCTTCCGCCGGAAGCAGCTGGGGGAGAGCGCCGTCGCCTCCGCGTCCATGCTGGCCGCAGCGCTGGGCACGGCGGCGGCGGCCCGCGAGGTGGACCGGCCGGCCGCGGCCATGACGCTGCCGCTCCTCGCCTGGCTCGGCTTTGCCACCGTGCTCAGCGAGGAACTGTGGCGCCGGAACTAGCTCCGGTCCGGCGCACGCCCCCGGCAACGTGGCCGAGGGGCGGCCGGGCTAGGAGTGGTGCATCCGCGTGTGACCCGCCGTGCCGGCGGCGCCCTGCCCGGCGTCGCCGCCCATCGACGGCGCGCCGCTGTCTTGGGACAGGTGCTGGCTGCCCCATTGCGCGCTGTCGCCTGCCGCGCCGGCCTGCGCAGCCATGTCCGTCCAGTCTTCGGTCGCCACCGGCGTCGCGGCGTCGGCGTAGCTCGCCATGACCGCGCTGGCCATGTCCGACGCGGGCGGCGCCGGGTCGTCTGCCGGGGTCTGCGGAGCCGCGGGGGTGTCGGCGATGAAGCTTGGGGCGGCCGGTCCCGTGGCCACGGTGTCGGGCGTGATCGCCGCGCCGCCGTCGTCGGGCGCCGCGACCGGGTCGGCTGCCGGCGTGGCGCTGGCAGGTGCGGGCGCGGCGCTGGCGGCGCTGCCCGGCGCCGGCTCGGATGCGACCGTGGTGTTGCTGCCGACGGCCGCCGGCCCGGACGCCACCGCACTCCAGCCATAGAGCTTGTTGCCGCTGATGCTCGCGGTGGCGCCGGTCTTGTTCACCACCGCCGTGCTGCTGTGGGCGGTGTAGCTGGTGACGATCGTGTTGTTCTTGACCGTCAGGCTGCTGTTCGCATAGACGCCGCCCTCCTCGCCGAAGGTGATGGCAATGGGGTTCTGGGCATTGGCGCCCTTCTCGATGAAGTTGTTCTCGATGTCGCCGACGCCGCCGTTGGTCAGGTCGATCTCGTAGCTCGCGGTGCCGGTCGAGCCGTCCGTGATGGTGTTGCCGGTGATCGTGGTGCTGGCGGCGCGGCTCTTGATGTCGTGGCCGACCTGGGCGCTGGTGATCGTGCTGTCCTTCACCGTCAGGCTGCCGACGGCGCCCACGTAGATGTTGTGGGTCTGGCCGTCGCCGATCCCGTTGTTGGCGAAGGTCGAGTTGGCGATCGTGATCGACCCGTTCGCATCGGCGTTGGCCAGGATGCCGTTCTGGTTGTTGTGGATGTTGACCTGGCTCAGCGTCAGCGTGCCGCCCTCGTAGCGGATGCCGGCGCCGTTCGCGTCCTTCACGGTGGCGCCCGAGATGTCGAAGCCGGTGATCGCCACGTTCACCCCAGGCCCGCCCTCGTCGATGAGGCCTTTCCCGTTCGCCGGCTGCGCCGTGCCGACCAGCTTCACCGTGCCGCCCACGGCCTGCAGCGTGAGGCTGTGCGAGATGTTGAGCACGTCGTTGGTGTAAGTCCCGGCATCCACCTTGATAGTATCGCCGCTGCGCGAGGCGGCCACGGCGGCAGCAATCGTCGAGTACTGCTCGCCATTTCCGACAGTCATCGTGGTCATGAGCGTTGTCTCCTGGTGAAATCGCAGGAAACGACGTGAGTGCTCCGCAGCCTGCGGGCGCCGTCTAAAATTGCAAGCGGTGCTTTGACAACCCAGGATCGGCGCCGGTCCAAGCGTTGCGACGCATTAGACCTGGACGGAAGCGCATTGCTGTGGTTGTTAAGATGGCAATCCTATTCAGAGTTCGGCGCCCGGCTTGCGCGTTCCTGCGAAGAAGGCGCGCACCGCCTCCGGGAACGAGGGCGCGCGGCAACGAACACATGTTGGGCAGCAGGGCTGATTCTCTCGGAGACGACCAACATCTCGGCGCAGGCGCGCGGCCATGCGCTGACACCGGGCATCTGGACCTCGGAGCAGGTCACGGCCTGGCAGCGCGTCACCCGCGCCGTGCACGCCGAGGGCGGGCGCACGGCGCTGCAGCTTTGGCACACCGGCCGCATTTCCCACCCGAGCCTGCATGGCGGCGCGCTGCCGGTGGCGCCGTCCGCCATCAAGCCGTCCGGCCAGGCTTTCACCAACAGCGGGCTGCAGGACCACGTGACGCCGCGGGCGCTGGAAACGGACGAGATCCCCGGCATCGTCGCCGGCTACCGCCACGCCGCCCGATGCGCCATGGACGCCGGGTTCGACGGCGTCGAGGTGCACTCCGCCAACAACTACCTGCTGGAGCAGTTCGTCCGCGACAGCACCAACAAGCGGACCGACCGCTACGGCGGCACGCTGGAGAACCGGCTGCGCTTCCCGCTGGACGTGGTGGTGGCCGTGACGGAGGTTTGGGGCGGCGGCCGGGTCGGCATCCGCATCTCGCCGGGCACCACGGCGCCGGGCGACACCCCGCTCGACAGCGACCCCATGGGCACCTACGGCGCCTTTATCGACGCGCTGTCCCGGTTCGGCCTGATGTACATCCACGACATCGAGGGGGTGACGCAGATGAGCCGCGATCCCAACGGGATCGACTACCCGGCGCTGCGCAGGCGGTTCGGCGGCGCCTACATCGCCAACAACAACTACGGGCGCGAGCTTGCGGAGCGGATCCTGGTCGACGGCAATGCCGACCTGATCAGCTTCGGCCGCCCGTTCATCGCCAACCCTGACCTTGTGGACCACATGCGGACCGGCGCGCCGCTCGCCGACGCGCCGAAGCAGTACTGGTATGGCGGGGATGCCACGGGGTGCTCGGATTGGCCGGGGATGCAGGGGCGGATCAAGCTGGCGGCCTGATCTCCGGACGGGCCTGCCGGGGACGGCGCGTGAGGGCCGCAAACGAAGCGGCCCCGCCTGCGTTCACTGCGCGCCGTGCTTGGCAGGCCCCTTCAAGCCCCATGGACCCCGATGCCGCCTCCTGATCCCTACAAGACGCTGGAGCTTGCCCGCGACGCCACGCCGGAGCAGATCCGCTCGGCATACCGCAAGCTGGCCAAGACCCACCATCCCGACCTCAACCCCGGCAATGCCGCCGCCGAGGAGCGGTTCAAGGCGGTCAACTCGGCCCACGAGCTGCTGTCCGACCCCGACAAGCGCGCCCGGTTCGACCGTGGCGAGATCGACGCCGCAGGCGACCCGGCGGCGCCGGAGCCGCCGCGCTACCGCCGCTACGCCGACGCGGCGGAGGGTGGGCGCTACCGCACCGAGCCGGAAGACGGCCATCCGTTCGGCGACATCTTCGGCGACTTCCTCCATCGCGGCGGCGAGCCTCTGCGCATGCGCGGCGCCGACACGCAATACGCGCTCGCGGTCGATTTCCTGGATGCCGTCCAGGGCGCGACCCGCACGCTGACCCTGCCGGACGGCCGGACGCTGGATGTGAAGATCCCCGCGGGCATCGAGGACGGGCAAACCCTGCGCCTCAAGGGCCAGGGCGGCGCGGGGTGGAACGGCGGGCCGGACGGCGACGCGCTGATCGAGATCCACGCCAACCCGCACCCGTTCTTCACCCGGGACGGCGACGACATCCACGTCACGCTGCCGGTGACGCTGAAGGAGGCGGTGCTCGGCGGGCGCATCACCGTGCCGACGCCTTCGGGCAGCGTGGCGATGACCGTGCCCAAGCGGTCCGACGCCGGCACCCGCCTGCGGCTGCGCGGGCGCGGCATCCCGGCCCATGCCGGCCGGCCCGCCGGCGACCAGTACGTGACGCTGCAAATCATCCTGGCCGACGCGGACGACGCGCTTGAGGCGTTCCTGCGCGGCTGGGACCCGGCCGATCCCAGCAACCCACGCCGCGCGATGGAGGGCGCATGATCACCGTCCAGACCCTGTCCGCCACCGTGGGCGTCGCGGAGGCGGAGATCACCCGCTGGGTGGAGCTGACCTGGCTGCGCCCAGACGGCTCGCCCGGTGGCTGGCTGTTCCGAGAGGTGGATGTCGCCCGGGTCCGCCTGATCGCGGAGCTGCGGTCGCTGCACATGGACGAGGACGCGATGCCCGTGGTGCTGTCGCTCATGGACCAGCTTTACGCGGCCCGGCGGCGGATGCGGCTGTTGCAGCAGGCGGTTGATGAGGCCGCACCTGATGCCGTGCGGGCGCGGTTGCGGGTGTTGCTGGGGGCGGCGGAGGGGGACTGAAAGCATTGCGCCCCAGTTCGGGTGGCAAATGCTGAACGGGTTGTGGGTGTGGTCCGTCAAAGAAGCTCACCCGAACCTCAAACTTGGCGCGGGCCGTATCGTTCCGTCAAACGACCGGACCCTGTTGGCGAAGTCCGGAGCGTTCGGGCAGGCTTCGGCG
>CAXSHI010000010.1:0-40245 GCA_964236755.1 uncultured Acetobacteraceae bacterium
CCGCCAACATATCCCTTCCACTCCAGATCCAATACTTCAATGAACAACGCCCAAAGGCGAAAAGTCGACCGAACACCTCGCGTTCGGTGAGGAGCTATCTAGTCGCTGGCACTGGTCATGTCAACGATATGGCAGAATTGAGTCAAATCAGCTTTGCCCCGCTTTGCCTTTGAAAATGCTGCATTGCGGAACAGGTTAGTCCATCTTGAAACCCAGTCTAAGCATCCTCATGGCTGCCATGCGGGCCGCACCATACGCTTGGCGTTGATGCGATCCCGCATGGTTATCAACCCCCTTACCGCTACGCGACGGCGGACACCTGCTCGCCTATCACCAACCCGTCCCGGGTCGCTGACACCTCGACTGTCGAGTCGTCTCGGATTATCCCTTCCAGCAGCTTCTGCGCCAGCGGATTCTGCAGGCTGCGCTGGATTGCCCGCTTCAACGGCCTGGCGCCGTAGACCGGATCGTACCCCGCCTCCGCCAACCAATCGGTCGCCCGCTGATCGAGATGCAGCGTGATCTTGCGGTCGGCCAGCATGGCGCGCAGCCGGGCCATCTGGATCTCGACGATCACCGCCATATCGCTCCGTTGCAAGCGGCAGAACAGCACGATCTCGTCCAGCCGGTTCAGGAACTCAGGCCGGAAATGCTCGCGCACCACCCGCATGACCTGGGCCTGCGCCATCGCCGAAATTTCGCCATCCGCCTGCGCTGCCAGCACGTCGCTGCCGAGGTTGCTGGTGAGCACGATGATCGTGTTGCGGAAATCAACCGTGCGTCCCTGCCCGTCCGTCAGCCGCCCGTCGTCGAGCACCTGTAACAGCACGTTGAAAATGTCCTCGTGCGCTTTCTCGACCTCGTCGAACAGGATCACCTGGTAAGGACGCCGCCGCACCGCCTCCGTCAGCACGCCCCCCTCGTCATAGCCGACATAGCCCGGCGGCGCGCCGATCAGCCGGCTGACCGAGTGCTTCTCCATGAACTCGCTCATGTCGATCCGCAGCATCGCCCGGTCGTCGTCGAACAAGAACGCGGCCAGCGCCTTGGTCAGCTCGGTCTTGCCAACGCCAGTCGGACCGAGGAACAAGAAGCTGCCAATCGGCCGATTCGGGTCCTGCAGCCCCGCCCGTGCCCGGCGCACCGCGTTCGCCACGTGCCGCAGCGCATCCTCCTGGCCCACCACCCGGCGGCGCAGTTCGTCCTCCATGCGCAGCAGCTTGGCGCGCTCGCCTTCCAGCATGCGATCCACCGGAACGCCCGTCCAACGGGACACCACCGCGGCGATCTGCTCTTCCGTCACCGCCTCGTTCACCAGGCCGGCGGCCGGGCTTGCGCTGTCATGGCCTCCGGCGATCCGGCGCTCAAGGTCGGGCACCGTCCCATAGATCAGCTCGCTGGCCCGCGTCAGGTCGCCACGGCGCCGCGCCGCCTCGATCTCGCTGCGGGCATGGTCCAACTGCTCCTTGAGCTTCTGCGTGTCGGCCACCCGGCTTTTCTCGCTGCGCCAGGCCGCCGTCATCGCGTCGGACCTCTCGCTCAGCCCGGCGATCTCCTTCTCCAGGCGCTCAAGCCGCTCGCGCGAGTTGGCGTCGGTCTCTTTGCGCAACGCTTCTCGCTCGATCCGCAACTGCATCAGCCGCCGGTCAAGCTCGTCCAGCGCCTCGGGCTTGCTATCGACGGCCATGCGCAGGCGGGACCCGGCCTCGTCCACCAGGTCAATCGCCTTGTCCGGCAGGAAACGGTCGCTGATGTATCGGTTGCTGAGCGTCGCCGCCGCCACCAGCGCGCCGTCGGTGATCCGGACGCCGTGGTGCAGCTCGTACTTGTCCTTGATGCCGCGCAGGATGCTGATGGTGTCCTCCACGCTCGGCTCGCCCACGAACACCGATTGGAAGCGCCGGGCCAACGCCGCGTCCTTCTCAATGTACTTGCGATACTCGTCGAGCGTCGTGGCGCCCACGCAGTGCAGCGCGCCGCGCGCCAGCTCGGGCTTCAGCAGGTTGCTCGCATCCATGGCGCCGTCCGCCTTGCCGGCGCCGACCAGGGTGTGCATCTCGTCGATGAACAGCACGATCTCGCCCTGGGCGGACTCGATCTCCTTGAGCACCGCCTTCAGCCGCTCCTCGAACTCGCCGCGGAACTTGGCGCCGGCCACCAGCGCGCCCAGGTCCAGCGCCATCACCCGCTTGTTGCGCAGGGACTCCGGCACGTCGCCGTTGACGATGCGCAGCGCCAGGCCCTCGACGATGGCGGTCTTGCCGACGCCGGGTTCGCCGATCAGCACCGGGTTGTTCTTGGTGCGCCGGGCGAGGATCTGGATGGTGCGTCGGATCTCCTCGTCCCGGCCGATCACCGGGTCGAGCTTGCCGTCGCGCGCCAGGGCGGTCACGTCGCGCGCATACTTCTTCAGCGCGTCGAACCCCGCCTCGGCATTGGGGCTGTCCACCTTGCGACCCCTGCGGATCTCGGCCACTGCCCGCTCCAAAGCCTGCGGCGTGGCTCCGCCGCTGCGCAGCGCCCGCGCGGCCGGCGTGTCGCTCGCGGCAAGCGCCAGCAGCAACCGGTCCTGCGCAACGTATTCGTCCCCCGCCTTGGTCGCGGCCTGCTGCGCGCCGTCCAGCACACGGACCAGGTCAGGCGTCGCCTGCGGCTGGCCGGCACCGGAGCCTTGCACCTTGGGAATGCGCGACACTTCCGCGTCCACCGCCCGCTTGACAGCCGCCGCGTCGCCGCCGGCAGCCTGGATCAGCCCGGCGGCAGCGCCTTGCTCGTCATCCAACAATGCCTTCAGCAAATGCTCTGGGGTCAGGCGCTGGTTGAACTCGCGGATCGCGATGGTCTGCGCGGCTTGCAGGAAGCCGCGGGAGCGTTCAGTCAGTTTTTCGATATCCATGTCCACGTTCCTTAAATCAGGCAACGCGCACGCGACGGCCCCTCATAAGGCAGCCGTCGCCAATGCTTGCATGGATGAAATAGGAAGCAGAGCCTGGCGGCTCAAGCGGCGACGCCGCGCGTGTTGCTTGTCGCGATCTCCCAGCCCAGCCGCAGCCGAAGCGGCCTAGGCCGCAGCCTCTGGACGCATGCGCCGCATCGCCGCGCCGAGCCGGCGTCGTATGCCGCCGATCCTCCCGGCCCCCGCCAGCCGCCGATCCAGGAAAGCGAGCGTGGGGGCGTCGTCGTCGCTGCCGTCACCGAGCCAATACAGCAAGGTCGAGCCATACACCCCGGCCAGGATGGCGCGTTTGGTGTACCAGCTGAAATCGACCGAGCCGTCCCCGGCCGCATGCCAGATGGTGTCCACCGTCCGCGCCGTGCAGCGCAGCGCGACGCCGGCGTTGCCCGGCACGGCCAAAACTGCCAGCGCCCGGCGGACCGCATCCTTGTAAGGCCGGTTCTGCTCCAGACGCAACGCGACGATTGCCCGGACCCGTTTGGACAGGCCCAGGCCCGACAGGTCGGCGGCGGCCCCCTGCTCCATCCAGCGGTCGCCGAGGTCGCAATAGGCCTCGACCATGTCGGTCACGCCGCCGGGGAACAGCAGGTCCGCGTCTGGCGCGGCGGCGGCGCGCAGCGCGGCCATCGTCCAGCCGTCGAACGGCACGTTCGGCAGCAACGCCTCGATGGCGGCATCGCGCTCGGCGCTGCGTTCAGGCGGTTGGAACATGGGGGGAGGTCCTCGGCTGGGGGGCGCTGGCGCGGGCCAGTTCCTCGTTGAAACCAAACAAGCGGAAGTCGGTCATGCGCATCGGATACAGGATGCCGTCCAGGTGGTCGTTCTCATGCTGGACCACGCCGGCATGGAAGCCGCTGGCGTCCGTGCCGACCGGCTGCCCGTCCAGGTCCACGCCGCGGTAGCGCACCCGGGTGTGGCGCGGCACGGCGGCGCGCAGGCCCGGGATCGAGAGGCATCCCTCCCACCGAAGCACCATCTCCTCCCCGAGCGCCTCGACCGTGGGGTTGATCACGACGGTGTTGCCCATCTCGCCGTCGCCCTCCGCCTCCACGGTGCGGCCCGGTGGCACGCGGAAGACGAATAGCCGCAGGGGAACATGCACCTGGGGCGCAGCGAGGCCGGCGCCCTGCGCGTCCTCCATGGTCTCGATCATGTCAGCGACCAGGCGGCGGATCTCGGGCGCGCCCGGATCGGCGACCGGGGCGGCTGGGGTCAGCAAAACCGGATGGCCCATGCGGGCGATCTTCAGGATGGCCATGGCGTCCTCAGCAGTTCAGCAGGTATAGCTGCAAGTGGGGCGGCAAAAGGCTTTGGCGAGGCGACGAGACGGTGCTATAGCCGCGGCGTCCCAGGTCCAGGATGACCAGACCCATTATCACGCCTAAGCCCGGGCGTGTTCCAGGCAAAAGGAGAAAGCGGCCAAGTGCAGGTTCTCGTTCGTGACAACAATGTCGATCAGGCGCTCAAGGCGCTTAAGAAGAAGATGCAGCGCGAGGGCGTGTTCCGCGAGATGAAGCTGCGGCGGCACTACGAGAAACCGTCGGAGCGCCGCGCGCGCGAGGCCGCCGAGGCGGTGCGCCGCGCCCGCAAGATGGAGCGCAAGCGTCTGGAACGCGAGGGCTTCTAGCCTTCCCACCTGCTGACGCCGATCCCGCGGCCCGGGCCATAGCTTGCCGGCCGTGCGCATTGCGGCCCCGCACTGCTTGCCTTGCTTGCGCGGGACGGGGCTGCCTAGCCTTAGCAACAGAAGCCGTCCGCAGCATAGCCCTGCGATGCTGGAACGCATGACGTCCCCGCTTTATGCTCCAAGTGGATCAAGCCATCCTGTGGCGCCATGGGATGCTACATAGTGTCCTATGCCGACCTGCCTCCACGCGGCCCCGCTAGGCTTTCGCGAAGTAAGTCCGTCGCACTCCTCCTGTTCACGTTTACGTCGCAATGCAGCATCCAGGCTGAAACCTTGGTACGTCGCCAAACAAATGCCGTTTTTGGCGATTAGTTCAGGCTAAGTGAATGTGAGGAGAAGCCTGACAATGCGTATCGCGCAAATCGCGCCCCTGCACGAGGCGGTTCCCCCCAAGCTTTATGGCGGAACAGAGCGTGTCGTCTCGTTTCTGACCGAGGAGTTGGTGGCGCAAGGCCACGATGTGACGTTGTTCGCCAGCGGCGACTCCGTCACCTCGGCAAAGCTGGAAGCGGTTTGGCCGCGCGCCCTGCGCCTTGACCCGACGATCCGGGACCCGATCGTCCCGCACATGCTGATGATGGAAACCGTGCGTCGCCGGGCGGACGAGTTCGACGTGCTGCATTTCCATTTGGATTATTGGTCGTTCAGCCTGTTCAGCCGTCAGCGCACTCCTTACGTCACCACCATGCACGGACGGCTGGATCTGCCGGAGTGGCAGCCGATGTTCGACCTGTTCCAGCATGCGCCCATCGTCTCGATCAGCGATGCGCAGCGCCGCCCGTTGCCGCAGGCCCGCTATGTCGGGACGGTGCTGCACGGTTTGCCGGATAACCTGCTGACCCCTCAGCCGGGTCCGAAGGACTATCTGGCGTTCCTGGGCCGGATCGCGCCGGAGAAGGGGCCGGACCGCGCCATCCGCATCGCCCGGGCTTGCGGCATCCCGCTTAAGATCGCCGCCAAGGTGGACCGGGCCGATCAGACGTACTTCGACGAGGTGATCCGCCCGATGCTCGCAGGCGGCGGCGTGGAGATGATCGGCGAGATCAACGATGCCCAGAAGCCCGAATTCCTCAGCGGGGCCAAGGCCCTGCTGATGCCGATCAATTGGCCCGAGCCGTTCGGGCTGGTGATGATCGAGTCCATGGCGTGCGGCACGCCGGTCATCGCCTTCAACCACGGCTCCGTCCCCGAGATCGTGGAGAACGGCGTAAGCGGCTATATCGTCGAGGACGAGCAGGGCGCGATATCGGCGGTGAACCGCCTGTCCAAGCTGTCGCGCGCCACCGTCCGCCAACGGTTCGAGGATCGCTTCACGGCGCGGCGCATGGCGGAGGATTACCTGGGGATCTACCGGTCGCTGGCCGGTGAGGACCGCTCGGTGCTCCGCGCCATACGCGAGGCCTAGGCAGCCTGACCGGCCGGGGCTGCCCGCACGACAGGCAGCCCTGGCCCTCACCCTCAGTAGAACATGTCACCTCTTCCGTCTTGAAAAAGCTCGTTGGCCGCCCGCGTGGTCGAGACGTTCGCCATGCGCATGTAGGGCAGGTTCGCCAGGCGCTGCAGCACCTGCTCACCCGGCTCTTGAAACACCGGGCTGCCCAGCTGGGCAACCGCAAAGGCCTGGTTGCCGCCGGCAAGCGCGTTGGCGGCGGTCGTCAGGCGGTCCACCACCGCCTGCGACGGCGTGCCCGGCACCACACCGAGCGCCACCCGGACTTCCTGCCGCCCTTGCAGCAGCTGCTCCTTGGTGATCGCGTCGATGTTGGCCCAACGAGGGCTGGTGTAGAGTTCACCGGCGATGTAATCCATCGACGCTGCCGCCCGTGCCCCTTCCACCGGCCGCCCGCGGGTGCGTCCGCTGTCCGCGAAAGCCCAGTAGGCCAGGTTCACCGCGGTCACGTCGGGATCAAAGCCGCTGCCGAGCGCCCCAGGCGCCAGCCGCGCCGTATCGGGCACCACCGGCTGCAGCCCGCCCGCACAGGCCGCTGGCAACAGGCATGTTGCGGCCAACAATAACTTCCTGAACATCAGTCGTCCCCGTTCGTCGGCCCCCCTTGATGGCGGCTCGCGACGCTCCCCAGATATGGTGGCTCAGGGCGCCGGGCGAAGTCCCATGCGGTAGCGCGCGGCGAGGTCCGCATAGTGTACGGCGTTCTGGTCCAACCCGGCGCGCTCCTCGTCCGGCATGTCGCGCAGCTTGCGCGCTGGAACGCCGGCCCAAAGCTCCTGGCGGCCGATCCGCTTGCCTGGCGTGAGCAGGGCGCCCGCGGCGAGCATGCCGCCCTCCTCGATCATTGCGCCGTCCAGCACGGTGGCGCCCATGCCGACAAAGGCGCGGTCATGCAGCCGGCACGCATGGATGATCGCCGCGTGGCCGACCGTCACGTCGTCGCCGATGACGCAAACCCATTCCGCGCCCGCGTTCACATGCACGATCGTGCCGTCCTGGATGTTGCTGCGCGCGCCCACCGTGATGCGGTTGGTGTCGCCGCGCAGCACGCAGCCGAACCAGACGCTGCTGCGCCTCCCCAGCCGCACGTCGCCGATCAGCGTCGCGTTCGGCGCCACCCAGGCGTCCTCGGCGATGGTGGGAGCGACGCCTTCCCAGGCGAACAGCAAGCCCGTGCGGTCAGCCGGCATCGGCCATCTCCTGCACCGCGGGCTGATCGAGGCCCAGCATGAGGCGCAGGTTCTGCACGGCAGCGCCCGACGCGCCCTTGCCCAAGTTATCCAGCCGCGCGACCAGGACCGCCTGTCCTTCCCGGTCACTGCCGAACACCCGCAATTCCATGGCGTCCGTGTCGTTCAGCGCCGTCGATTCCAGCGTGCCCGCAGGCTCGGGCGGCAGCACGCGCAACAAGGGGCCGCGGCGGTAGCGGGCGGCGATGGCGTCATGCAGGTCGGCCAGGCGCGGACGGCCCGGCAGCGTGTCCAGGTGCAGCGGCACCGACACCAGCATGCCCTGCCGCGCGTGCACGACCGAGGGCACGAAGATCGGGCGCCGGGCCAGCCGGGCGTGGAGCTGCAGCTCGGGCACGTGCTTGTGCTCAAGGCCCAAGGCGTAAAGCTCGAAGGCCGGGCCGCCTTGCGCCTCGTGCGCCTCGATCATAGCGCGCCCGCCGCCGGAGTAGCCGCTGACCGCGTTGACCGACACGGGATGGTCGGGCGGCAGCAGCCCGGCATCCACCAGCGGGCGCAGCAGCGCGATGGCCCCGGTCGGGTAGCAGCCGGGGTTGGCAACCCGCGCGGCGCCTGCGATCCGCGCCGGCTGCTCCGGCGACAGCTCGGGAAAGCCGTAGGCCCAACGGGGATCGCAGCGGTGCGCGGTGCTGGCATCCAGCAGCTTCGGCGCGCGGTCCCCCAGGCTGTCGGCCAGCGCATTGCTCTCCCGCGCCGCCGCATCCGGCAGGCACAGCACGACCAGGTCCACCGCCGCCATCAGCGCAAGGCGCGCTTCGGGGTCCTTACGGTGCGCAGGGTCGATGCTGCGCAAGGTCACGCCCGGCATGGCGGCCAGGCGCTGGCGGATGCCTAGGCCCGTCGTGCCGGCCTCCCCATCAATGAACACGGCAGCGAGCGGCATGGTGGTGGGCATGGTAATCCTCCTGCTTGGCCTATCGTCAGGCTGCGAGGGGCCGAAATGCAAGGGGGGCGGCCCAATGCGGACCGCCCCCCTTCAGCCACGGCGTGGGGTGTGCGGCTACCGCTTGCTGAACTGGAAGCTGCGGCGGGCCTTGGCGCGGCCATACTTCTTGCGCTCGACCACGCGGCTGTCGCGGGTCAGGAAGCCCGCGAGCTTCAGCACGCCGCGAAGGTCCGGCTCGTAATGGGTCAGCGCCCGGCTGATGCCGTGGCGCACCGCGCCCGCCTGGCCCGACAGGCCGCCGCCGTTGCAGGTGCAGAACACGTCGAACTGGTTGTAGCGGTCGGTCACCAGGAATGGCTGGGTGATCAACATGCGCAGTACCGGGCGGGCGAAGTACTGGGTGACGCGCTTGCCGTTGACGCTGATCTCGCCCTTGCCCGGCTTGATCCAGACGCGGGCGATGGCGTTCTTGCGGCGGCCAGTGGCGTAGCTGCGGCCCAGCGCGTCGCGCTTGGCCTCCCGCCGCGGCGCGTCGCTGGTGACGATGGCGGTGGCGACCGCGAGGTCCTTGAGGTCAGCCAGCGTGCGGGTCGGCGCTTCGTTAGGGGCGTCGGACATCGTCAGACCCTCTTGTTCTTGGTGTTCATGGCGGCAACGTCCAGCGGCTTCGGCTGCTGCCCGTCATGCGGGTGGGCGCCGCCGGCATAGACGTGCAGATGCCGCATCTGCTGGCGCTGCAACGGGCCTCGGGTGATCATCCGCTCGACGGCCTTCTCGATCACGCGCTCGGGATGCTTGCTGTCCAGGCGCTGGCGGATGCTGCGGCCCTTGATGCCGCCAGGGAAGCCGGTGTGGTAGTAAAAGATGCTCTGGTCGGCCTTGTTGCCGGTGACGCGCACCTTCTCGGCGTTGACCACGACCACGTTGTCCCCGCAATCGACGTGCGGGGTGAACTGCGGCTTGTGCTTGCCGCGCAGGCGCTGGGCGATGATCGCGGCCAGCCGTCCGAGCACGAGGCCGTCGGCGTCGATCAAGGTCCAGCCCTTGCTCACCTCGGCGGGCTTGAGCGAAAGGGTCGTCTTCATCGTAGATGTCCCAACTGGATCAGAGCGCGGCATATGCCCTGAAACCCATATGGCGTCAAGCATTTAGCCTTGTGGTATGGTGATACCACATGCCGGACCCGGTTCGGGATAGGGTGCGCCGATGGACCGCATCCACGTCGTCGGCGCCAGCGGCCGGTCCGGCGCGGCGCTGTGCCGCTCGCTGCTGGCCGATGGCGTGCCCTATGCGCCGGTGGTGCGCAGCGCCGCGCGCTGGGCGGCGACCAGATTGCCGGGCGCCCCGGTGATCGCCGACCTCACGGACGGCAGCCTGCGCGCGGCGTTGGCGGCGGCGGTGCGGGTCGCGTCCTGCGCCCATGCCCGGCACATCCCCGCCGTCCTGGCCGCCGCCGCCCAGGCGACCCGGTTCGTCTTCCTCGGCAGCACGCGCAAGTTCACCCGTTGGCCGGACGCGCATGGCAACGGCGTGCTGGCGGGAGAGGCGGCCTTCCTCGCCTCCGGACGGTCCGGCGTGCTGCTGCACCCCACCATGATCTACGGCGCGGCCGGCGAGGACAACGTGCAGCGCCTGGCCGTTCTGCTGCGCCGCCTGCCCGTCGTGCCGCTGCCGGGCGGCGGGCGGGCGCTGGTGCAGCCCATCCACCAATCCGACGTGACCCGCTGCCTGCGCGCCGCGCTTGACATGGCGTGGGAGGGACCGCACAGCATGGTGATCGCCGGGCCGGAGGCCGTGTCCTATGCCGCATTCGTCCGCGCCGTCGCGGAGGCGGCCCGGCTGCGCAGACCCCGGACCGTCCCGGTCCCCGCCGCCCTGCTGCATGCGCTCTCCCCGCTGACCGCGCTGCCCAGTCTGCCGCGCATCCGGGCCGACGAGGTGCGCCGGTTGCTGGAAGACAAGGCGTTCCCAATCGAGGCCATGCGGCGCATCCTGGGCATCGACCCCATTCCCCTGTCCGCTGGCCTCGCCCTGACCTTTGAAGGACCCTGACATGCCCGTCATCAATCGCATCGCCGAGTTCCACGCCGACATGACGGCGTGGCGCCGCGACCTGCACCGCCACCCGGAGCTTGCGCTGCAGGAGACCCGGACCTCGGGCGTGGTGCAGCAGCACTTGCGGAGCTTCGGCGTGGACGAAGTGCACGCCGGGCTGGCCGGCACCGGCGTGGTCGGCGTGATCCGCGGCGCGCACCCCGCACCCGAAGGCGCGGCGGGCGCCATCGGCCTGCGCGCCGACATGGACGCGCTGCCGATCCACGAGGAGACCGGCGCCGAGTGGGCCAGCCAAACGCCCGGCGTGATGCACGCCTGCGGCCATGACGGGCACACCACGATGCTGCTGGGGGCGGCGCGCTACCTGGCCGAGACCCGCAACTTCGCCGGCATCGTCTATGTCATCTTCCAG
This sequence comes from uncultured Acetobacteraceae bacterium, assembly GCA_964236755.1. Lineage (GTDB taxonomy): Bacteria > Pseudomonadota > Alphaproteobacteria > Acetobacterales > Acetobacteraceae > CAHJXG01. The sequence continues at coordinate 10,697 of CAXSHI010000010.1, forward strand.
CCGGCCGAGGAGAACAAGGGCGGCGGGCAGATGATGGTCCAGCAGGGGTTGTTCGAGCAGTTCCCCATGCAGCAGGTGTACGGCATGCACAACTGGCCCGCCGTGCCGGCCGGCGTGTTCCAGTGGCGGGACGGCCCGGTCATGGCCGCGGTTGCCAACATCGAGATCGAGGTCACCGGCCGCGGCGCCCACGGGGCCCAGCCGCACACCGGCGTCGATCCCATCGTGGTCAGCGCCGCCATCGTGCAGGCGCTCCAGACCATCGTCGCCCGCAACGTGGAGCCGGCGCAGTCCGGCGTCGTCACCATCGGCAGCATCCAGGGCGGCCACATCTACAACGTGATCCCCGAGACGGTCCGCATGCTCGGCACCGCCCGCTGGTTCGACCCGGCGGTCGGCGACATCCTGGAATCTCGGCTGCGGCGCCTCGCCACCAGCATCGCCGAGGGCTTCGGCGCCCGGGCCGACGTCGTGTTCGACCGCACCTACCCCGCCACCGTGAATGACCCGGCCGCCATGGCGCTGGCCCGGCACGCGGCCGAAGCGGTGCAAGGCGCCGCCGCGGTCAAGCACATGGAGCGGCCGACCATGGGCGGCGAGGATTTCAGCTTCATGCTGAACGCGAAGCAGGGCGCCTACATCATGCTCGGCGCTGGACGGGGCGCGGACGACGCGATGGTGCACCACCCGAAATACGACTTCAACGACGCGATCCTGCCGGTTGGCGCCTCCTACTGGGCGACGCTGGCCGAGCAGTTGCTGCCTCGAACATAATCCAGCGCCTAATCCAACCAGGCCAGCATGCCCTCGAACCGCCCGGGGTCGATGGTCCAGGCTTCGGTCTGCATGATGTTGGTCCAGGCCTCGGCGTCCTGGAAGAACACCCAGTCGAACTGCAGGCCGATCAGCCGGGCGATGTCGTAGTAGAATGGATCGACCCGGCGGTTGGTGAACATGCTGACCCGCCCACCCGGCCGCATGAACACCGTGTTGGTCAGCGCCGCCCCCATCGGGCCGAGCACATGGTCGGCGCCGTGGAACAGGCCGACCTGCTCGGGGAAGCTGAGGGTGGCAGGCTCGATGACGTGGTAGCCGCGGCGGCGGGCCAGATCCTCCAGTTGTGGCTGGTTGGCCATCGAGCGGATCGCGCCGGGCGGGCGCGTGACGTAAAGCCGGCGCGGGAAGGCCGAGGCAGGGGCAGCTGGGCCGAGGATCTGCGCGAGGTCGCGCAGCGTCTGCGACTTGCGCCGGTCGTGCTGGGCGACCGGGCCGATCCAGAGCACCTCGTCCACCCGCACGATCTGGTTGTTGTAGCAGACGACGTGCTCGAAGGAGAGGCCCAGCGCCTCGGCGGCGAACTGCACGGCCGGCAGGAACATCAGGCTGGACCAAGGGAACAGCAGGGTGAAGCGCCGGACGCCCATGGCCCGGATATGCAGCAGCTTCGGCAGCACCTCCACGAGCATGTGGCCGTAGTTGCAGTAAACGTCCTTGAAGATGTGGAACACCGGCAACGCGCTGGCCGGGCAGCGGTGGACCTCGCCGCGCCGGATCTGCTGGCCGATCTCGGTGATCACCGGCCGGTCCACCGCACTGGTCTCGAAGTTGAACGTGTCGGCCAGTGCCTGGTCCGGATACAGGATCAGGTAGTGCCCGTGCACGACGTGCGCGTCGCGGAGCCGAATCACGTACTCGTCCGGGCAATCAACGGACGTGCGCAGCAGCTCCTCGGGAAGCCAGGACAGCAGGCGCGGGTCGCGGGTGAGGTAGTTGAACAGCCGCGGCGGCCCCTGCACGGCGTAGGAACGGCCGGGGATCACCAGCTCGACCTCGTGCGGCACCTCGACGTGCCGGTGCAGCCGCAGCGGAGGCGCCAGGCTCACATCCATTCAGCTCACATCCATTCAGCTCACATCCATTCAGCTCACATCCATTCAAACGCGAAGACCTCGTATCCGAACAGCGAGGGCGCGAAGGCCAGCCGCTGGTTATGCGCGTACGTCGCCCGGGATTTCGCGATGTAGGGCGGCGCGGCCGGGTCGTGCAGCAGGTCGTGGACATGGGTCAGAAGGGTCGCGTGCGTCTCCCAATGGCACAGGAACAGCTTGTTTCCGGCCCAGGCGAACGGCGCCAGCACCGTGCGGGGGTTGGCGGCGAAGTGCCGGCACAAGCCTTCCATCACCCCGGGCGTCTGCGGGTTGAACACGTCGTCGGCGGCGATGATGGTGCGCTCCGCCGTCAGTTGCCCGACCATCGCCAGGTCGGCCTCCACATCCGCCGCCAGGTGCCCGGCATCCACGCTGATGAAGCTGTAGCCGCCGGGGCTGAGGCCGCGCAGCGTGCCGAGATCCACGTCGGCGGTGAAGGCGACGAGCAGCGTCGGCGGCGCCGAGCCGGGCGCCAGCGCCGCCACCGTCGCCAGCGCCACGTCCCGCGCATAGTCCCGGTCCGCCTGCGGGATCTGCTCACCGACGCGCGAGGTGAAGGCATCGACGCCGACGATGGGCGCGCCCGTCCCCTGCGCCAGGCTCGCCAGCAGGCTGAGATACCGCGCCTTGAAGACGCCGAGTTCCAGCACGCCCGTCACCGCCTGCATCGAGCGTTGCCATTGGAACAGCCGGCCGGTGAGGTCGGCCGCCTCGTCGGCCATCCAGCCCTCGATCCCGCGGAACGCATCGAGGTCGAGGGGCGCGACGACCTCAGGCGGCGGCGCTGCGGTCGGGACCGCCTTGTGCCGCGCGACCAGGCAGGCGAACAGCGGCTCCGCCACGCCGGCCCGCTCGGCCTCCTGTTCGAGTCGCATGATGCCGTCGATCAGCGCGTTGTCGCCGTGGTCGTCGGGGTCGAAGTTGTGGGTGATGTCGAGCAGCACCTCGAAGGACAGGCTCATGCCCATCGGCACGACCTCCACGTCGAAGAACCGGCGCATCACCGGGATGATCTCGGCCGACCGCGCCGCCTCGCTCGGGTCATGCTGCAAGTAAAGCTCGATGGGGCGGCGCCCGATCGCGGTCTTCAGCACGCCGAAACGGTCGAGCCGCTTCGCCTCGGGCAGCGTGGCCAGGGCGGCGTTCATGGCCGCGAGGTGCGCGTCCGCATACTGCATGCGGGACGGCCCGATGTAGTCGCTGGCGAACAGCACGCCGCCGGGTTGGAGCGTCATGGCGACCTGGGTGAACAGGTGCTCCAGGTCTTCGATGTGATGGAGCGCGTGGCTCGCATAAACGAAATCGTACTGGTTGCGCGCCATCGCCCAGGTGTTGCCGTCCAGCAGATGGAACCTGAGCGTGGGCGGTCCCAGTTCGCGCACCCGGGCCTGCGCCGCGGCGATGGCACCCTCGGCGATGTCGAAGGCGTCGATGCGCTCGCAGGTGCCGGCCTCGATCAGCCCGAAGGCCAGATCGCCGCCGCCGCAGCCGATCTCCAGCGCATGCCGGGCCGGCGCCGCCATGCGCGCGCGCATCCAGGAGAACGGGTCGAGGCCGCCCAGGTAGGTGTCATACAGCCCGGCCCGCAGCCGCGGATGATCGATGGCATACATCCAGGCCGCGCGGCCCGGCGCCTGGCGTTCCTCCAGGCAGGCAGTCCAGAACTCGGAGGTCTTGACGGTGTCGGCCGGCATGACGCGAGGATCGCACCACACGCAACAGTTGTCATCCCTAGATCTACTCGCGTGATCCCGTTATTTGCCGACGTTCCACTCGGGTTCCTGCACGGCGACGGCGGGCGGGAACACCGTGTGGTAGGTGCCGCCCACGACCTGCTGGATCACCGGCGTCGCGTCTTGGTTCTGCCCGGCCTCGTCGAAACGCACGCCCTTCCAAGGCATGATCGTCTGCTCGCCGGGCACGTTCGTCGCAACCAGCGCCCTGCGGATGTCGTCGGGCTTCGCCGAGCCGGCCCGGTTGATCGCATCCGCCAGGATCTGCACGGCGACGACCTGGCGCGACGTGTTGTCGTTCAGGTCCTTGTTCGCCCGCGCGCGGAACAGTGCCATCACTGGGGCAATGGCGGGGCGGGAAGCCACGGCGTCGCCAGCGAAGCTCGACCGGCTGAACACGCCCTCCGCCAGCGGCCCGGCGGCGGCCAGGAACGCCTGCTCCTGGAACCCCGCCGCCTGCGCCATCACCGCGCGCGGCTTGAAGCCAAGCTCGGACAGGCTGCGCATCAGCAGGATGGCATCCGACGTGTAACTGGACGGCATCAGCACGTCGGCATCCGCCGCGCGGAGACGCTGCGCCTCCGCGGACAGCGACGGCGAGTTGGCGCGGTACTTGATATCGGCCGCGACCGTCATTTTGGCCGCTGCGGCGAGCTTGCGCTGCACGGCGCTGCTGTCGGCGCCGAAGATGCTGTCCTCGTAGAACAGCGCGACGGATTTGACGGGCCGCCCTGTCTTTTTCCCGATCTCGGCGAAGAAGTCGAACATCGCCTGGGTGAACATCTCGTCGTGCGGGCTGGTGCGGAAGAACCACTTGAGGCCGCGCTTGTGCAGGCTGGGGGACGAGTTGTCCATCGACAGATACGGCACCTCGTACCGCTCGGCCACCTGGCTGATTGTCGCGGCGGTGGCGCTGGTGTAGCTGCCGATCAGCGTTACGACGTGATCCTGGGTGATAAGCCGCTCGGCCTCCGCCCGGGCCTTCTGCGGGTCGTTCTGGTGGTCGGCATAGACGACGCGCAGCTTGGCGCCGCCGAGGCGGTCAAGCCCGCCGCCCCCGCCCATCAGCATCGGCAGCGGCTCATGCGCGCCGTTCACGATGTCCAGCACGGTGTCGATGGCGGCGCGGGCGTCGGCGCCGATCTGCGCCGCGTTGCCGGTTAGCGGGTAAATCGCGCCGATCACAACATCCTCCGCCGCACGGACGGGCGGCGCGGCCCACAGCAGCACGGCGACAACGGCAACAACAAAACGCTTCATTCTCACCCCTTCCGGATCACGCGCCGGAAGTGAAGCACGCAGCGTGCCGATCTGCACACCGGGCACGGGGTGACGAGGACAAACTGCTGGGGCGAACGACGGGTCTCGAACCCGCGACATCCAAGACCACAACCTGGCGCTCTACCAACTGAGCTACGTCCGCCACAGCAGGCGCGCGGTTTACGGCGTCTAGCCCGCTGCCGTCAACCGGGCTGTGCCGCCCTGGCCCTGGAAATGCTGCGCCAGGCGGGCCACCGCCGCGTCCAGCAGCGCGTCCTGCTTGCAGAAGGCGAACCGCGCGTAGTGGCCGGGCGCCTGCCGCTCATAAAACGCGGAGACCGGAATGGCCGTGACGCCGGCTTGCTCGGTGATGTGCCGGCAGAACGCCACGTCGTCGCCGGCAAAACCGAGCGGGCTGAAATTCGCGGTGACGAAATAGCTACCCATCGCCGGCAGCACGGCGAAGCCGACGCTGGCGAGGCCCGCCGACAGCCGGTCCCGCTTCGCCGCCAGCGCCGACGCCAGCCCGGCGAAATACGCATCGTCCAACGCCAGGCCCACCGCCACCGCGCGCTGCAGGCTGGGCGGCGTGGTAAAGGTGAGGTTCTGGTGCGCCTTGGCGACGACCGCGCACAGCGCGGCCGGGCCGGACACGTAGCCGACCTTCCATCCCGTCAGGCTGAACGTCTTGCCGGCACTGCCGATCCGCAGGCAGCGGTCGCGCAGGCCCAGCAGCGTCATCAGCGGGATGTGCCGCCAGCCGTCGTAGGTCAGGTGCTCGTATACCTCGTCGCACACGGCGTAGGCGTCGTGCTTGACCAGCAGGTCGGCGATAAAGGCCAGCTCGGCGGCGGTGAACACCTTGCCGCAGGGGTTCATCGGCGTGTTGAGCAGGATTACCTTGGTCTTGGGGCCGAAGGCCGCGGCCAACTCGGCGCGCGGCAGCTCCCACCTCGGCGGCAAAAGGCGCACGAGGCGCGGCACGGCGCCGAGCATGCGCACGACGGGCAGGTAGGTGTCGTACAGCGGCTCGATCAGCACGACCTCGTCGCCGGGGTTGAGCAGGGCCATGAGGCTGGCGGTGATCGCCTCCGTAGCGCCGGAGGTGACGACGACCTCGGTGGCCGGGTCGATGTCGAGGCCGTAGAACCGCTGGTTGGCGCGGGCGACCGCCGCCCGCAGCTCCGGCACGCCGGTCAGCGGAGGATACTGGTTGCGCCCGTCGCGCAGCGCGTCGGCCGCAGCCTGGATGATGTCCGCCGGGCCGTCGGTGTCCGGGAAGCCCTGGCCAAGGTTGATCGCCTGGTGCTGCGCGGCAAGGGCGGACATCACGGTGAACACCGTCGTTCCCATGGCGGACAGCATCTGGTTCGCGGGCTTCAAGACTTGGGCCTCCGGCTCAGGGCAAGCTTCGAGTATGGGTCTGATCGGCGGCGGCTTCAACTTGCCTATAGGTTGGGCAGCCATGCCGCGCCATGCCTGCTTCCGACGCCATGCGGCGGCGGCGCCCCCTGCCGGGGCGCCGTGCATTGCCGGCTGGCACGCTGCGTGCAAACCTTCGGAGCCGTCCCCCCACGGGCGGCCTGTGCAGCAAGGGAGGACGCGGGGCTTATCGCCCGGCGCAGTATGCATGAAGAAGATCGAAGCGGTGATCAAGCCGTTCAAGCTGGACGAAGTGAAGGAGGCGTTGCACGAGGTAGGGCTGCAGGGGATCACGGTCGTGGAGGCCAAGGGATTCGGGCGCCAGAAAGGCCATACGGAACTATACCGCGGCGCCGAGTATGTCGTGGACTTCCTTCCCAAGGTGAAAATCGAGGTCGTCTGCGAGGACACGGTGGCGGAACGCGCCGTCGAGGCCATCGTCACCGCCGCGCGCACCGGCCGGATCGGCGACGGCAAGATCTTCGTCAGCTCGATCGAGGAAGTCATCCGCATCCGAACCGGCGAGCGCGGCGACGACGCGATCTAGGCCCTGCTTAACGCCAGCGCCCCGCTTCACGCCAGCGCATCGAGTGGTTAAACGCACTTTGACAAGGCCGCGTCGGGTGGCCTGCAAACCGAGGAATAGAGAACCAGGATGGCAATGGAGCCCAATTCGCCCGAGACCGTCACAGGGAGCGGCCCAGCCGCCGGCAGCATCGCCCACGTCATGGAGATGATGCGCGAGAACTCGGTGGAGTACGTGGACCTGCGGTTCACCGACCCGCGCGGCAAGTGGCAGCACACGGCGCAGCACGTCTCGACCATCGACGAGGACGCCTTCCGCGACGGCATCATGTTCGACGGCAGCTCGATCGCCGGCTGGAAGGCGATCAACGAGAGCGACATGATCCTGATGCCCGACCCGTCCACGGCGGTCATGGACCCCTTCGCCGCCAAGCCGAGCATGATCCTGTTCTGCGATATCTTCGAGCCGAGCACCGGGCAGCCCTATGCCCGCGACCCGCGCAGCACGGCGAAGAAGGCGCAGGCCTACGTGGAAAGCAGCGGCGTCGGCGACACGGTGATGGTGGGTGCGGAGGCCGAGTTCTTCATCTTCGACAGCGTCCGCTTCGGCGTCGGCCCCAACTCCAGCAGCGTCGCCATCGACAGCGTCGAGGGTCCCGGCGCCAACCTCAAGGACTACCCCGAGGGCAACATGGGCCACCGGCCCGTCGTCAAGGGCGGCTACTTCCCTGTGCCGCCAGTCGATAGTGAAAGCGACCTGCGGGCCGAGATGCTGTCAAGCATGGGCGAGATGGGCCTGCCCATCGAGAAGCACCACCACGAGGTCGCGCAAAGCCAGCACGAGCTTGGCACCAAGTTCGGCACGTTGCTGACCATGGCCGACCAGATGCAGATCTATAAGTACTGCGTCCACAACGTCGCGCACAGCTACGGCAAGACGGCGACGTTCATGCCGAAGCCGATCTATGGCGACAACGGTTCGGGCATGCACACGCACCAGAGCATCTGGAAGGACGGCAAGCCGATGTTCGCCGGCAACGGCTATGCCGATTTGTCGGAGACGTGCCTGTATTTCATCGGCGGCATCATCAAGCACGCCAAGGCCTGCAACGCCTTCACCAACCCGAGCACCAACAGCTACAAGCGGCTGATCCCCGGGTTCGAGGCGCCGGTGCTGCTGGCCTACTCCGCCCGCAACCGCTCGGCCTCCTGCCGCATCCCCTACACGACCAACCCGAAGGCCAAGCGGGTCGAGGTGCGATTCCCGGACGCCTCAGCCAACCCCTACCTCGCCTTCTCGGCGCTGCTGATGGCGGGGCTGGACGGGATCAAGAACAAGATCCATCCGGGCGACCCGATGGACAAGGACCTCTATGACCTGCCGCCCGAGGAGCTGAAGGGCATCCCCACCGTGTGCGGCAGCCTGCGTGAGGCGTTGGGCGCGCTGGAGGCGGACCACGAGTTCCTGCTGGCCGGCGACGTGTTCAGCGCCGAGCAGATCAGCAGCTACATTGAGCTGAAGTGGAGCGAGGTCTACCGATTCGAGCACACGCCGCATCCCGTCGAGTTCGAGATGTACTACTCCGTCTGATGTGACGTGCGGGCGCACCCGGCCTGGCCGGGTGCGCCGGTTCGCTAGGGGGCGGCCGCTGCCTGCTCCCGCGGCCCTCCGACGCTGCCGGTCGGATTTTTTATGATCAATCACATACCCAAAATGGTGCGGCCCGTGCAGGATGTTCAGCATGCAAGATAATCACGCCCTTGTCCGCCGGGCTGTACGCCCCCCGTTCAATGCGCTGGCCGCGATGCTGCTGGCAAGCACCGGCTTTTGCGGCGGCGCGTATGCGCAGGCGACGCCGCCCGCGCAGACCGAGACGCCAGGCAACCCCTCCGTCGCGGCCCCGGCGGACAAGCCCTACGTGCCCCCGGCAAACTTCAGCGAGTGGGCCAGCAGCATCAAGCTGGACTTCCAGGGCGACGCCGGGATCACGGTCAACCCGTCCGATCCCAAGAACCGCCGCAACTTCGGCCGGCTGTTCGACGACAACTCGAACCGCCCGGTGCTGAACCAGGCCCTGATAACCCTCAGCCGAACCGTGGACCCGAAGGCGACCAGCCCGGACGTCGGCTTCAAGCTGCAGCTCATGTACGGGTCGGACGCCCGCATCGTCCATACGCTCGGGGTGCTGGACCAGCTTATCCACGACCGCAACCAGCTCGACATCGTCGAGGCCAACGTGTCCGTGCGGCTGCCCGACATCTTCGCGAACGGCCTGGACGTCAAGGCCGGCATCTACCCGACGCCGCTCGGCGTGGAGCTGATCGACCCCAAGACCAACGCCTTCTACTCGCATTCCTACATCTTCAACTACGGCCTGCCGTACAAGCACATCGGCGCGCTCGCCACGGCGCACGTGTCGGACCTGATCGACCTTTACCTGGGAATCGACAGCGGCACCAACGTGGCGATCGGCTACGGCAGCGGCGACAACAACAACCGGCCCGGCGGCATCGCGGGCATCGGCCTTAACATGCTCGACGGCAAGCTGACGGTGCTGGCGCTCAGCCACATGGGGCCGGAGAACTCCAAGCGGAACACGCCGTTTGCCAACAGCGCGATGCGCTACTACAACGACCTCGCCATCGTCTGGAAAACGACCGAGAAGCTGACGCTCACCACCGAAGGCAACTTCGTGAAGGACGACGGCTTCCGGGCGGAGGCATGGGGCATCACGCAGTATGCGTCCTATGCGTTGTCGGACACGGTGACGCTGAACGGCCGTGCCGAGATCTACCGCGACAACACGAACTTCTTCGTCTCCAATCCCGTGGCCGAGCGCGACTACGTGGCGCTGGAGCGCGGCGTGTTCAGCCGCTTCATCACGGCGCCAAAGCCTACCACCTACACCGAGTTCACGGCCGGCCTCACCTACAAGCCGAGCTGGGCGCCGTCGCAGCTCAGCACGCTGCTGATCCGGCCCGAGGTGCGCTATGACCAGACGCTCAACAATTCTCGCGTGTTCAATGACAGCAAGGACCGCGGCGCCGTGACGCTGGCCGCTGACGTCATCATCGGCTTCTAGCCGGCCGGGCTTTCCTCACCCGGCCGGGCATGCGGGAGGTCACGCTCTACCCGGCCGTCAAGCGGTTCCTGGCCGCCCGGGGTTTCGAAGCCAAAGGCGAGGTGGGCGGCTGCGACGTGGTCGGCGTGCGCGAGGGCGAGCCACCCGTTCTGGTCATCCTTGAAATGAAGCTCGGCTTCACCCTGGAATTGGTGCTGCAGGGCGTGGACCGGCTGGCTGCGGCCGACGAGGTCTGGCTTGCGGTTCGTGCCACAAGGCGCGGCCGGGATCGTGACCGGCGCGCCCGGACCTTATGCCGGCTGCTGGGGTTCGGGCTGCTGGCGGCGCACCTTCCAGGCGGCGATATCGAGATCTTGGCGGAGCCGGAAGCCTATCGGCCGCGTGCCAACCTCCGGCGGCGCCGGGCGCTGCTGGCCGAGCACCGGGCACGGAACGGCGACCCCTCGCCCGGCGGCACGCGCGGCGAGCCGATCCTGACCGCCTATCGGCAAGAGGCCCTGGCCTGCGCGGCGAAGCTCGCGGCCGGGCCGCTGCGTCCGCGCGATCTGGCGGCGGTGGCGCCTCGGGCGGGCACCATCTTGCAGCGGGACGTGTATGGCTGGTTCACCCGGGTGGAGCGCGGGGTTTACAGTCTCAACGCCCAGGGGCGGGCGGCGCTGGCGCGATGGGGTTCTCGCTAGCGTCGTCTCTTAGCGGCGCGGCTTTAAGCTGCCGGACGCTAATGCCGGCGCATCGAGCATCCAGTCTTCAAAGACAACGTCGGCAAGCGACCAAGGACAAGTGCCGGGAAAGTCCGCGATGTCCAGTCCCGTCTCGCTGGCTGCCGCCGTGAGCGCATCACCCCAAACATCCTCGATCCAATCGACACTCTCCAGCTCGGGGCAAAGGCTTGGCGTCCGTGTCAAACGCCGGATGACCTTCTTCCGCTGCTCCCGAATGGTGTTTTCCCAACTACGGCTGCGGCGTGCGGGCTGAAACTCCCATTTGAGGCGGTGCGCCAACAGCACCGCCAACCGGCTGGCCAGTTCGCGCCCCTCGCTCTTGCCCACGTCCTCGATCTCGTCCGCGATGTGCTCGACATCGAGCAGATGGAACAGCCCGGCACGCAACAGGCGGGCTTGCTCGACCGACCAAGCGACGACATCCCCGTCATAACTCACATGCACCGGGTTAGGCTCGGGCAGTGCTGCAACGTCAAGCTTCTTAGCTTTCACAGTGCTCCCCCCACCTCATTCATTGTGCCTTGACGAAGAAATCTGAATCAATGTAACCCTAACTTACTGATTTTGCTAGGCCACGTTGTCATCAAATTTGGAGCGCTGTGACACGGATGGTAGAATCTAAGGACTTGCGTGTGACACCTAGGATGGAATGGCAGACATAGACGATGGAATTGATGACAAGGCTAGTAGAACTCCTTGGTTCGTCATCTTCGACCTCATGGCAGTCTTAGACCTACGAAACTTGGCGTTTGCCGGAGATGAACCACCGCTGCGGTGCGTCTCACCAGCCTCTAGTAAGGTTTTCTGACATCCTAAGTTCGCAAACGAACAGCGGCTGTGGTATCTGACTGGGATGAGTCCGTTCGAAATTTTCTAGCATGCTGACGCCGTTGGGCATTTCCCTGGCCGAAATCACGAAGGCCAGTCTAGTGGTCCGTCAGGCTTGATCTGACGCTCCTATGGGCGATCTCTGCTGGGAGAGCAGCGGGAGCGGCCATGGCCAAGCGATATCGGGTGACATTGACGACGGACGAGCGAGACGAGCTGGACCGGATGATTTCGCGGGGCAAGGCGGACGCGCGCAAGCTGGTTCATGCGCGGGTTCTGCTGCAGGCGGATGTGTCCGAAGGGGGGCCAGGTTGGTCGGATGGGGCGATCTCGGAGGCGCTGCGGGTCAGCGTGCGCACCATCGAGCGGGTGCGCCAGCGCTTTGTCGAGGGTGGGCTGGAAGCTGCCCTGCTGCGCCGGCCAAGTCCTCGCGTTTACGCGCGCAAGCTAGATGGGTCGCAGGAGGCAGGGCTGATTGCCTTGGCCTGTTCTGACCCACCTGCGGGCAAGAAGCGCTGGACGCTGCGGCTGCTGGCCGAGCAGATGGTTGCCCTGGAAGTCGTGTCCGACCTGAGCCACGAGACGGTGCGCCAGGTGCTGGGGGAAAAATACGCTCAAGCCGCACCTGCGGCAGATGTGGTGCATTCCGCCCAAGCAGTCGGCCGAGTTCGTTTGCCACATGGAAGACGTGCTCGACGTGTATTGCCGTCCCGCCGACCCGCGCCGTCCCGTGGTGTGTCTGGACGAGTTGAGCACGCAACTGGTCGGTGAAGTCCGCACACCCCTGCCGGTCCGACCCGGCCAAGCTGCGCGCTACGACTGCGAGTATGTCCGCCACGGGACGGCCAACTTGTTCATGGCTTTTGAGCCGCTTGGCGGCTGGCGCGGGCTGCAAGTCACCGAACGGCGCCAGCGCGGCGACTGGGCGCACTTCATCCGCGACTTGGTGGACGGCCGCTACAAGGATGCCGACAAGGTCGTGCTGGTCATGGACCAGCTCAACATCCACAGCCCGGCCTCGCTCTACGAAGCCTTCCCGCCCGCCGAGGCCAGGCGCGTCGCGGACAAGCTGGAAATCCACCATACGCCCAAGCACGGCTCATGGCTGAACATGGCCGAGATCGAACTGAGCGTGTTCCGTCGCGACCTGCCCGAGCGCGTGGCTGGCCGGGCGACGCTGGAGCGCCACGCCGCAGCGTGGCAGCACCGGCGCAATACGACGGCCACGAAAGCAGACTGGCGCTTCACCACCGCTGACGCCCGCATCAAGCTGCGGAAACTCTACCCGTCAATTTAGCGCTGACGGACTACTAGAGGCAATGACCGAGCAGGCTGTGGAAGGTCCCCACCTTGAGTCCAAGGAGGACATTTCCGTTCATCGCCAAAAGGCAGCGGAACAGGCCAAATCCGGAATACAGCGGCCACGGAATGACTGGTGGACCGGAAAATTATGCCGCCGCATCGTGGCGCGCCCTGAGGGACTCGAACCCCCGACATGCGGATTAGAAGGCCGCCGCTCTATCCAGCTGAGCTAAGGGCGCGTCACCTTCTGCATACAGCTAATGCGTCCAATTTTCAGCCCGGCCGTAGCGGAAATTATCGGCATAGGCCTTTGGCTTGATCGGCCGGCTCGCGGGCGGCACCTCCAAGTCGTAGGCGACGCTCTTCTGCTCGGCGAACGCCACGGCGGCCTCCGCCGTGTCGAAGCGCAGGCGCACCTGGCCCAGCGTGTCGCTGCTGCCCCACCAGCCCATCAGCGGGTCGTTCTTCTCACGCTCGGTCGGCTGGTATTCCAGCACCCAGTTGCCAGCGCCGGCATGGCCGGACTGGGTGGCGGTCTTCGGGCGCTGGAAGATGCGGGCGCGCATGGTTGATCCCTCAAGTTGGCTGGTCGGGGCGCCCGGACTCGAACCGGGGGCCTCTTGTACCCAAAACAAGCGCGCTACCAGGCTGCGCCACGCCCCGGACCCGGCCGCAACCTAGGTTCCAGCCCGCCGCAACGCAAGGCTGGTCCTACGAGGCGTTGCCGAAGATGCGCTGCTGCACCTTGTCGCCCACCCGGATGTCCAGCCGCTTCGCCGCGCCGGCCGCAAGCTCCAGCGTGGCGCGGACCGGGCCGCGGCTCTCGATGGTGGCGAGGCTGCCGGGCACGGTATCCTCGGCGACCCGGCGGATCGTGCCGTCGGCGTTGATGAACAGCATGTCGAGCGGGCTGATGGTGTTGCGCATCCACATGGCGCTGTCGCGCGGCGCCCCCCAATCGAACAGCATGCCGCCATCTGCGGGCACGCTGGGGCGGAACATCAGGCCAACCGTCTGCTGCTCCGGCGTCAGCGCCATCTCGACCTGAAACTCATGGCGCTTGCCGTCGCGCGTCGTGATCGAAAGCGGCTCCTTGGGCAGGTCCGGCTGGGCCGCGGTCTGAGCGTCGGTTGCTGGGGAGGTCGCCATCAGGGGGATCACCATTAAAAAGGCGAGCAGGAAGCGGCGGTTCATGCGGGGTGCTCCGAAAGTGTCTGCTCGGCGAGGAGTCTCACGGCGTCGCGCACCGGCCCTTCCCGCGGAGCGTCGCGGATCGTGGTGAACCAATGGCCCGGCGGGTTGCGCCCGGCAGCCCGGTTGTAGGTCAGCGCGCGCAGCACGGCCTCTGCCTCCGGCGTGGTGTGGTCCGAGATGGCGATGTCGTTCAGCGTCGCCCAGACCCCGGCCCAGCAGCGCCCGACCGTGTAAGGGTTGTAGCCCCCGCCCCCGGTGACGATCAGCCGCGGCGCCAGGTCGCGGACCGCGGCCACCACGGACCAATGCGCGTTGTTGGACAAGGACAGCCGGGCCAGCGGGTCCTCCTCCAGCGCATCGGCGCCGCATTGCAGGAACACCGCCTGCGGCCGGTGCGCCGCGATCAGCGGCAGGATCGCGTGGCGCAGCAGCCAGGCCATCTCGCTGTCGTTGAAGCCCTGGGGCACCGGCAAGTTGCGCGCCGCCCCGCCGGCGCGGTCGGCGGCCAGCCCGGTGAACGGCCACCGCCCGGCCTCGTGCACGCTGACCGTCAGCACGCGCGGGTCGTCGTGGAAGGCGTCCTGCACCCCGTCGCCATGATGCGCGTCGATATCGAGATAGACGATCCGCTCCAGTCCCTGGTCGAGCCAGGCGAGGATGCCCAGCACCGGGTCGTTAAGGTAGCAGAAGCCGCTGGCGCGGTTCGGGCGCCCGTGATGCGTGCCGCCGCCGGGGCAGTGCACGATGCCGCCCCCGGCGGTGAGCGCGGCCGAGAGCATGACGCCGCCGGCCGAGGTCATGGGACGGCGGTAGATCTCCGCATAGACCGGGTTGCCCTCCGCCCCGATGCGGTAGCGGGCGCGGTCATCGTCCGACACCGCCTGAGCCGCCTCCGCCCGCGCCAGGGCGGCCACGTAGTCGGGGGTGTGGAACCGGGTGACGGCGGCGAGGTCGGCCATCGGCGCCGTCACGAACACATCATCCGGCAGCCAGCCCATCGCCCGGCACAGGTCGGTGCAGATCGTCACCCGCGGGATCGCCAGAGGGTGGGTCGGGCCGTAGGTGGAGCGGCGGTAGATCTCGCTCCCCACGTAGGCCGGGCGCAGCAACGGGGACGGGAAGCGCCGCAGCGGGTCGTGCTGCACGCTCAGTCCCGCTGCGGCATGCCGTGCGGCACGACGGTGCTGACAATGCTTTGGTCCAGCGCCTCGTAGCCGGCGTAGTCGATGGTGGCGTACAGCTCGGCCCGGGTCTGCATCTGGTCGAGCACGTTGTGCGTGCCGCCGTCGCGCCGGATGGCGGCATACAGGATCTCCGACGCCTTGGCCGCGACGCGCATGGAACTCACGGGCCAGATGACCATGCCGTAGCCCATGGCCTCGAACTCGGCGGCGGTGAAGAACGGGGTGCGGCCGAACTCGGTCATGTTGGCAAGCAGCGGCACACCCGGCATCCGCCGGGCAAACTCGCGGAACATCTCGGCGGAGTGCAGCGCCTCGGGGAAGATCGCGTCGGCGCCGGCCTCCATGTACAGCTTGGCGCGGGCGACGGCGCCGTCCATGCCCTCGCTCGCGGCGGCGTCGGTGCGGGCCAGGATATAGAGGTGCCGCCGCGCCTTGCGGGCCGCGGCGACCTTGGCGGCCATGTCCTGCGGGTCCGCAAGCCGCTTGTCGTTCAGGTGCCCGCATTTCTTCGGCAGCAGCTGGTCCTCGATGTGCACCGCGGCGGCGCCGGCGTCCTCGAAGCTGCGCACCATGCTCATGACGTTCAGCGCCTCGCCGTAGCCAGTGTCGCCATCGACCAGCACCGGCAGCGCGCTGGCCCGGGCGACCTGGCGGACGAAGAAGCAGACCTCATCGACGGTGATCATGCCGAGATCCGGCAGGCCCATGCTGGCGGTCATGGCGGCGCCCGACAGGTAAGCCGCCTCGAACCCGGCCGCTCGCGCCTGCAACGCTGCCATGCCGTTGTGCGCGCCGGGGATCTGCAGGATGCCGCCGCGCTCGATCAGCGCGCGGAAGCGGTGGCCGGCAGGCTCGGCGGGGAGGTCGGCAGCGACCAGGTATGACATGGGGCGGCTCCGGGCTTGGAATGGCGGCTCGTTTATCAGGTCCCGTCGGGCACGTCAGGTGGGGTCGGTTGCACGGCAGGCACCCTGCCGGTAACGTCCGGCGCACTGAGTGAGGTGGACGACATGGACATGACAGGCGAGCGGCGCATTCCTGCCCCTCGACAGAAGGTGTGGGACGCGCTGAACGACCCTGAGGTGCTGAAGGCTTGCATCCCCGGCTGCGAAAGCCTGGAAAAGACGTCGGACACCGACCTGAAGGCGACGGCGGCGGTCAAGATCGGCCCCATCGCCGCGCGCTTCACCGGCAAGGTGCAGCTCACCGACCTCCATCCGCCCGACAGCTACCGCATCAGCGGCGAGGGCCAGGGCGGCGTCGCCGGCTTCGCCAAGGGCGGCGCCAACGTCCGGCTGTCCGACGACGGCGCGGACACGCTGCTGCAATACGACGTGAAGGCGCAGGTTGGCGGCAAGATCGCGCAGCTCGGCGCGCGGCTGATCGACGCGACCAGCAGGCAGATGGCCGACATGTTCTTCGACCGCTTCACGGCCGCGGTGGCGAACCCCGCGCCGGATGCCCCCGCCACATCGGCAGAACCGGTGCCTGCAAACGTGCTGCCCCCCGCAGGGCCGGACGCGCTGGCGGCCGTCGAGGCGCCGCAGCCGGCGGTGGACCGGGCGCGGGCGCGGAAAGTCGCAACTGCCGCGGCGGCGGCCCCGCAGTCGCCGCTGGCCGCAAGCGTCGCCAATCCCATCGGCGAGGGCGAGGCGCCAAGGCTGCAGTCGCCGCTGCACCTGCCCAAGTCGGCCCCCGCCGCGATCAGCATCTTCTCGCTGATCCCCAAGGAGCCGTTCGGCTTCCCGCGCATCGCCTTTGTCGGCGCGGCGCTCTACCTCATCATCTTCGTGATGATCTTCAAAAGCTACGTCTTTGGCTGACGGGCAACTGGCCGGACTGCCCGGCACCGTCGCGGAGACCGCCGCCCTGCTGGCCGCCGGCGGCTACATCGCCGACATGGGCCTCTCGACCACGGTGCATCTGGCGCTGGCCATGCGCCGCCCCCTGTTTCTGGAAGGCGAGCCGGGCACCGGCAAGACCGAGATCGCCAAGGTGCTGGCCGCCGGGCTGGACCGGCGGCTGGTGCGGCTGCAATGCTACGACGGCATGGACCTGTCGGCGGCGGCCTACGAGTGGGACCATGCGCGCCAGTTGATGGCGATCCGCCTGGCCGAGGCCGGGGGCGACCGCAACCAGGACCGCCTGGCGGAAAGCATCTTCTCGCGCCCTTTCCTGCAGGCGCGCCCGTTGCTGTCCGCCATCGACCCGGATCTGCCGCCCGCCGTGCTGCTCATCGACGAGCTGGACCGCGCCGACGAGCCGTTCGAGGCGTTCCTGCTGGAACTGCTGGCCGATTTCCAGATCACTGTGCCGGAGTACGGCACGGTCCGCGCCGCGGTGCCGCCCGTCGTCGTGCTGACCAGCAACCGGACGCGGGAGGTGCACGACGCGATCCGCCGCCGCTGCCTGTATCAATGGGTGGACTATCCCTCCGCCGCCCGCGAGCGCGCGATCCTGGCCGCCAAGGCCCCGGGCCTGCCGTGGCGGCTGTCGCAAGAGGTCGTGGCCTTCGTGCAGCGGCTGCGCGAGGCCGACCTGTTCAAGCTGCCGGGCGTCGCCGAGACCATCGACTGGGCGGGTGCGCTGCACTACCTGGACCAGCAGGAGCTGAGCGCCGAAGCGGTCGATGAGACGTTGGGCGTCCTGCTGAAATACCAGGACGACATCGGCAAGGTGCGCGGCGCCGAGGCCGGGCGCTTGATCGCCGAGGCGAAGGAGAGGACCCAGCCCCCGCTATGACGGCCGCCGCCGGCCTGCTGGGCACGAACGTCATGCACTTCGCCCGCCTGCTGCGCCGGGCGGGGCTGCCGGTCGGCCCGGCCGAGGTGATCGCCGCCGGGCAGGCTTTGGAGCTGGTCGAGCTGGGCGACCGCGCCCAAGTCCGCTCGGCGCTGCGCGGTCTGATGGTGCACCGGCACGAGCATATCGAGCTGTTCGACCACGCCTTCGACCTATTCTGGCGTGACCCCAACGCAGGCCAGCACGCCGCAGCCCTCGCCCTGCTGGAAGGCAGCCCGCCGCAGGAACAGCCGCCGCAGTCCGGGGCGCGCCGCATCGCAGAGGCGATGGCACCAAAGCGCGCCCGCCCGCCCAAAACCGAGGATGCGCCCCCCGAACTCGACGCCGTGATGACGGTGAGCGAGCAGGAGCAGCTCCGCAGCATGGACTTCGAGCAGATGAGCGCCGAGCAGGTCGGTCGGGCCAAGGCGGAAATCCGGCGGCTGTCCCTTCCGCTCGACCTGCGCCGCACCCGGCGGCTGCGGCCCGACACGCACGGGCCGCGGATCGACCTCGCAGCCACGCTGCGCCGCAGCCTGCGCCGGGGCGGGGAGTTGACGGACCTGGCCCGCAGCGCCCGCGTGGTCCGCCCGCCGCCGCTCGTGGTGCTGTGCGACATCTCCGGCAGCATGGCGCGCTACGCCCAGGTGTTGCTGCATTTCCTGCACGCGGTGGCGAACGACCGGGACCGGGTGCACGTGTTCCTGTTCGGCACAAGGCTGTCCAACATCACCCGGCAACTGCGGTTCCGCGATCCCGAGGTTGCCTTTCAGATGGTGTCGCACGCCGTGCCGGACTGGTCCGGCGGCACGCGCATCGGCGAGGCGCTGCAGGAGTTCAACCAACGCTGGGCGCGCCGCGTGCTGGGCCAGGGCGCCGTGGTGCTGCTGGTCACGGACGGGCTGGACCGGGACGGCGTCGCGGGCCTCGCGGAGAACATGGACCGCCTGCACCGTTCCTGCCGCCGGCTGATCTGGCTCAACCCCCTGTTGCGGTGGGACGGGTTCCAGCCCAAATCCGCTGGCATCCGGGCGATGCTGCCGCATGTGGACGAGTTTCGGACGGTCCACAGCCTCGACAGCCTGCGCAACCTGGTGGACCTGCTGTCCCGTCCGGCCCCGCCGCGCGGGCGCGAACTCAGATGGAGGGCTGCATGACCGAGGCCGAAGACGTGCTGGGCACCGCGAGCGCGTGGTCGAAGGCGGGCGAGCAGGTGGCGATCGCGACGGTGACGGAAACCTGGGGCAGCTCGCCCCGGCCGCCCGGCAGCCAGATGGCAGTGACGGCGAGCGGCCGGATGGCCGGCTCGGTCAGCGGCGGCTGCATCGAGGGCGCGGTGGCCGACGCCGCCAAGCGCACCATGGAGACCGGCGCGCCGCAACTGCTGGATTTCGGCGTGACCAACGAGCGCGCCTGGGAAGTGGGCCTCGCCTGCGGCGGCAAGCTCAAGGTGTTCGTCGAGCGCCTGGGATGACGCCTGACCTGCTGGCCCGGCTGGAAGAAGCGCGGGCGGCGCAGCGCCCCGCGGTGCTGGCGACGCGGCTCCCCTCCGGCGAGCAGCTTCTGCTGCCCGGCGACGATGCGCCAACGGGCTTGGCGGCAGCAGCCGAGGCGGCGTTGCGCGCAGACCGCAGCCAGACGGTCGAGGCGGATGGCGCGCAATGGTTCCTGCACGCCTACAACCCGCCGCTGCGCCTGGTCGTGGTGGGCGCGGTGCACATCGCCCAGGTCCTGGTGCCGATGGCGGCCGGCTTGGGGTATGGGGTGACGGTCGCCGACCCGCGCCGGGCGTTCGCCAGCGACGAGCGGTTTCCCGGCGTGACCGTCAGCACGGACTGGCCGGATGAGGCGCTGGACGCGCTGCGGCCCGACAGCCGCACCGCCATCGTGACGTTGACGCATGACCCGAAGCTCGACGACCCTGCCCTGGACCGGGCGCTGCGGTCGCAGGCGTTCTACGTGGGTGCGCTCGGCTCGCGGAAGACGCATGCCGCGCGGCTCGGCCGGCTGCGGGAACTGGGCCATGGCGACGCGGCGCTGGCGCGCATCCGCGGACCCGTGGGCCTGGACATCGGGGCGGTGACGGCGCCGGAGATCGCCTTGTCGATCCTGGCGCAGATCGTGGCAGTCCGGCGCGGGGCGGCGCCCGTCGGGTGATTTTCGGCCAGGTCGCGCTTGCGGACGCGCTGGGGGCGGTGCTGGCGCATACGCAGCGCCTGCCGGGCGCCGTGCTGCGCAAGGGCGCGGTGTTGGACACCGCGGCCATCGAGGCGCTACGCAGCGCGGGCATCGGTAACGTGATCGCGGCCCGGCTGGAGCCAGGCGACGTGGCGGAGGATGCCGCCGCGGCCCGCCTGGCGCAGGCGTTGGCCTCCCCTGCGCTCACCGCCACGCGCGCCAGCACCGGACGGGTCAACCTGATCGCGGCGACGCCGGGCTTGCTGCGGGTTGAGCGGGACCGGCTCGACGCGGTGAATGCGGTGCATGAGGCGCTGACTGTTGGCACCCTGCCCAATGCCGCCAGCGTCGCGGCGCGGGAGATGGTGGCCACCATCAAGATCATCCCGTTCGCGGTCGAGGAGCACGTGCTGGCTGAGGCGGAGCGCGTCGCCCGGCAAGGCCCGATCCTACGCCTCCATCCGTTTCGCCCGCTTCGCGTCGGCCTGGTAATGACCAGCCTGCCGGGCATGAAGCACAGCGTCCTGGCCGGCACCGCGGAGGCGACGGCGGCCCGGGTCGCCGGCCTGACCGGCGCCATGCTGCCGCCGTTGGAATGCGCCCATGCGGAGGCGCCCATCGCCGAGTCGCTGCGCACGCTGATGGCGCAGGGCGCGGACATCCTGCTGGTGGCGGGCGCCAGCGCCGTCGTGGACCGGCGCGATGTGGGACCCTCGGGGATCGTGGCAGCCGGGGGCGAGATCCTGCATTTCGGCATGCCGGTCGATCCCGGCAACCTGATCTGCCTGGGCCGGATCGGCGAGCGCCCGGCGTTGGTGTTGCCGGGCTGCGCGCGCAGCCCCAAGCTGAACGGCATCGATTGGGTGCTGTCGCGCTTGTTCGCCGGGCTGCCGACGGACGCGGCGGTGATCGCCGGCATGGGCGTGGGCGGGCTGCTGAAGGACGCCGGCGCCCGCCCGCTGCACCGTGCAAAGGCCGTGGCGTCCGCCGCTGCCGCGACCCCGAGGGTGGCCGGCATCGTGCTGGCGGCCGGGCGGTCGAGCCGCATGGCGCCGCACAACAAGCTGCTGGTGCCGGACCGCGCCGGGCGGCCGATGGTGGCACGGGTGGTGGACAACCTGCTGTCGAGCGCCGCCCGCCCAGTGATCGTCGTGACCGGGCACCGGGCCGACGAGGTCCGCGCCGCCGTCGCGGGCCGCCCGGTGCAGGTGGTGCACGCGGCGGACTACGTGGACGGGTTGTCGGCCAGCCTGCGCGCCGGGATCGCGGCGGTGCCGGCGATGGCCTCCGCGGCGCTGGTCTGCCTGGGCGACATGCCGCTGGTCACGGGGCGGATGCTGGAGCGGCTAATCGAGGCCTACGACCCTGACGAGGGCCGGTCCGTGGTGGTGCCGACCTGCCGGGGCAAGATCGGCAACCCCGTGCTGTGGGACCGGCGCTTCTTCCCGGACATTGCCGGCCTGGCCGGCGACGTGGGCGCGCGGGCCTTGCTGGAGCGCCACGGCGAGTACGTGGCGCAGGTCGAGCTGGGCGACGACGCCGTGCTGCGCGACTTCGACACGGTCGAGTCGCTGGCGACGCTCCCGGCCCATTTGCGGCCGGAGGATTAGGCCAGCGCGGCGGCGACCCAGGCCGCCCAGGCCAGCGCCTCGCGGTCCCGCCCGCGCGGCGCGACGACCTGCACGCCCAGCGGCATGCCGTTCGGGCCGACACCCGCAGGCACCGTGACGCAGGGCACGTGCAGGCTGGTCCAGATGAAGTTGAACGCCGCGTCGCCGGTCCAGGCCAGCCCGACCGGCGCTTCCCCCGGGGCGGCCGGCGTCACCAGGATGTCGAGGCCGTCCAGCATGTCCTCGAAGCGGTCCTGCAAGAAGCGGAACAGCGCCCGGCTTTCGATCACCGCCGCCTCGGGCTGCGCCAGGCCCCATTCCAGCCGCTCGCGCAGCGCGGGGCTGAGCCGGTCGCGGGCGGTGCACATCTCCCAGCCCATGGCGCGGGCGCTTTCGTGGTTCATGATGACGGCGT
The DNA here is from genome assembly GCA_964236755.1 of uncultured Acetobacteraceae bacterium. GTDB lineage: Bacteria > Pseudomonadota > Alphaproteobacteria > Acetobacterales > Acetobacteraceae > CAHJXG01. The sequence goes on from CAXSHI010000010.1 coordinate 32,862, forward strand.
GGGCGGCTTCGAGCGCGTCGAACTCGGGCGGCAGATCGAAGTCGCGCACGCTGGCGCCGGCCCGGGCGAGCGGCCCGGCCATCCCCTCGAACAGCGCGACCGTCTCCGGCGCGGCGCGGTCCCACACCGGCGAGCGGCACAGGCCGATGCGCGGGCTGGATGACGGCCAGGCTTCGGGGTCGCCCAGGTCGCGGCCGGACACCACACCCGCGAGCAGCGCGCAGTCGGCGACGCTGCGCGCCATGACGCCCACGGTGTCCAGCCGGTCCGACATCAGCTTCATGCCCATGCGGTTGATCAGGCCGAAGCTCGGCTTGTAGCCGACGACGCCGCAGTACGCGGCCGGGCGGATCACGCTGCCCGCGGTCTGCGTGCCGAAGGCCAGCGGGAAGAACCCGGCCGCGACGCCCGCCGCCGATCCGCTGCTGGAGCCGCCAGGCGTGCGGGCCGAGTCGTGCGGGTTGGTGGTGGGGCCGGGCGTGCGGGTGGCGAACTCCGTAGTGACGGTCTTGCCGAGCACCACGGCGCCGGCGGCCTTGGCCCAGGAGACGCAGGCAGCGTCGGCCCGCGGCCGGTGCCCGCGCCAGATCGCCGAGTTGTACTCGCTCGGCATGTCGGCGGTGTCCAGCACGTCCTTCACGCCGACCGGCAGCCCGTGCAGCGGCCCTGAAGCCGGAGTCGCGGCCCTCGCCTGCGCGGGATCGACGTAGGCCATGGCCTGCACCACGGCCTCCCGCGCAGCCACGCGGTCGAGGCAGGCGTCCATGAGCGCCGCGGGCGCCAGGGCGCCGGAGCGGATGGCCCGGGCGGCTTCTGTCGCGGTCAGCGCGGCGGGGTCGGCCATGATTCCTCCGGTGTTCTGCATGCCCAGGCTGGCGCAGGGGGGCGCGCGGGTCCATTTCTATCGCGTGATGCAGCATACTTCCGCCCCCATCAAGGTCGGCCGCACCCGGGACGGCACCATGACCTACTTCGTCGATCTGCCGCCCGAGGCGCTGCCCCCCGTGCTCGGGCGCGACCTGGCGGCGGCCTGGGACGCGGCGCGGGACGCGGCGGCGGACGCGGCCTGGGGCACGGCCCGGCTGTTCCGCTTCCGCCGGCCGGACGGCAGCGTGACCGACCTCGTGCTGTCGGACGAGGACGCGCGGTGCTGGGCGGGCGCCGTGGACGGGACGGTGGGGATGCAGACCAGCTACGGCCTGTCGCTGTGCCTCCGGCTGCTGGCGCTGGTGGACCTGCTGGCGCGGGCGTCCTGGACGGCAAACCTGTTCCGGATCGGCCGCACGGGCACAGCACTCCACCCGGCCCTGCTGAGCGCCGCCGCGACGGCGCAGTTGACGCCCGACGCGCGTTTCGACGAAACCGGGTTCCGCGCCCGATTGGCCGGCCTGTCCGGCCCCCCATCGACAGGAGCCCTCGCATGACGCTGACCCCGAACGGAAGGCCGGCCCTCGCGGCCGTCGCCATCGCGCTGCCCCTGCTGGCGGCCGGGTGCCAATTCGTGCCGCGGTCCCGGGCGGACGCCGCATCGACGGCGGCCTGCCGGGCCGAGGTGGACCGCGTCTATGCCGCGCAGAACCGCGCCGAGCTGTCGCAGCGCGACCAGCGGGACACGCCGTTCGCCAGCAGCTACAGCTCGGGCATCACCTCCCGCGGGCTGGGCGCACGATTTGGCCGGGACAACCAGGTTTCCTCCTGCGTGAGCAGTTCCGGCAGTCCTGGCACCGGGGCCGCGGCGGTCGATACCGGCACCGGGCCGACCTTCAGCCCGACCGTACGTTGAGCCTGGCCGTGCGTTGAGCCTGGCCGTGCGTTGAGCCTGGCCGTTGCCGGGCGGCGACGCGGGCCATGCCGCCCGGCCTGGACTATCCAGCCCACCCCGATCAAGGAGCAGCTGCAATGAGCAAGATCATCCGCACCGAGCCGAACAAGGTGCTGGCCAAGGCCGTGGAGTATCACGGCTTCGTCTTCTGCCAAGGCGTCACCGCGCCGGATCTGAGCCAGGACATCACCGGGCAGACCGAGCAGGTGCTGGCCGGGATCGACGCCATCCTGGAAACCCACGGCACCGACAAGACCCGGCTGCTCCAGGCGCAGATCTGGCTGAAGGACATCCGCGACCGCGAGGCGATGAACGCCGTCTGGTCCGCCTGGCTTCCCGAGGCCGGCGCACCGGCCCGCGCCTGCGTCCAGGCGCATATGGCCGACCCGCGGCATCTAGTCGAGATTATGGTTACGACATGTAAATGAATAGACGGTGCCAAGCCAAACGGCCTGGAACCGTGGGATAATCGGAATACAACGCTGCGGCGCATGAGACGTGGCTGATCAGCCTCACTGTAGCCAATCAGCCACGCGTCGTTTTATTCCGTTACGATTTGCCTCTGCTGTGCCGCTATTAGGATGAGAGTCCTTTATGGTGCGCTTGTCCACAGCTTCATTTTGCTAAAATCCTACAATCAGTGCGCCCGCCGGCCATGGCGGGTTGTCAGGTTTCGTCCGCTGCCGCTAACCAAAGTTCACATACGAACGGGTTTCGGCGAGCGTGAGGACGTAGCATATGGCGACACCGACCAGCGGACGATGGGCAGCCGTGGGCATTCTCTTGGCGTTATCCGCCCCGCTCGACCCTCGCTCGGCCGACGCGGCGCAGGATTGGTTCAGCTACGCTGACGCGGTCAGCGCCAAGTCCATGCGGACCGGCGCGGCCGCCCAGTCAGGCCGTGGGCCGCGCTATCCGGCCGCACGTTATGCCCAAGGCGGCAGCACGCTGCAGTGCGTGCCTTTTGCGCGCGAGAACTCCGGGATCGCGCTGGTCGGCAACGCCGTGACTTGGTGGAACAAGGCCGCCGGCACGTATGAGCGCGGCAGCCGGCCCGAGGTGGGCGCCGTGCTGAGTTTCCGCGCCACCGGCCGGATGAACCTGGGCCACGTCGCCGTCGTGTCGCGGGTGATCGACGGCCGCAACGTGCAGATCGACCACGCGAACTGGTCGAGCCGCGGCGCCATCAGCCGGAACATCAGCGTGATCGACGTGTCGCCGAACAACGACTGGACCGCCGTGCGGGTCGCCTTAGCCCAGGGCAACGAGTATGGCAGCGTGTATCCGACCTACGGCTTCATCTACGACCGTCCCGACCGCGGCGTCATGGTCGCCAACGCCGGCGTCACGCCGCCCCCGGCGCCGGCCGCCGCAAGCGCCGATCTGCGCCCGGCAAACGAGCGCATCGCCGCAAGCCTTGGCGCCACGCCGGACGTCGAGGTCGCCGAGGCCGTTGACGAGTCGCAGCCGGGCATGCGCCGGGCCTCCTCCTCCAGCCGCGCGCCCCGCGTCGCCCGCCGTCCGCTTGTCCTGAGCACGCAAGGCAGCGGCAATCGCCCCTATTTCTAGGGCCGCTCAGCCCGTCCCGAACAAGATGCTGGCCACAGCGCCGGCGGTGAGCAGCGCCAGCGGGTGAACTCGCGTTGCCAGCACCGCCGCCGCCACGGCCAAGGTGATGGCGGCGGTAAGAACGTCCCGGGCCGTTGACGCCACAAGCAACGCGGCGCCCGCCATGATCAGCCCCACCGTCACCGGCACCAGCCCGGCCTGGATGCGCCGCCGCCATGGCCGCTCCCGGAAGCGGTGCCACGCCCCGGCGGTGAGGCCGGTGAGCAGGCTGCTAGGCCCGATCATGCCAAGCGTCGCCGCGAGCGCGCCCGGCAGCCCCGCCACCTGCCAGCCCACGGCGGTCGCGACCAGCATGTTGGGGCCGGGCGCCATCTGCGCCAGCGCGAACAGGGCGGCGAACTCGGACCGCCCCATCCAGCCGTGCTGGACGACCAGCCGCTGCATCTCCGGCAGCACGGCGCTGACCCCGCCCACGGCCAGCAGCGACATCTGCGCGTAGCCGAGGGCCAGCCAGCCGACCTCGCTCACGCCGCGCTGCGATGCTGCAGGACGAGTGCCACGGGCACGAGCGCCAGCATGGTCGGCAGCAGCGGCAGGCGGGCCAGGGCGACAGCCATGAACGCCACGCCCGCGATGGCCACGTCGAGGGGGCGGCTGCGCAGCGGCCAGGCGATCTTGCACGCCGTCGCCAGGATCAGGCCGGACGCCGCCGCGGCAAGGCCGGCGAAGGCACGCTGCACCGTGGGCAGCGTGCCGTAGCGCGCATAGGCGCTGCCCAGCCCCATGATGATCGCCATGGGCGCCGCCAGCAGCCCGGCCAGCGCCGCCAGCGCCCCAGGCAGGCCGCGGAACCGCGCGCCGACCGCGACCGTGAGGTTGACCGCGTTCGGCCCCGGCAGGAACTGGCACAGCGCCAGCAGCTCGGTGAACTCCGCCGCGGTCAGCCAACGCTGCCGCTCCACGATCATGCGGCGCAGCATCGGCAGCGCGCCGCCGAATGCCACGACGCCCGCCGCTAGGAAGGCGAGGAACAGGGCGCGGCTGCCGGGCGGGTGGGCGGCGGGCGGGGCCGCAAGGGGTGGGGTCACGCTCATGCCGCACCGTAGCGGCGGCGGCGGCGTGGGCCAACCAGCAGAGCACGAGACGATGCCGGGCCGATCGGCTATGATCTTGGAAAAGGGAGCGTTCGGCATGCCAGACTCCGCCCAGGATTTCCTCGCCGCCCGGGATCTGCTGCTGCTGCATCGCCGGGACATCGCGGCGGCGCGGGCGGCGTTCCGCTGGCCGGCGCTCGGCCGGTTCAACTGGGCGCTCGATTACTTCGACCGCATGGCGGCGGGCAACGACGTTTCGGCGCTGCGCTTCATCGGGCCGGGCGCGCTCGACGCCAGCATCAGCTTCGCGGCGCTGTCGGCGCGGTCGAACCAGGTCGCCAACCATCTCCGCGCCTCCGGCGTGCGGCGCGGCGACCGCATCCTGCTGCTGCTCGGCAACGTGCAGCCGCTGTGGGAGGCGATGCTGGCGGCGATGAAGCTCGGCGCGGTGGTAATCCCGGCGACGACCATGCTGACGGAGGACGACCTGCGCGACCGTTTCGTGCGCGGCCAGGTGCGCCACGTGATCGCCGCCGGCGAGCTGGCGCCGAAGTTCGGAGGCATCGAGGGCGGCTACTCCCGCATCGCCGTGGGCGGCGCCGCGGGCTGGCACCGCTTCGAGGACGCCTACGCCGCCGACGCGGCGTTCACGCCCGAGGGCGAGACCCAGGCCACCGATCCGCTGCTGCTGTATTTCACCTCCGGCACCACCTCGAAGCCGAAGCTCGTGCTGCACAGCCATCAGAGCTACCCGGTCGGGCACCTTTCGACCATGTTCTGGATCGGGCTGCGGCCCGGCGACGTGCACCTCAACATCTCCTCGCCCGGCTGGGCGAAGCACGCCTGGTCCAGCTTTTTCGCGCCGTGGAACGCCGGCGCCACCATCCTGATCCTGAACCAGCCGCGCTTCGACGCGGAGCACCTGCTGGCGGTGCTGGACCAGGCGCGTGTCACCACCTTCTGCGCGCCGCCCACGGTGTGGCGAATGCTGGTGCAGGCGGACCTGTCGGCGCACCCCGTGCACCTGACGGAGGCAGTGGCCGCCGGCGAGCCGCTGAACCCCGAAGTGATCGAGCGGGTGCAGGCGGCTTGGGGCGTCACGATCCGCGACGGCTACGGCCAGACCGAGACCACCTTGCAGATCGCCAACACGCCGGGCCAAGTGGTCGCGCCGGGCTCGATGGGCCGGCCGCTGCCGGGCTACCATGTGCGCCTGGTCGATCCCGACGGTGCCGACGCCGAGGAAGGGGAGATCGCGCTCAGCCTCGACCCGGCGCCGCTCGGCCTGATGCAGGGCTACCTGCAGGAGGACGGGACGCTGCGTCCGCCGGAGGGCGGGCTGTACCGCACCGGGGACGTGGCGCTCCGCAATCCCGATGGCACGCTCACCTACGTCGGCCGGGCGGACGACGTGTTCAAATCGAGCGGCTACCGCATCAGCCCGTTCGAGCTGGAAAGCGTGCTGATCGAGCATGAGGCGGTGGCGGAGGCCGCCGTGGTCCCCTCCCCCGACCCGACCCGCACCGCGCTGCCCAAGGCGTTCGTGCTGCTGGCCGCGGGGTTCGAGCCGGATGCGGCGACGGCTCGGAGCATCTTTGGGCATCTGCGTGCGCGGCTGGCGCCGTATAAGCGGATCAGGCGATTGGAGTTCGCCGATCTGCCCAAGACCATCTCGGGAAAGATTCGCCGGGTGGAACTGCGGCGGCTGGAGGCTGGGCGACGCGGGCGGGACGAGAGGGGTGAGGCCGAGTTCATCGAGGACGAAACAGCGTAATGTCTGAGAGCCTGTTTGATCATGCGACGATGTATTCGGGGCGGTGATAGGCACGTAGCAGCCGATGGCAGTTGGCGATGCTTACGGCGTCTTCGGCCGCAGCCGGGCTCTGCTCCAGGTTGCGGGTCAGGCGGTGCCAGCGGTTGCTCAGCGTGCCGAACGTGGCCTCGATGCGCCAGCGCAGCGGCAGCGGCTTGAAGCCTTTCACGTCCGCGTCTCGGGTCGTGACCTGGACGTCCACGCCATGGTCCTGGGCTGCCTGTGCCATGCGCGGGCCGATGTAGATGCCATCCACCTTGACACGCCCGATGGCCCAGCCGCCTTGGGCCGCAAGCGCCAGCAGCGCAGCCACCGGCTGCGTGTCGTGCACGTTGGCCGCCGTCACCAGGACCGCCAGCACAAAGCCCAGCGAACACGTCAGCACATGGCGCTTGATGCCGCGCACCTCCTTGTTGCCGTCCACACCGCGCGGGCCCAGCCGCAAACGCTGCGCGTTTCGGCGAGCTTGTGGTCCGGACACGGCGCTTTGGCTGTCCAGAATGGCGGTTGTCGGCTCAGGCTCCCGGCCCTGCTTGGCACGCACCGCCCGCGTGAGCAGGGCGGCGGTGTCAGTCCAGATGCCGTCCGCCCGGAAGCGGTCGTGCCAGGTGCGCACGGTCTGCCACGGCCCGAACTCCTTGGGGAGGAAGCGCCAAGGGCAGCCCGCCTTTTCCAAATACAGGCAGGCGTTGACCATCTCGCGTAGGTCCGCCGTCAGGGTGGCATAGCCGCGCAGCACCGGCTCAATCGTTTGCCATTCCGCGTTCGTCAGGTCGCTCGGGTAGCGCCGCCCATCGTCCTTGTATCGTTCCCGCGCTGCGTCAGTCCACATCGCTCGCCTCCTTGGCAACGGACAACGCGCAACTGATCGATCCAATCAAACAGGCTCTCAGTTTGGATTTCTGTAGCTGGTGGAGTCCGACTCTTCGGCCAGCGGCAGCGGAGCGCGGAACATGGCACTGCAAAACAAGGTGTGTCCTGTTGTCTATCGGAACGTCGATGGGGTCCTGGAACTTCTTGCCTTTCGCCATCCATTGGCCGGACATCAGTTCGTCAAACGGTCGGACCCTGTTGGCGAAGTCGCCC
>CAXSHI010000011.1:0-39250 GCA_964236755.1 uncultured Acetobacteraceae bacterium
GGACGGTGCGGTTGTGGATGGGCACCAGGGTTTCCACCCGCCACTCCATGTTGCGGGCCATCCAGTCGGCGCTGCTGATGAACACGCGGGCATGCTTGCTCGGCAGGCGATGGCCGTTGCCGAAGGCGTAGATGCGGGAATGCTCCAGGAAGCGGCCGACGATGCTCTTGACCCGGATGTTCTCGGATAGGCCGGGCACGCCGGGGCGCAGGCAGCAGATGCCGCGGACCACGCACATCACCTGCACCCCGGCACGCGACGCGGCATACAGGCGGTCGATCAACTCGTCGTCCACCAGGCTGTTCATCTTCAGCCAGATATGCGCCGGGCGCCCGGCGGCGGCGTGCGCCATCTCCGCGTCGATCAGCCCCATCAGCGTCTTGCGGGTGGTCAGCGGGCTGAACGCCAGGCTGTCCATGCGCTCAGGCGTCGCGTAGCCGGTCATGTAGTTGAACAGCCGGGCGCTGTCGCGCGTGAGGTCGGGGTCGCAGGTGAAGAAGCTGAGGTCGGTGTAGATGCGGGCGGTGATCGGGTGGTAGTTGCCGGTGCCGAAATGCGCGTAGGAGCGCATGGCGCCCCCTTCCCGCCGCACCACGAGCGACAGCTTGGCGTGGGTCTTCAGCTCCATGAAGCCATAGACCACCTGGACGCCGGCGGCCTCCATGGTGCGGGCCAGGCGGATGTTGGCCTCCTCGTCGAAGCGGGCGCGCAGCTCGATCAGCGCCGTCACCGACTTGCCGGCCTCCGCCGCCTCGATCAGCGCCTTGACGATGGGGCTGTCGCGGCTGGTGCGGTACAGCGTCTGCTTCACCGCGACCACGCTCGGGTCGGCGGCGGCCTGGCGGAGGAACTGCACCACCACGTCGAAGCTCTCGAACGGGTGGTGGACGATGATGTCCTTGGCGCGGATGGCGGCGAAGCAGTCGCCGCCGAAGTCGCGGATGCGCTCAGGAAAGCGCGGGGTGTAGGGCGGGAACAGCAAGTCCGGGCGGTCGTCCACGATCATCTGCTTGAGGTCCGCGGCGCCCAGGATGCCGTGCTGCACCACCACCTCGTCGCCGGGGATCTCATGCTCGTCCACGTCCAGTTCGTCGATCACCAGCGCACGCAGGTCGTCCGGCATGTCGGCATCGACGGACAAGTGGATCGCCACCCCGCGGCGGCGGCGCTTCAGCGCGGTCTCGTAGGAGCGCACGAGGTCCTCGGCCTCCTCCTCGAACTCCACGCCGGTGTCGCGGATCAGCCGGAACAGCCCGCGCCGCACCGCGCGGAAGCCGGGGAACAGGCGGCCGAGGAACAGCCCGACCAGGTCCTCCAGCAGCACGAAGCGGATGGTGGCGCTGTCGGCCTGCATCGGCAGGCGGACGAACCGCTCGATCAGGCCCGGGAGCGGGATCAGCGCGTCCATGACGTGCCCGTCCTCGTCGCGGTGCAGCTTCAGCACCATGACGAGGCCCATGTTCGGGATGAACGGGAACGGGTGCGCCGGGTCGATGGCGAGCGGGGTCAGCACCGGGAACACGCGGTCCATGAACCAGGTTTCAAGCCAGGCGCGGTCGGCCTCCGTCAGCGCCGCCGCCTCGCACAGCTCGATTCCGGCGTCCCGCAGCTCGCCGCGCAGGTCGAGCCAGGCGGCCTGCTGCATGTCCATCAGCGCCCGTGCCCGCGGCTGGATCTCGCCCAGCTGCTGCGCCGCCGTGCGGCCGTCCGGGCTGATCGCCGCGACGCCGGCCTTGGCCTGGCCGATCAGCCCGGCCACGCGGACCGAGAAGAACTCGTCGAGGTTCGACGCGCTGATCGAGATGAAGCGCAGGCGTTCCAGCAGCGGATGCCGCCGGTTCTCCGCCTCCTCGACGACGCGATGGTTGAAATCGAGCCAGCTTAGCTCACGATTGATAAAACGCTCCGGGCTGTCGGCGGCGATGCTGCCGGATGACGGCCTGGCGAGGGTCGGGGCGCTGATCTCGTTCATGGGCGCATCCTAGAACAGGGCGGGGTGGGGCGGCGAGGCGTCCGCCGGCTCCGCCTCGCGATTGTCACACATCAGGGGTTGCAAGGTCCGGGCCGCGAGGGCGCGGGTGATGCCGCGCCCGGCGGCGAGGCCAGCGCGGTCCAGCCGGGCGGCGGCCTCCCGCAAGGCGGAGGGGTCGCGGGGCAGCACGGCCAGCAGCCAGTCCTGCACCGGGGCGGCGACCTGCAGCTGGCGGTCGGACAGCAGGCGGGCCAGCAGGGTGCGGAGGAAGGCGTCGTCCGCGGCGCCGAGCGGCACGGCGGTGACGGCGCGCAGCCGGCTGGCCAGGTCCGGAAGCCGGGTGGGCCAGCGCGCCGGCGGCGTGGCGGCCGCCAGGAGGACGGGATGGCCGGCCTCCTGCGCCGCGTTCAGCAGGTGCAGCAAGCCGGTCTCAGACGCGAGATCCGCGTCGTCGATGGCAAGCGGCCCGGGCGGACGGTCGCCGGGCGCGGCCTCGGCGCGGATCGCGGCGCCAGAAACCAGGGCCGCGCCGGCGCGGGTGGCCCAGATGTGCAGCAGATGCGTCTTGCCGGACCCCGGCCCGCCCCACAGCGCCAGGCGCCGTCCAGGCCACTCGGCGGCGGACAGCCAGGCCAGGGCGGCCTCCGTGCCGGCGCTCGGCAGGAACTCGGCCTCGGTCAGGCGCGGCGCGTGCACGAAGGGCAGCGCCAGCTGGCGGATGGCGGTCACGATGATGCCGTCACGGGGGGTCGAGGTAGAGCGGGCTTTGCAGGTAGCGCCGCAGCCAGAAGCGCAGCAGCACGCCGATGGCAGCCGTTACCGGAACCGCCAGCAGCACGCCCAGGAACCCGAACGCGGCGCCGCCGGCGAACAGCGCGAAGATCACCCAGACCGCGTGCAGCTCCACCCGGTCGCCCAGGAAGCGCGGGTAGATCACGTAGCCCTCCAGTACTTGCCCGGCGATGAACACCCCGGCGACGGTCGCGACGCCGGTCCAGGTCGGGAACTGCGCGAAGGCCAAGCCAATGCTCGCGACGCCGCCGGTGATGCTGCCGACATAGGGGATGAACGACAGCAGCCCGGCCGAGATGCCGACGATCAGCCCGAGGTCCAGCCCCGCCGCCGACAGCGCCACCGCGTAGTACAGCGCCAGCGCCACGCAGCACAGCGCCTGGCCGCGCAGCCAGGCGGACAGGATGCGGTCAACCTCCCGCGCCTGCGCCTGGAGCACTCCGGCATAGCGGCGGGGCAGCCAGCTATCGACCCGCGCCACCGCCCGGCGCCAGTCGCGCAGCAGGTAGAAGGCGACAACGGGGGTGACGACCACGAGCGACAGGACATTGAACAGGGCGAAGCCGCCGCCGACGATGCGGCTGAGCGCCGCCGCCAGGAAGGCCAGCATGGCGCCGGCCTGGCCGCCCACGAGGTCGCGCAGCCGCTCGTCCACGAACTCGGAGCCGAGGCGCTCCTGCAGGTGGCTGATGACCTCGCCGGCCCAGAGCCGCACGGAATACACGTAGCTCGGCACCCGGCTGATCAGGATGCCGACCTGGGACAGCAGCAGCGGATACAGCAGCAGGGCGAACAGCAGCCCGGCCGCAACGAGCGCCACCACCATCAGCAGCGCCGCGAGGCCCCGCGGCATGCCCGCCCGGGTCAGCCGCGTGGTGGGCGGGTCGAGGAAGTAGGCGATGCCCGCCGCCACCACGAAGGGCAGCAGGATGGAGGCGAACAGGTGCAGCGCCGCCGCGAGCGCGAGCAGCAGCCCGGCCAGCAGCCCAAACCGCTGCGCCCGGGTGGCGTGGCGCAGGGGGAACCGCGGCTCCGGCTCCGGCGCGGGGAGAACGGCCGGAGGGGATGCGGCGGGAAGCGGGGGGTCGGTCAGGGGCAGGTCCAAGGCCTTCGTCACCGTGCTTTCATTGCCAAGCCCTTATCTGTGGCGCGCAGCCTTCCAAACGTAGGCGGCGCCGGACACGAGCGTCGTCGCGGCCACCGTCCAGATCAACAAGATGCGCAGCCACGGCGCCCGCAGCCCGAACCCCTCCAGCAGCAATACCACGCCGACCAGCAGCAATTGCAGCGCCGTGTTGAGCTTGGAGAACAGCATCGGCTTGATCCGCACCGGCATGGCAAGCTGCCACATCACCATGATGCCGCCGACGATCACCAGGTCGCGGAACACCACGAGGATGGCCAGCCAGTTCGGCAGCACCCGTATGGCGGCGAGCGTCACGAACATGCAGACCAGCAGCGCCTTGTCGGCCACCGGGTCCAGCATGGCGCCGAGCGCGCTGCCGCCGCGGCGCCGGGCCAGCCAGCCGTCCACCGCGTCCGACAGCCCGGCCAGCGCGAACAGGCCGAAAGCCAGCCCCGTCTCGCGCTGGATCACCAGCCACACCGCGAGCGGCACCGCGCACAGCCGGCCGAAGGTGATGATGTTGGGCAGGTTCAGCACGTCGTGCCCGCCGCGCGGCGGCGCGGTCGATGCTGCCGAGTTGCCGCCGCCTCTGTCCGGACCGGTCATCCCCGGCTATTACCGCATCCAGGCCCCGGCGTCACAGGACCATTGGCATGACCGACACCCCTTCCCGCCCCGGCACGACAACTGGCGCGATTCCTGGCGCGACCTACCGCGAGGCCGGCGTGGACATCGCGGCGGGCGACGCGCTGGTGGACCGCATCAGGCCGCTGGCGCGGGCCACGTCGCGGGCCGGGGTGATGGGGGGCCTGGGCGGGTTCGGGGCGCTGTTCGACCTGCACGCCGCCGGCTTCCGCGACCCGGTGCTGGTCAGCAGCACGGACGGGGTCGGCACCAAGCTGAAGGTCGCCATCGACACCGGGCGGCATGACGGCGTGGGCATCGACTTGGTGGCCATGTGCGTCAACGACCTGGTGGTGCAAGGCGCCGAGCCGCTGTTCTTCCTGGACTATTTCGCGACCGGCGCGCTTTCGGTCGAGCACGCCGCCCGCGTGGTGGCCGGCATCGCCGAGGGCTGCCGACAGGCCGGCTGCGCGCTCGTGGGTGGGGAAACGGCGGAGATGCCGGGCCTGTATGCCGCCGGCGATTACGACCTGGCCGGGTTCAGCGTGGGGGCGGCGGAGCGCGGCGCCCTGCTCCCGGCGGGGGTCGAGGCGGGGGACGCCGTGCTGGGCCTCGCGAGCAGCGGGGTGCACAGCAACGGGTTCTCCCTCGTGCGCCGGATCGTCGAGCTGAGCGGCCTTCGCTGGGACGACCCGGCGCCTTGGGAAGCCGGCGAGACGCTGGCGGAGGCGCTGATGCGGCCGACGCGGATCTACGTGCGCGCCCTGCTGGCGCTGCACCGCGCCGGGCTGCTCCGGGGGGCGGCGCACGTCACCGGGGGCGGCCTGCCCGGCAACGTGCCGCGCATGCTGCCGGATGGGATGCGCGCCGTGCTGGACGCGGGCGCCTGGCCGCTGCCGCCGGTGTTCCGCTGGCTGGCGCAGGCCGGCGGCGTGGCGCCCGACGAGATGCTGCGCGTGTTCAACTGCGGCGTCGGCATGGCGCTGGTGGTGCGCGACGCCGCCGCGGCCACGGCGCTGCTGGCCGAGCACGGCGAGACCGCCTTCCGGATCGGCGCGGTCGAGGCCGGCGGCGGCCCCGCCGCGGCGCAGGTCCATACGCCGTCCGACTGGCTGGCGTGACCCCTGCCCGCGTCGCCGTGCTGATCAGTGGCCGGGGCAGCAACCTCGGCGCGCTGCTGGATGCGGCGGAGGCGCCGGGCTATCCCGCCCGCATCGCACTGGTGCTGTCGAACCGCCCGGACGCCGCGGGGCTGGATCTCGCGGCCCGGCGCGGCGTGGCGGCGCGCTGCATCGACCACCGGCCGTTCGCGGGCGACCGCGCCGCGCACGAATCCGCGATCCATGCCGTGCTGCGGGAGCACGGCATCGGCCTCGTGTGCCTCGCCGGCTACATGCGGCTGCTGACGCCGTTCCTGGTCGGCGTATGGGCCGGGCGCATGCTGAACGTGCATCCGAGCCTGCTGCCGGCCTTTCCCGGCCTTGACACCCATGCCCGCGCCCTGGCGGGGGGCGTCAAGCTGCACGGCTGCACCGTGCATCTGGTGACGCCCGAGGTGGATGCCGGCCCCATCCTGGCCCAGGCGGCGGTCCCCGTGCTGCCGGGCGACACCGCGGCAGGCCTGGCCGCCCGGGTCTTGGTCCAGGAGCACCGCATCTATCCTGAGGCGCTCCGCCTCCATGCGTCCGGCAATGGAGGCGCCTACGACCCGGCGGCCAGCCTGGCCTCGCCCTTGCCGCCTTCGCCCGGCACGCCGTAGAACGCCTGCACCCGCTGCAACACGAGGCCGACCATGGACGTTCCCGAGCCCAACCAGAGCACCCCTCAGAACACCCCGACAAGCAACATCGACGAGGCCTTCGTCGCCGACCGCCAGATCTTCTGGTCGCGCTTCACGAACTTCGCCACGGGCGCGACGGCCGTGGTGGTGCTGGTGGTGATCGGGCTTTACGTTTTCTTCGGATGATGATCAGCAATCGGGGCTACAATCCCGACAGGCTGATCAACAGTTTGTCTGCAGAAAGCTTAAGCTTGGATTGCAGCACACCGAGTTTGTCTGACCATCAGTGGACAGTGCTTGAGTCTGATGTCTCACGCGCGATCGTAACGTTCTCCCCTGACGATTTTATTGGCTGCTGTCTCTTTTCGTCACGTATCGATTCTCCAAAAACCTCAAGGAACTTACTGCAAAAATCATCATCATCACGCATAAAGCTGAAAACAGGCCAATCTTTTAAATCGTTCTTTCCAATCGCACCCGAATTGGTAACCAAACTCATAAGCCGCACTACTTCCGTAGTCTCTTCCTTTAATGCCGCAACACATATCTTGTAATTATCAGCTGACGCCGACCAATCTATAGCTTCAAGCACCTCAATGCAGCGATTAGGTTCTTTTGCATGCTTGTATGTGCTTGCGAGGTTAACAATCATCATTCTACGGATGCCTTCTGTCACTTTCGTGTTTTTTAATCCTAAGACATACTCTAGAATGCGTATCGAGACTTTGAACCTATGATTACTAATTAGTTTGAATACTATAGCATTAACACTTGCAAATGCTTTGGCTTCCTCCTCAGCAAATTGTTTTCTCCACAAGGTAAATACCAGTAATATGCTAAATTCAAATAGAACGTTTACAGATTGTGACAAATAATTCTGTGTTAGCCCGATAGAAGTATCTAGAAGCTTTTCAGATCCTTTGTGACCATGTTTTTTTGCAGATTGCCACGTACCGTTTTGTAAACGTCTTTTCTCTATGAGCAATTAGATTTCTTCTTTCAAAGACTTCGATAAAGTCTGGCCATCTCTTCCAATGACTCTTTATTGATATATGAAAATTTTCCTCGATAAATTTGAGTTGATCTTCGTGACTGCCACGCGAGAACAAATAAACTTTATCCGAAATGAGTTTTTCTTTAATTTCAGCAATTGAACTCAGATGCAGTATATCACTCAGAAGTATGGTTTTTGAACCTGTCTGTGATAGGTCGGATTTAATTGTCAGCATATCTCGAACAACATCAGCTATGTTAGAATCGAATGTAGCCACAATACTCATTAACAGAGCGGTCGGTAATGCCTCAAGACCTCTGTCAACTCTTTACAATCGCTCAAATTTCGGGGCTATGTGCCTAAACATATCCTGAGATAAACCAAATATGGTCGTATTATTATACTGTTCGATGACGCAGTTGGCTTTTTCGAGAGGCTCTATGATATCCCTACCGAGAAAAATTGAGGACGAAAGTGAATTTAGTAGGGGCGTCATAAATAAAAGCTCGAATTGAGATTGTGCTGGATCTACGATCTTATTCACAGTTGCTTCAAGCAATAACGCTGAGCTTCTGTCTTTTAACGTTATCAACGTCTCTGTCGCCTGAACAGGTTTGTCAGACTCAACGTGCTCTGTCGTGGTTTTGACCTGCTCTAAGTCTCCGCCAATCGAAAATCCAACTACTCTACCCTCATCATTTTTGCGAACGCCCGCATAACCGCAATGAGTTTTATTGTCAGACATGCTATTTATGTCATCCCCTTTCAAGACCGCCAAAGGTTCGGCTACATGAAGGATATGTGCAAGCCTTGTACGCCAGTGTACGTTAATTTTAAGTTCAGGTAATTTCTTAATCCATCCGCGTCAGCGACCAGTGGTGCTCGCATTGGCGGCTCGCCACCGTGACCTCCAGCCGTCCCTTGGCAAGCTGGCCTTCCATCGTGCCCTCCCCGTCGCTGGCCTGGATGCGGCCGTCGGGGCCGATTTGGGCGATGAGCGGCACGCGCTGGCGCGGCACGGCGCTGTAGGTGAGCGAAACGACGCCGCGGTAGATGTCCAGGATGCGGGCGCCGCTGCGCGGGCAGTTCGGCCCGGCGGCGCGAATCAGGCGGGCCGTGCCCCGGTATCGCCCGTCCATGCCGGCCACGGGCATCGGGGCGGACGGGCGCAGCACGATGGGCTTGTCGGCCGGCCCGCACGCGGCGAGGGCGGCCGCCAGCAACAAAGGGCCGGCACGGCGCACTGGGTCAGCCGACGATGTCGGTACCCGCGAAGAAGAAGCTGATTTCCTGCGCGGCGGCCTCGGCGCTGTCGGAGCCGTGCACGCTGTTGGCCTCGATGCTCTCGGCGAACAGCTTGCGGATGGTGCCGGCGTCGGCGTTGGCCGGGTTGGTGGCGCCCATCAGCTTGCGGTTCTGCGCGATGGCGTCCTCGCCCTCCAGCACCTGCACGACGACGGGTCCGCTGACCATGAAGCCGACGAGGTCCCTGAAGAAGCCGCGCTCGCGGTGCGCGGCGTAGAACGCCTCCGCCTGCGCCTGCGACAGGTGCAGCCGGCGCTGGGCCGCGATGCGCAGGCCCGCCTCCTCGAACACTGCGTTGATCTTGCCCGTAAGGTTGCGGCGGGTGGCGTCGGGCTTGAGGATGGACAGCGTGCGCTCGGTGGCCATGGCGGGTTCCTATGGACGTTGCCGGGGCGTTTAGGCCAAGGGCCGGGTTGGGGCAAGGCCGGGGGCCACGCATGCCGCTCAAGCTCTTGGCCTGGCAGCCGGCGAGTTGAGTGCGGAACCGACATAAGATCCCATCATACGCGGCTCCTGTGTGCTGCCAGTGCTGCTGCTAATCGTGTTGACCTACGACGAGGCGGTGCAAGTCGCTGCAACTCTTCCGGGAGGCGAACGGGCCATGGTGGCGCCGCCGCATGTCGTGATCGCAGCGGCATTAGCGCCCGAGACGGCCGTTGCAGACCCCGCTTTGGTCGGCTTGTCGCCAGGCGCCGGCTTGATAGGCGCACTCCTTGCCGGAACATGGAACGCAGCAGCATACTGGAACGATGTCCGAAGTCGCTCCCACCCGGGCAGGCCCGCCGCGCGAAGCATGGGCCGTCCAACGCCGTGAACGGTTGCTTGCTGGCTTGGACCTGTCGTGCGGCCGGGGTATCGAATTCGGCCCGCTGGCGTCGCCGCTTGTGCAAAAGGCAGAGGGCAACGTGCTTTATGTCGATCACGTGGGCCGCGAGGCGCTGATTGCGAAGTATGCGGATGACCCCGCCGTGAACGCGGACTGCATCGTGGAGGTGGACGTGCTCTGGGACGAGCGGCCTTTGCAGGATTGCCTGCCCGGCGAGGACGGGTATGCCTACGCCGTCGCGTCCCATGTGATCGAGCACGTGCCGGATTTCGTCGGGTGGCTGCAGGAGGTGGCCGACGTGCTGCGGCCCGGCGGACTGGTCGTGTTGGCCGTGCCGGACAAGCGATACACGTTCGACCGCTTCCGCCGCCTGAGCAGCCTTTCCGAACTCATCGACGCCTACCTCCGTCGCAGCCGCCGGCCGACGCCGGGACAGCTCTTCGACCAGGCGGCATTCGGGACGCAGCTTGAGGCCATCACGGCGTGGATGGTCCCGACCCTGCCGGAAAGGCCCGCGCGCATGCCCGACCTCGGCCACGCGCTCGACTATGCACGGGACGCCGCACGGGATGGCCGCTACGTGGACGTCCATTGCTGGGTGTTCACGCCGACCTCGTTCCTCCAAGCGATGGCGGCGCTGGTGGATCTGGGCTTGCTGTCGTTCCGGTGCGCGGCGTTCAGCGACACGCAACCGTTCGAGAACGAGATGATGCTGCTGCTCGAAAAGGTGGACACGTCACTTCCTGCCGCGAAGGCCGAGGCCCGGCGAAGCTTCGCCGAGCACCTGAGCCGACTGCGCGCCCGGCTGCGTGAGGCTGACGTCGGCATGGCGTCAGGTCCTGCGCCGTCCTTCACAACTCGGCACGTTCCCTGGGAACCGCTGCGCAGCGTTCGGCGATACGGACGGCACGCGCGGCGGGGCGCCGGTCCGGCCTTTGCGGCTGACGCCCGCCTGCGCGCAGGAACCGCCGCTTTTCCGAACCTGGGGCTGATCGGCCGGGTGTTTCCCGCCTACCAACCCCTTTTTGCGTCCACGGAGGACTACGTTGATCCCGGGCACGCTGCCTTGGCTGCGCTTCCTGCGGAGGGCGGCCTTCTCAGGGCGAGCACGCCCGGCTTCCTGCGCCATGCGGACGCCTTGGTTCTTTATGAGCTGGCTTGGCATGCCGCTGGCGACATACTCGAACTTGGCTCGGCCTGGGGCCTTTCGACGACGGTGCTGTGCAGAGCGGCATGCAATGCGCGGCGCGGGGTGCGCGTTGCCTCCGTCGAGATCGCGCCGGAGTTCCAGCAGGCCACGTCCCAGGCGGTCGAGGCGTTGGGACTGAAGCGGCAACTCGATGCGAGGCCCGGAGCGGCGGATGCGGTGATGGACAGGCTCCATGTCGACGGGCGCACATTCAGCGTCGCTTTCGTGGATCACGATCACAGTCTCGGGGCAGTCCGGGGCGCATGCCGCCGCCTCGCGGCATTGCTGCGGCCCGGCGGCGTCGCGGTGTTCCATGACTTCAACGACAGCCGCAACATCTCGGAGCCGGCGACCTACGGCGTGTACCGCGCAGTTGCGGAGATGGTGCAGGCGCCGGACTGGCGCTACCTCGGGGTACTGGGCTGCTGCGCGCTTGTGCAGAGGGCGGAGCCGTGACCTGGCCGGAGGTGTCCGTCATCACGCCGTTCTTCAACGGGGCGGCCTACTTGCGCGACGCGCTGGAAAGCGTGGCACGGCAGACTAGGCCGCCGTCCGAGATGATCCTGATCGACGACGGCTCGACGGATGGGTCGGCCGAGTTGGTCGAGTCGATTAAAACACCCTTTCCGAAGCGCGTGCTGCGACAAGCGAACAGCGGCCAATCAGCAGCACGCAACCGGGCGGCAGCAGAGGCAAAGGGCAAGTACCTAGCGTTCCTGGACCATGACGACATGTGGTATCCGAAGCACCTGGAAACGCTCGTTGCGCTTTTGGAGGCGGATGACGGGTTAGGCTTGGCCTACAGCAATATCGATGAGATGGATCACGATGCGCGCCTCGTCCACGTCGGCCTTTTGCGCTTGCTGAACGTCCATGTCGAGCATCCAAAAACCAGCATATACAATATGCTCGGAGCAGACATGTTCATATTTCCTTCGGCTGCGATCGTTCGGAATGATGCCTTCACGGCGCTGGGCGGCTTCGACGAGCGCCTGTCCGGCTACGAGGACGACGACCTGTTCCTGCGCATGTTCCGCGCGGGGTGGCGGAATGCATACGTGGACGAGCCGCTCATGCGGTATCGCCGGCATACCGCGAGCAGCGTGTTTTCCGAGCGCATGTGGCGCAGCCGGGAGATCTATGCGGGCAAGCTGGTGAAGGCGTTCCCCGATGACCCGGACCTCGCACGTTTCTTCGTGCGGGACATCATCGCACCACGATTTTTTCGCACCGGGGTTGACGAGTATATACGCCACCTTGCGCGCGGACGCTGGGACCTTTGCCTGAGGGCGCTCGCGGTCGCACGGCACCACTCCGCCGCGTGCAAGCTGCCGATGCGGCGCCGCCTGCGCCGGCGGCTTGCATTCGCGTTGATGGAACACCCGGTGATCTGCGCGCGCATTTACCCGTTGCTTCGCCGAGATACGCGGTTCCAGTGACGCGATCTGCAGCCGTCGATGAGACGCGCATGTGCTGAGCGCAGATGATCGCGTGCCGGCTCATACCGCACAGTCTTGTTCTCAGAGCTTCTCATGGGCAGCCTCTGCGAGCGAGGCCGGGCCGGGACGGCACGCGCCGAGCCGCAACAGAGCGGGCTTCCCCGAGGCGACGGGGGCGCCTACATCCCGGGCATGAGCCTGCTGACCCTCGACCGCGTCACCCTGCGCATGGCCGGCCGCACCTTGCTGGATGGGGCGGAGCTGCGCGTCGATCCCGGCCGGCGCATCGGCCTCGTGGGCCGCAACGGCGCGGGCAAGAGCACGCTGCTCAAGGCCATCGCGGGCGAGCTGCCGGTCGATGGCGGCGAGATCACCTTCAGCAGCCGCGCCCGCATGGCCCAGGTCCGCCAGGAAGCGCCGAGCGGGCCGGCCTCACTGATCGACACCGTGCTGCTGGCGGACGCCGAGCGCCTGGCGCTCCTGGCCGAACTCGACGCCGCGCCGCCGCTGCGGCTCGCCGAGGTGCATGAGCGGCTGCGCACCATCGGCGCCGACGCGGCGCCGGCGCGGGCGGCGGCGATCCTCGCCGGGCTGGGCTTCAATGCCGAGGCGCAGGCGCGTCCGGTGGACAGCTACTCCGGCGGCTGGCGCATGCGGGTGGCGCTGGCCGCCGCCCTGTTCGCCGCCCCCGACCTGCTGCTGCTGGACGAGCCGACGAACCACCTCGACCTTGAGGCGACGCTGTGGCTGGAAACCTGGCTCGCCCGCTTCCCCGGCGCTTGCCTCATCGTGTCGCACGACCGCGGCCTGCTGGACCGCGCCGTGCAGGGCATCGCCCACCTGGATGGGCGTAAGCTCAGCTTCACGCCCGGCGGCTATGACGAGTTCGTCCGCATCCGCACCGAGCACGCCATGCAGACCAGCCGCGCCGCCGAGCGCATCGCCGCCCAGCGCGCCCACATGCAGAGCTTCGTGGACCGCTTCCGCGCCAAGGCGACCAAGGCGCGCCAGGCGCAGGCACGCATTAAGGCGCTGGAAAAGCTGCCGGTGCTGGACACGGTGGTGGAGGCGGCACCCACCCGCTTCGACTTCCCGGAGCCGGCGCGGCTCAGCCCACCGATCCTGGTGCTCGACCGCGTGGTGGCCGGTTACGGGACGACGCGGGTGCTGGGCGGGCTGTCGCTCAGCGTGGACATGGACGACCGCATCGCGCTCTTGGGCGCCAACGGCAACGGCAAGAGCACCTTTGCCAAGCTGCTGGCCGGGCGGCTGGAGCCGATGGCCGGCACGGTCCGGCGCAGCCCGAAGCTGCGGGTCGGCTACTTCGCCCAGCACCAGACGGACGAGCTGGTGCTGGGCGACACGCCGGTGGCCCACATGGCGCGCGCCCTGCCCCGCGCGCTGCCGCCCCAGGTGCGCAGCCAGCTTGCGCGGTTCGGCCTCGACGCCGACCGCGCGGACACCCCGGTCGGCAGCCTGTCGGGCGGCGAAAAGGCCCGGCTGCTACTGGCGCTCGCCACGCGCGACGCGCCGCAGCTGCTGATCCTGGACGAGCCGACCAACCACCTGGACATCGACGCGCGGGAGGCGCTGGTGCGGGCGCTGGCGGATTTCCAGGGCGCCGTGCTGCTGATCACCCACGACCCGCATTTGGTGGAGCTGGTGGCGGACCGGCTCTGGCTGGTCGGCGACGGCACCGTGCGGCCGTACGAGGGCGACATGGACGACTACCGCGGGCTGCTCGCCGAGCGGGCGCGGCCGGCGGCGAAGACGGACGCGGCGCCGAACCGCCGGGATGAGCGGCGGGAGCGGGCGGAGGCGCGGGTGCACCTGGCGCCGCTGCGCCGGCAGGCGCGGGACGCGGAGGCGCGGATCGCCAAGCTGGACGCCGAGCGCGCCCGCATCGAGGCGCGGCTCGCCGACCCGGCGCTGTATGCGCCGGGGCAGTCGCAGGCGGTGACGGAGGCGAACCAGCGGCTGGCGGCGATCAGCCGCGAGCTGGCGGCGGCGGAAAGCGCCTGGATGGCGGCGGAGGAGGCGCTGGAAGCGGCGGGCTAGGTCAGACGAGCTTGAACCAGTCCGACAGGTGCGCCTCCGCGCGCTGCGCCGAGATGTGCAAAAGCGTGACGGTCGTGCCGCCGCCGAGGTCGAGCACCGCGTCGCCGTGCGCATTGCTCGACACGCGCGCAGCCATGTCCTGCGGAGTGTGCAGAACCAGCCCGTTGACCCCGCGTGCGACCTCGATCCGGTCCTGCCCCGGGGTGAAATCCCCGATGACGATCTGGCCGCCGATGCCGCGGGGAAGCGTGAAGACATCGCCCCCGGCGCCGCCGAGCAGGGTTTGGTTGCCGCGTCCGGCCTGGATGGTGTCACGGCCGTCTCCGCCCATGAGCAGCTGCGCACCGGCGCCGCCGGTGATCGTGTCGTCGTCGGCGCCCCCAAGCACGGTCTGCCGTCCGTTGCCGGCCTGCAGCAGGTCCCGCCCGCCGTCCCCCAGCAAGGTTTGCCCGCCGGAGCCGCCGATGATCGTGTCGTCGCCCGAGCCGCCGTCCAGGATTTGCGTCCCGGTCCCGCCATGGATGACGTCGCTGCCGGCGCCGCCAAGCAGCGTGTCGGTGCCGATGCCGGCGAACAGGACATCGTTGCCGTCGTCGCCGGACAGGAGCTGGTTGCCCTGGCCGCCATAGATTGTGTCGTTCCCCGCGCGCCCGAACGCTTCGAGGTCATGAGGGTCAGGCATCAGCGCCCAATGGCCGTGGTCGGTGTGGGCGACGATCTGTTCCGGCTCTTGCCAGGCGACGGTGGCCCAGGTTGATTGGACACCCACGAAATAGTCGTTCTCCGGCTCCTGCCCGACTTCCAGATCAACGGCGCCGGTCGCAGGATCCCAACTGCAAGATCCGTCATCGGCGATGCCCAGAGAGTCGCCCTCCGTGAACGTGAAAGAAAGCCTGGAGATCGGTGCATCGAATGGGGCGCTGGAGGAGACACCGTCGATGGTAACGCGGCCGCCCGCGTGGCTTGGCCCTGATGCCGAGCTGTGCCCATCGGCGCCGTCCGTGGTTATGACGTAGGAGTCCCCGGGATCAGGAACCCACCTGAAGCTGACGGAGGTCTCGACCCGGATCAGGTCGTTGCCTGAGCTGTCGCCCTCGACGCCGATGATCGGCTCGGAGTCGTCCGCCGTGCTGCTTTCCATGATGCCATCCCAGGTCACACGACCGGGGACAGCTTCTCAAAACCGTGACGTTTGCGCACTGGGTTGCTTGTCATGTCTTGTCGGGACCAGCCGGAACGGGACGCGGCGGCGGAGCACGGCGGGCGCTTACACCGGCACGAAGGCGCCGTCCGGCCGCAGGGCTGCCAGCACGCCGGTGCGGACGTCGAAATGCGCGCCGTGCAGGCGAAGGGCGCCGGCCGCCACTCGGCTGGCGATCCACGGGAAGGTCTCGAGGTTCTGGAGCGAGATGCGGACCACCGCGTGCTCGCCCTCCAGCTGCCGCTCCGGCGCGTTGCAGGCCCGCACCTGGCGGCGGGCGCGCTCCGCGAGGCTGATCCAGGGCGCGATGAAGTCGCCGCCGGGCGCCTGGTCGGAGAGCAGCGCCCCGACGCCGCCGCACAGGCCGTGGCCCAGCACGATCAGGTCCTGCACCTCCAGGCTGCACACCCCGAACTCCAGCGCGGCGCTGGTGCCGTGATAGCTGCCGTCGGGCTGATAGGGCGGCACCAGGTTGGCGACGTTGCGGGCGACGAACAGCTCGCCCGGGCCGGCGTCGAAGATCATCGCCGGATCGACCCGGCTGTCGGAGCAGGCGATCACCATGGTGCGCGGCCGCTGCCCCTGCGCCGCAAGGCGTTCAAACAACGCGCGGCGCTCGGGCCAGGCTGTCTCGCGAAACCGGGCGTAGCCGTCGAGCAGATGCTGCATCGCACCTGCATAGCCGGTTACGGCTTGGGTTGGAACCGTGCCCGCATGTCGTGGAACCTCTCGTCCAGGCTAGCGCCGTTCACCCGAAGAGACAGGGTGCGATAAGCGTCCTCGACGGCCTGCGCGGCGCTGGCGATGGCGGGGACGGCCAGCAGCGCCGCTATTTCCTTGTGCACGCGGGTCAGCAGGCGGTGAGGCGCCGGGTTGTAGGTGGCCGGGGTGGCCGGCACATCCCATGCGAAGAAGGTATCCAGCCCCTTGCCCACCAGCCCACCCGGCGCGCCCCCGCGCCCGCGGTGCGACTTTACCCCGAACTCCTCGAAGGATTTCTGGTAATAGTGGTTGAGCGTGCCATGGGCGGCATCCGGCGGGTCGATCATGCAATTGAGGCCGACCGTGATCGGGTCGAAGGCTGCGTTCACGAAAGCGAGTCCGTCCGGGCCTGGCATGTGGATCAACGCCATTGTGCCGATGTCCGCGAGCCGTACGAGCGACTTCACCAGGCCGTTGGCGGCGGAATGGCTGAACCGCTCCTGCACCAGCCCGTCCTGACGGCGGATCCGGCCCTGGCTGCCGTACCAGTTCCAATTATAGCATATCGCCGAAGGCCTCTGCCTGGAAGGCGAGCCGGCCGGATCGACCGCCGCGGTGGGATGGCTGGGATAGCGCCGCCGCAGGGCAGTGACGGTCTCGATGATCGAGTGATCGTGGTGCTCAGCCGGGACCAGGAACTCGTCCACATCGAAGTACGACACCCACTCGAAGTCGCGCAGCGCGCGCAGCAGGTGGATCGAGTGCTCGTAGGCCTTCACCTGCGGGGAGGCGAGAGGCCCGACCTCGTTGCGGATCACCGTCACGAACGGCGTGCGGCCCAGCGCATCCAGCAGCGTGTCGGAGCCGTCCGAGTTGTCGTTGGTATAGATGAAAACGTGCTCGAACCCCACTGCGCGGTTGTGCGCAATGCATTCCAGAAGGTAGCAGCCTTCGTTCTTCGCCGTGATCACGGCGGCGGCGGTCCGGGTCGGCCGGATGAGGCGCATGAGTGCCAGATTGACGGCCTTGGTTCCGCCGGGACGGCCGAGATCAAGGGCGAGCGCGTCGAGGTCCTGCCCGCACTGATGCTGGTGATCAATGCTTCCAAGGTCCGGCCGGCGGCCGGACAGTACGGCGATGTTGCGCCGGAACGCGGCCTCCAACGGGTTGGGGACCTCCCCGGCGGCGGGCCACGTCAGTGCGCATGGCGCCGAGGCATGGGCCGAGGGACGCATTCCGGAGCCTCCGATTCCCCTCGATTAATATCGGGTCTAGAACATTGTTAATGCTTTATCGTTACGACTGCAACCGCTGCCAGAGCGTCCCTCAAAGCCAGAACCGGGTGGTGAGCTGCTCCGACGTCACGTAGTCGCTCGTCGGCTCCACCTGCATCTCGGCGACGTGCTGCTGCAGGCCGATCTCGGTCAGCGACCAGCCCAGCATGGTCCGCACATGCTCATGGTAGCCGTCGCTGAGCACCGTGGAGCCTGGATCGAGGTTGGTGATGAGCACCAGGCCGGTCGGCGGCGCGTCAAGCGTGGTGAAGGACAGGTCGGGCCGCGCGCGCCGCAGCAGCCGCGCGGTGCGCCACACGTCGCCGGCCCACCAGTGCCGGCGGTGCGGCTCGACGGAGGGGCGGGCCAGGTAGCTGCGGTCCGTCATCGGCTCCTCGACCGGCAGGCAGTCGTGCAGGACGATGATCGAGTTCCGGGCGCAGCGGCGTTCCGTGTTGATGAAGTCGCGCAGCAGGAACTCGCAGCGGTGCATCCCGTCGAGGAAGGCAAGCTGCACCTCCTCGCCCAGCAGGGCGCAGGGGTCGTGCTGCTGGAAGAACAGGTCCGACGCCATGCGGAACAGCAGCATGCGCGGCTTCGACACGATGCGGCGCACGAGTTCGATGTCCTCGAACGGAAAGCCGGGATCGACCGCGAGCGACGCGCAGGCGGAGAGCGCCAGGCTCTCGCCGGTGAAGGTGCCGATCTCCAGGTAATTCCGCGGCTGCAAGACCGTGTGCAAGGTCTGCAGCACCTGAAGGTAGCCGTGCCCGACGAAGTCCGGCAGGCTGTTGACGAAGGCGGATTCGATCAAGCGCGACCCTTATCCGGTCTGGTGTTGGCGAAGCCGCGGCATGGCGCTGCGCGCCCCATGCCGCGGCCGCGACGGTACAGTGCGCAACGACTGCCGGTCAACCCGACGCTGTGTGTCCTCCACACGCTGCGAACAGCAACGGCCGGCTGCCCACCGCCCGTCAAGGCGACGGTGCCGGCCGGCACGGCCGGGCTACGCGGCGCCCGGCGCCAAGGCGAATGCGCCGTCGCGCTGCGAGTTGGCGCTCGACATCACCACCTCCGCCTGCGGGTAGCCGTTGTGATTGCCGGGACAGAAGCTGTAGTCGCCGAACATGCCGGGATACTCCGCCATCTGTTCCAAGGCGCCGGTGATCGCACTGGGCGTGCTGTCGCCGCCGCTCTCCACCGCGGCGGCGATCAGGCGCACGGCGTCGTAGCCGCAGGCGACCCACCAGAGGCTGGTGTCGTGCAGCGCCAGCTTGGCGGCGGCGAGCTTGGCGACAAAGGCCCGGCTGCGCTCCGGCAGCTTGCCGTCCTCGCCGACGCTGCAGCTTCGGCAGCCGACCATGAACACGCGCTCCCAGTTGCCGGGCCTGTCCAGCAGGCCGCGGATCTCCTCGGCGCCGAGCGAGGGGTGCCCGACGATCGGCACGTTCCAACGGAGTGCCCGTCGCGCGTTCATCAGGCGGGACAGCAGGCCGGCGCTGGCGCTCCAGACCACGAGCGCCCCGGCGCCGGCAGCCTGGGCGCCCAGCATGTCGGGCGCGACGTCGGGCCGGGTCGCGTCGATCAGCGACTGGCTCGCGACGCGGGCGCCGTCCCGGACGAACGCAGCCGCCGACGCCGTGACGGCGCTGGTGCCATAGACGGTGGTGTCGCCGAACACCGCGACGTCGCGGACCCCGAGCGTGTTCAGCACGTAGCCGCGCACCGCCTCGTCCCACTGGCAGCTGCTGGGCGCCAGGCGGAAGGCGCTCGGATACTTCTCGGGGTCGGTCAGGCTATCGACCACGCAGGGATGGACACAGGGCATGCGGGCCTGGGCCATGATCGGCATGGCCGCCAGCGCCTCGCCGGAGTTGGTCGGCCCCCAGATGGCATGGACCTTGGCGCGGCTGATGAGATCTTTCGCCGCGGCGGCCGCCTTGGCCGGGTCGCCCTGGGTGTCCCGCGTGACCAGCTCGACCGGGCGCCCGCGCACGCCGCCGGCCGCGTTCAGCTCGGCCACGGCCAGCGTCACCCCGCGGTTGAAGCCGATGGCCGGAGCGGCGCTCGGCCCGGTCAGCGCCGCGAGCCAGCCGATGCGGAGCGGCTCGCCCGATTGCGCCGCGGCGAAGCGCCCGAGCAGCGGGGCCGCGGCGGCGCCCAGCACGAGCCTTCGGCGTGCGATCATCTTGCCCTCCGGGCCATCGCCCGCGGCCATGGGCGGATCATTGATGTGACAGGCCCCTTACGGCGAAAGGACGCCAACCATGATGCCGCCGTAATCCCGCGGTATTCATGGGCCTTAAGGCCTAGGCGGTGCCAGGCCGGGAACCAGGCCAGACAAGATCGGGCCAGACAAGACCGGGAACACGCATGCGGCGACGGCGATTGATGGCGGGCGCCTTGGCGGCGGGATTTGCGCCCCGCATCGGGCTGCGGGCGGCGGAGCCGGAGGCCCAGCCTTTCGACACCCAGCCTTTCGACGCCCAGCCTTTCGACGCCCAGACGGTGCGGACGATGGCACGCAGCCTCGCCGCCGCCGCGTTCCAGCCGCCGGACGCCAAGCTGCCGGACGCGCTGGCCAAGCTGACCTACGACGCCTACCGCACCATCCGCTTCGACCCGGCGCAATCGCTCTGGCGCGGCGCCGGCCTGCCGTTCGAGGCGCAGTTCTTCCATCGCGGCTCGCTGTATGCCAACCGGGTCGCGCTGCATGAGGTCGCGGAGGGCCAGGCGCGCCCATTGCGCTACCGGCCTGAGCAGTTCGATTTCGGGACCGCGCCGCGGATGGAGGAGGACCTCGGCTATGCCGGGTTCCGCCTGCACGGCGCGATCAATCGGGCGGACACCATCGACGAGATCGCCGTGTTCCTGGGGGCGAGCTACTTCCGCGCGGTGGGCCGCGGCCTGCTGTACGGCCTGTCCGCCCGCGGCCTGTCGATCAAGACCGCCGACCCCGGCGGCGAGGAGTTCCCGGCGTTCAAGGCGTTCTGGCTCGAACGCCCGCAGCCCGGCACCAACAGCATCGTCGTCATCGGCCTGCTCGACAGCCCCAGCGCCGCCGCCGCCCTGCGCTTCTCGATCCGGCCCGGAGAGGACACGGTGTTCGACGTGGAGCTGGCGCTGTTCCCGCGCGAGGACATCGCCCAGGCCGGCATCGCCACCCTGACCAGCATGTTCCTGTTCAACGCGCTCGACCGCGGCGGCGCCGACGACTACCGCCGGGCGGTGCATGACAGCAACGGGCTGATGATGCTGACCGGGCACGGCGAGGCGCTGTGGCGGCCGGTCGCCAACCCGAGGACCCTGCAGGTCAGCCAGTTCGCCGATGCCAGCCCGCGCGGCTTTGGCCTGATGCAGCGCGCCCGGTCGCTGCACGACTTCGAGGATCTGGAGGCCCGCTACGACAAGCGCCCGAGCCTGTGGGTCGAGCCGATCGGCGATTGGGGCGAGGGCGTGGTGCAGTTGGTGGAAATCCCGACCAAGGACGAGGTGCACGACAACATCGTCGCCTTCTGGCGCCCCAAGCAGCCGCTGCTGGCGCGGAGCGAGCACGCCTTCACCTATCGCCTGCACTGGGCCGCGGACGCGCCGGGCGTCTCCGCGCTGGGCCGCTTCACCGCCAGCCGGAGCGGCGCCGGCCCCGGCGGCTCCCGCCTGTTCGTGCTGGATGCGGCGGGCGGGGCGCTGGCCGCGCTGGCGCCGGACGCGCAGCCGCGCCCCGTGGTCAGCGCGGACCGGGGCAAGATCCAGAACGCGGTCGTCCGCGCCAACCTCGACGAGGGCGGCTGGCGCGTCGGCTTCGAGCTGCTGCCGGAGGATGCGAAGGCGGTCGAGCTGCGTGCCCAGCTCCTGTTGGGCGACGCGCCGCTGACCGAGACGTGGGTGCTGCGTTGGACAGCCTAAGCCCCGACGCCGTCGGCGCGGAGGCCTTCCGGGCGCTGCCGAAGGAGACGCCACTCGCCATGCCGACGCAGCCGCTGCACGGCCGGGTCGCTCCGGTCCGGCCGGCGTCGTCGCCGGGGCGTATGGGATGGCGCCGGGCGCTCGTGCTGGGCGGCGCCGTCGCGGTGACGGTGGTGGCGGCCTATCAGATGTACTTGGTGCTGGGCGTCGGCGGCCTCACGCTGCTGGAGGGCGTCATCCTGGCGCTGTTCGTCGTGCTGTTCGCCTGGATCGCGCTGGCGCTGGTCAGCGCGCTTTGCGGCTTCGCGTCGCTGGTCGCGGGCGGCGGGCGTCGGCTTGATCCGGCTGGGGCGCCGCTGCCCACTCTCGCGGCGCGGACCGCGCTCTTGATGCCTTGCTACAACGAGCAGCCCGCCCGGGTCATGGCGGCGCTGCAGGTGATCCATGGCGACCTCGCCCGGCTCGGCGCGCTGCCCGCCTTCGACCTGTTCATCCTCAGCGACACGACCGACCCCGACATCTGGATCGCCGAGGAGGCCGCGTTCCTCGTGCTGCGTGACCGCGCGGGGAGCACCCAAGTTGGCGCCCTTGCGGGCGACGGGCGCATCTTCTACCGCCGGCGCGCCGAGAACGCCGAGCGCAAGGCCGGCAACATCGCCGACTGGGTGCGCCGTTTCGGTGCCGGCTACGCGCATTTCCTGATCCTCGACGCCGACAGCGTCATGACGGGCGAGACGATCATCCGCCTGGCCGGCATCCTGGAGCGCAACCCGGGGGTGGGCCTCGTGCAGACCCTGCCGGTGATCGTCGGCGGCGAGACGCTGTTCGCCCGCATGCAGCAGTTCGCCGGCCGGGTGTACGGCCCGATGATCGCCCACGGCATCGCCTGGTGGCACGGTGCGGAGGGCAACTACTGGGGCCACAACGCGATGATCCGCACGGCCGCCTTCGCGGCGCACGCGGGCCTGCCGACGCTTCGGGGGCGCAAGCCGTTCGGCGGGCACATCATGAGCCATGATTTCGTGGAGGCGGCGCTGCTGCGCCGGGGCGGCTGGGCGGTGCACATGGAGCCAGGCCTGTCCGGCAGCTACGAGGAAAGCCCGCCGTCGCTGGCCGACATCGCCGTGCGCGACCGGCGCTGGTGTCAGGGCAACCTGCAGCACATCAAGGTGATCGGGGCGCGCGGCCTGCATCCGGTCAGCCGGCTGCACCTCGCCATGGGCATCGGCTCCTACGTCACGGCGCCGCTCTGGCTGCTGTTCCTCGTGACCGGCATCCTGATCTCGCTTCAAGCGCGGTTCGTGCTGCCGGACTATTTCCCGGCCGGGCCGTCGCTGTTTCCCTTGTGGCCGGCGGTGGACCCGGTACGGTCGAAGTGGGTGTTCATCGGCACCATGGCCGTGCTGCTGGGGCCGAAGCTGCTGGCCTGCGCCGCGCTGATGCTGCGGGAGCGCCGGGCCTTTGGTGGCGCGCTGCGGACGCTTGCGGGCGTGCTGATCGAGACGGTGCTGGCCGGGCTGATCGCGCCGGTGGCGATGCTGACGCAGTCCGCCGCGGTGGTTTCCATCCTCGCCGGCCGCGATGGCGGCTGGCAGCCCCAGCGGCGGGACGACGGTGCCATCCCCTTTGCGCAGACCGCCCGACAGTATCGGGCGCACACGGCGGTCGGCCTGGCCCTGGGGCTGGCGTCCTACCTGGTGTCGCCGTCGCTGCTGCTCTGGATGTCGCCGGTGGTGCTGGGTTTGGCGCTCGCCGTCCCCATGGCGGCCTGGACCGCCGGGCGCGGCCCCGGCCAGGCGCTGCGGCGGCTCGGGCTGCTGCGCATCCCGGAGGAGCAGGCGCCGCCTGCCGTGCTGGCCGAGGCCGAGCGGCTGCAGTCCGAGCTGCAGGCGCCGGCGGCGCCCGCCTTGCGCCGCCTCGTCTCCGACGCGCGGCTACTCTCGGCCCATGCTGCCATGCTGCCGCCGCCCCGCGTCCGCGGCACGCCGTTCAACCCGGCGCTGCTGATGGGCCTAGCAAAGCTTGAGGAGGCGCCGACGCTCGACGCCGCCGCCGAGGCCCTCACTCGGCAGGAGACCGCCGCGGTGCTCGCCGACCCGCGTGGCCTGGCGCTGCTGTGCAGCATCCCGTCCTAGACGCGGTCAGTCGGACCCGCCCATCGCCCAGCCGGACATGTCCTCCACGGTGGCACCTGACGTTTGCGGCGGCGCTGGCTTCGGCGTTTCGGCCCGAGCCTCGGACCCAGCGTCGTCAGGCGCCAGGCCCGGTTGCGCGTCAGGCGCCCCGGCAGGCTGAATTCCATCGAGCGGCCGCGCAGGCAGCGCGTTCGGGGCTTGAGATGCATTCATGACGGGATCCACACACACAGGATTGTGCGCCGCAGCATAAGGCTGCCCCCGTCTCTGAATTCAACGTGAGCGTCTGATCACGTTTCCGTTCCGTCCGGACTAGCCTCAGGCAGCATCCGGCCCCACGCGGACCAGCAGCTTGCCGAAGTTCTTGCCGTGCAGCATGCCGATGAACGCGGCCGGCGCGCGCTCCAGCCCATCCACGATATCCTCGCGATACTTGATCTGGCCCGACTCGACCCACGCGCCGACCTCCCGCAGGAACTCGGCCTGCTGGCTCGCGAAGTCCCACACGATGAAGCCGCGCATCGTCAGCCGCTTGGTGAGGATGGCGCGCATCAGCCCGGCCTGCCGGTCCGGTCCGGAGGCGGGCGCGGTCTGGTTGTACTGCGAGATCAGGCCGCAGACCGGGATGCGGGCGAACGGGTTCAGCAGCGGGAACACCGCGTCCCAGACCAGGCCGCCGACGTTCTCGAAATAAACGTCGATGCCGCCGGGGCAGGCCTGCTTCAGCCGGGCCGGCAGGTCCGGGCCGCGGTGGTCGATGCAGTCGTCGAACCCGATCGACCGGACGTAGGCGCACTTCTCCGCACCCCCGGCGATGCCGACGGCGCGCGCGCCGCGCAGCTTGGCGACCTGGCCCACCATCGAGCCGACCGGACCGCTGGCGGCAGCGACCACCACGGTCTCCCCAGGCTTCGGCTGACCGATGTTGAGCAGGCCGCAATACGCCGTCATGCCGGGCATGCCGAGCACGCCGAGCGCGGTGGACGCCGGCAACGGACCCGGCTCTATCCGCCGCAGCCCGGCGGCGTCCACGGCGGCATAGGCCTGCCAGCCGTTGAAGCCCGTCACCAGGTCGCCGGGCTTCAGGCCCTCCGCCTGGGACTCCACCACCTCGCCGACGGTGCCGCCGGTCATCACCCCGCCGACCGGCACCGGCGGCACGTAGGACGGCGCGTCGCTCATCCGCCCGCGCATGTAGGGATCGAGCGACAGCCAGACCGTCCGCACCAGCGCCTGTCCCGGGCCTGGCGTCGGAACCGGCCCGTGCTCCATGCGGAAGTCGCTCTCCTGCGGCTCGCCCACCGGGCGGCTGGCGAGGACCAGACGTTGGTTTTCGGCATTCGGCATCGCGGCACCTCGGGTTTCCGCACGAACATAACGGGAATTAACCAAGCCGCAACCAAAACCGCGCACTATCCCAATTAAGCTTCAACAACCCTTGGTAGTATCTATTTTGGCTCTGCAATCCAGTCCCGTTACAATCGGCCGCAACGTGCGAGGCTCTGTGTCCCTCTTGGACCAGCTCGCGCCGGGCGGCAGCCTTGAATGGGCGGTCAGCGGATCGGGGCTGGGCGGCATCGCCGACCTCCGCCTGCTGGACACCCTGGGCGACGGGCAACGCATGGACACGGTGTTCCACCCGCAGGTGGTGATCCGCCGCGGGTCCACGACACTGTTCAGCGGCGACCTGCAGGGGTGGTCGGGCGTGCGCAGCGCGGACACGGCGACGACCGCCATCAACTTCGACCTGGCGCCCACGCTGCGCGCGGCCGGGCTGGCCGGCGGCCTGTCGGACGACAGCACCGTCACCGTCACCTTCCACAGCACCATCGCGTCGCTGTATGCGGCGCGGCAGGCGCCGGCGCTGGGCCGGGTGCTTGGCCAGGGCGACCTGCTGCGCAACACCGCCGTGTTCAGCGGCACCGTGGCGGGCGCGCTGTCCAGCAGCGATCCCGCAGCCGCATCGCTGGCGCTGCCGTCCAGCGTGCTCTCGACGTCGATCTATGCGGTGAACGGCGTGCTGGCGGCGGGGACGGCGCACGCGGCGTATGGCGACACGGTGACGTACCGCATCCAGCTCGGCCTGCCGCTGACCGCCGCGCACCATGTCCAGCTGACCGCCACCCTTCCGGGGCTGACAGGCCCCTTCGTCTTCGACCCCACCGGCACCATGGGAGGCCCGGCCAGCGGTCACGCCCAGTTCGGGCCGGGCGGCACCTACACCGCAACCCAGCCGTTGGCGACGCTCGCGACCGACGCGGCGGGGAACCCGGCGGTCCGGTTCGACTTCGGCGACATCCAGCCGGTGTACGGCAGCCACCCCGGCACGATCGACCTGCTGGTGTCCGCCCCGCTGGCGCCCGGCGCGCCGCTGGCGGCGACGGTGACGGAAACCGAGGCGAACTCGTTCGGGACGTCGGCCACGGTGAGCGCCGCCACGTCGGCCATCGCCCTCAACGAGCCGTCGCTGCACATCCAGACCGCGACGGTTTATGCGTCGAACGACCATGCCAACTGGACCGGGACCGGCGGCCCGTTCGGCTACAGCCCGGACTTCGGCCAGTTCGGCGGGGTCATCAGCAGCGCCGGGCTGGCGACGGAGCCGTTCGCCGACCAGCTGTATGGCATCGACGCGGGCGACGACGTCACCTTCGTCATCGCGGTCGAGAACCTGATGCCCGGCGCCAAGGCCTATGACGTGATGGTGCGCGCCGCGTTGCCGGACGGGTTCGCGGTGCCGCCCGGCGGGGACGCCAGCGTCACCGTCTTGGACGGCGCCGGGACGCCGCTGGCCTATTCCGGCAGCTTGTTCGATCCGCAGGGCGGCATCCTGCTGGACTCGAAGGCGCCGATTGGCGGCTTTGATGCCAATAGCGGCCAGAACATCCTGCTGATCAGCTACACGCTCCGCAGCACGGACCGGCTGGACCTCGGCGTGCCCAACCACGTCAGCACGGCGCAGATCATCAGCTACGCGACCGAGCCTGGCTGGGCCAACCGCGCGCCGCTGGCCGCCGCCGGCGCCAACACGGCCACGACCGGGGCGGCCAACCTCCAGCCCGGCGTCGCCATCGCCCTGGTCTCGACGGGCCCGAACACCGCCGGCACGCTGCTGGCGCTCGGGGCGAATGCGACGTTCCGGCTGACCGCCACCCTGCCTGAAGGCCTGAGCCGCGGGCTGGACCTCTCGATCCTGCTGCCTGCCTGGCTCACCGCGGTGTCGGCGCGGGTCGTGGCGGTGGGCGCCAACATCGCTCCGCAGACGCAGGCGGCGGACGGCCATGGCGGGATCGCCTTCGGCGACACGCTGAACGCGCCGGACGGGCAGGACACGGCGGCCGACCAGGTGC
The DNA here is from genome assembly GCA_964236755.1 of uncultured Acetobacteraceae bacterium. Lineage (GTDB taxonomy): Bacteria > Pseudomonadota > Alphaproteobacteria > Acetobacterales > Acetobacteraceae > CAHJXG01. The sequence continues at coordinate 26,674 of CAXSHI010000011.1, forward strand.
AGATCGAGGTGACGGTCCGCCCGGACCGCCTCCCGGACGGTCCGGCCCCGCACACGCAGACGATCCAGGCCGCGGTCAGCATCGGGCCGCCGGGGCAGGTGGGCACGGTGATGGGCGGCGTCGCCGTGGGCGTCGCCGATCCGGTCCCGCCCGCCATCACGGAGGCGTTCGCTGGCACGGGCACGCTGGCGAACGGGCAGGTCGCGACGCTCCGCCTCACCGTGACGCTGCCGCCCGGCTTCAGCACGGACCTGCGTATCATGGACAGCCTGCCGGCCGGCCTCGCCTATGTGCCGGGATCGGCGCACGTCGTGCAGGCCGGCGGCGTCGCGTCGCACGGCGCCGCCACGCTGTCCGCGCCCTCGGAGCAAAGAACGGGATCGCTGCTCACCCTCGATTTCGGTGCAGTCGATGCGGCGGCGTCAGCAAACCGGCAAGTGACCGTCGAGCTGCAAGCGCAGGTGGCGGCCGCGGTCGGCACGACGCTCCTCAACTCGGTCGCGGCGGACACCGGGTATGCCGCCGCCGCCGCGTCGTTGAGCGCGCCGGTTGCGAACACGGCGCCGGTGCTGACGGGCCTTCCAGCCCTGGCCGTCGGGCGGGACGACACGGCGCTGTCGCCGTTCGGCGGCATCGTCGTGACCGATCCCGACACCGGGCAGCAACAGACCTTGCAGATCACATTCAGCCCGTCCAACGGCGTCCTGACCAACCTGGGCGCCGGCCGCTACGACGCCTTGGCCGGGACATACGCCGTGACGGGCACCGCTGACGCCGTCATGGCCGCCGCGGCCGGGCTGCGCTTCATCCCCACCCGCCACCAGACCAGCCTTGGCCAGCAGGTGGCGACGGATTTCAGCGTTCAGGTCCGTGACGGCGCCGGCGCGGGCGGTGCGGCCACGGTGATGCGGGTGCTGACCACGGCGGCCGATACCGCCCCGGTGATCCGCAACGCGGCGCCGGGCCAGGCGATGACCCCGGGCGCACAGGTCCGCCTGTTCAGCGGCCTGTCGCTGCAGGACCTCGATGCCGGCCAAACCGAGAGGCTGAGCATTCAGCTCGCCGATCCCGCCATCGGCACGCTGCGCGGCGCGGGTCCCGGATACTACAACCCGGCGACCGGCCTGTTCACCTCGACCGGCACGCTCCCGGCCCTCATGGCCGAGGCCGCGGGCCTGGTGTTCGCGGGCGCCCGGCCGGGCGAGACCTTCGTGACCGTCACGGTCGATGACAACGCGGGCGGCGTCGCCCAGGACACCAGCACGCTCACCGTCTCGGCCGGCACGCCGTCCCTGGCGTCGGCCGGCGGCGGCCCGCCGCCGTTTGCGCCGACCCTGCTGCCGACGCCGCTTTTTCTCGGGTCGGCCCCGGCCAATCCCATCGCGGTGCCGGCGGGGACCAGCCTGCTCGCCGGGACGGCCGGCCGCGACGCCTACTTCGTGGACGGCGCGGCCGGGCCGCAATGGGACACGCTGACCGGCTTCGGCGGCGGCGACGCGGTGGTGCTTTGGGGGTTCCGGGCGGGCATTTCGGCATTCACCTGGTCGAACAATGACGGCCCGGCCGGCTACACCGGCCGCACGCTGCGGGCGGACATCCCGGGCACCGGCGCCGCGACCACGAGCCTGACGTTCACCGGTCGGACCGCCACCGACACCGACCGGTTTGCCATCAGCACTGGACGGTTCAACGGGCTTGATTTCCTTTCGATTGCGTCGCCGCCTTGACGGGGCCGTGGCTCCGGCTGCGAGGGAGGATCACCAGAGCGGCCTTCGTGCGAAGACCCTCTACTGCGTGTAGCGCCCGCCGTTGCCCAGCGCCGCTTGCAGCATCTGCGTCATGGCAGTGTTGATTGCGGCCGGGTCGGAGGCTTGGGCGAAGTTGGTCGGCGCGGAGGCGCATGATTGCAGCGAGGGGATCATCGCCGGGCTTTTAGTACCGTTGATGTAGCCGAGCAGGTCTATGTTGTCGAACGGCAGCACGAGGTTGGACGGGGTTGTGATGTAAGTCGTGTAGAGCACATAGACGTTGTAGCCGAGGTTCTTCATCGCGACGCAATCCGCGGGATTGATCGGTCCCTTGCTGGTTGGCGTGGTCCGGGGTTGATAATCGACCAGTCCATCCGTGACGATGATGAGCGCCTTTCGCCGCTTGTCCACAGTCGATCCGTCTCCGGCCGCCGTGCTTTGCTGGACCAAGGCCTGCATCGCTGCTGGGAAGTTGGTGTTGCCGTCGTCTGCCACGACCGGCGTTTGGAAGTTTTGCACCGCGGTGACGCCGTCGGTCAGATTGGTGCTGATGGGCTGGTTCGTGTCGGCTGGGTAAATCTGGTTCAGGAGGTTAGGGGTGCTGGCGAACGTGTAAACGGCGACGGCGAACTGGTTGGCGATCTTCTGCTGGCTGATCATTTGATTGATCGCAGACGCTGCTGCGGTCTGCAGCACGTCAAAACGGAGCTGGATGTTGTTGTCACGTGCTAGGCCGTAATAGTCGTTTCCACCCGCGTCCCAATGGCAGGCGAATGCGCATTGAAGATCTCCCAAACCACTCGCCACATCCTTGCGCTTCTTGGGACCTTTCTTTGTTGGATCTTTGGCATCGTCTGTGATCGGCGTGAGGGAGTTCATCTTATCAACCCCGGCCTGGGTCGCCGCGATCAGCATCGAAGACGAGTTGTCGAGCAGGAACGTGACCGAGACGTAAGCGGTCGTAGTGATGGTTGCGCTGGACAAGCCGCCCAATGCGACCTGGCTGACGCCAAAGAGCGGGGCGAAATACGGCGTGATGCTGCCCTGGTACGTGACTTTGGAGGAGAACACCGCGCCGGACTGCGTCACCGTCACCGTGGGGTCCGGCGCCTTTGGCCCGAGCACCGAGTTGGTTTGGCTTTTGAACCACTCCGTGCCCGCGGTCTGCCCGGCGGCGATGTAGTTCTGCTGGCCGGCGGTGAAGGCGTCCGCAGCCACTTTCGCCGCCGCCAGCGCCGCCGCGTCGGACGCCGCGTTCAACTGCGTTTTGGTCTGGGTGACGAAGCCGAGGTCAACCGCGATGCCGATAGTCCCGATGATCGGGATCGCCGCCACGGCGAACATGAGCGCAATCCCGGCGCTGCGATCCCCCCACCAGCGCTGCAGAAGACTAACCATACTACTTCGATCCCTTATTCTCGTTTTCGACCGATCCTTTATTATTTAGATCCGCCCCTCTATTCTCCTTCTTTGCATCCGTATTTGGGGGGGCTGCATGGCAGACCGCAGGGTTGGTTGAGGCGTTATCCTTGTCGTACTGGACGTACTGCGAGGGCGTGCCGGCCCGCGGCGGCAGGAACGCCGTGCGCTGCAGCGTGATCGGCCCGGTGACAAAGCCGCTGAACAGCGGCTGATACCTGTAGGACACGTCGGCGACCACGACCGACGAGAGCGTGGACATCCCGGTGATCGGAAGGTTGTTGATGGTGGCTTGCTGGTCCGATCCTACCTGCGTGACCAAGCCACAGGGCGTCCGCGTCACTGGCAGGCCCGGTGGGGGGAGCGCGACGCTCCACATGATGCTTCCGGCATAGGTGCACGCGCCTCCCGGCACGCAACCGGCGTTTGCGACAAACACGATGGCCGACAGCGTGACCGAGTACAGGCTGGTATCGGCCCCAGTTTTCAGCCCGGGGATCATGGCGTAGAGCGCGGTCATCGCCTGCTTGGCCTGATCAACGGTGAGCGCATTGCTCTGATCCGGCTGCACGGCTTGCTCGGTGGCGATCTGCACGATTTCCTGCGCAGTGCTGGTGGCCTGGCGCATGGCGAGAAAGACCTGGGTGATGTCATAGGTCCCAGCCAGCATCGAGAACATCACCGGCGCCACCAGCGCGAACTCGATGGTCGGCGAGGCGGATCGCTCTCGCCACAAGGCCAGCGCCAAGCGGCATCCGCCGCGGATCAGCCTGGCCACCGCATGACGAAGCCCCCGGGTCATCCCGTGCACCCAGACGGCGAAGCGGATGTCACGGGGAAATTCTCGTTGATGAAGGCGGCCGATGACAGGGTGACATGGACGAACCCGCCGGCCGAGGCGGTCGCCATGGCGGGGACCACGAGCGCGATCAGGCTCGGCGAGGTGTAGATCGCCTGCACCAGCATCAGTTGGTTGGGCTTGCCGGGGCAGTAGCTGTAGCCGGAGGTGTCAAGCTTTCCGGACTTGTCCCGATAATCCACGGCAACGTCCGTGTAGTAGTCCTTGACGATCGGCCGGATGTTCACCGCAACCGACGTGCATGGCAGCAGCCCGGACAGGGCCGGGCATAAGTATTTATCCTGGAAGACCGCGGCGGTGCTGGCGTCCTGGGCCGCGCCGATCTGGATCTGCCGCGCCGCCGTCTGCACGCCGTAGTCGAGGCATACCTGCGCAAAGAAGTCGTAGCCAAGCTCCGCGAGGAACACGAGCATGGTGACGCATGGCAACGACACGACGGCGAACTCGAGCGCCGTGCTCCCGCGCCGGTCTCGCCAGAAACGGGCGAGCAGCCCGCCGCGCCGGGTGCGCCGCGCCATCGCTCAGCGCGCCGAGGCGGTGACGATGCGGGGCATGCGGACCCACGCGCGCGGCATGGGGACCATCATCGACACCAAGGTCGGGGCGGGCGAGGTCGCGACGATCTCTCCCGCCGGACCCCAGACGCGGATGCTCGCCACCGCGCGGACGGCCGCGGCCGGCGCCGGCGTGCCGTGCCAGGCGGCCCATACCAGGTCGCGGTAGGGCACGCCCAAGGCCTCCGTCCGGGAATGGTAGGCGGCCACCGCCGGCTCCCACGCTCCAAGCTCCTCCCGCAGCGATGCCAGGAATCGCGCGGCGGCATGGGCGTTGGTTTGCGGGTCGAAGCCGCTGGCGAGATTGGGGAAGGCGTCGGGATGGTGGAGCAAGTTGATCTGGAAGCAGCCGACGTCCACCGACTGCACGCCTCCGGCCTGCAAAGCCTGCACCGTGGCGACCGCGTCCTCGGCGCTGGCGAGGAAGCGGCCGGCGCCGCCGGACTGGATGGCGAACGGCCACGGCGCCCGCACGCCCGCCGCGTCGGTGCGCCCGCTCTCGACGAGGCCGATGGCCAGCAGCAGCCCGGCGGGAATCCCGGCAGCCCCCTCCGCCACCGCCGCGGCCTGGGCGCAGGACGTGGCGCCGGCGCGGCCCGGGAGGCCCGCGAGCACCGCCAGCGCGAGCGCCAGGCCGATGCGGGCCGGGCGTGATCGGAGGACGCCGATCACCGCCGCAGCGCCTCGAACCCGTCCAAGGTGCCGCGCAGCTGCTCGGCCGGCAGATCAGCGCCCAGCACCGTCGAGGCCTCGGCACGGCGCCCGTCGAGCGCCAGCGCCAGCGCCAGGTCGTGGCGCACCCGCGGCGCGGCGCCGGGCACCGTGGCGAGCGGGCGCAGCAGCCGCACCGCCCCGTTCGGGTCGCCGGACAGCGCCATCGACAGGCCGAGGTTGACCTGCACGGCCACCGATCCCGGCGTGATCCCCAGCGCCATGCGGTAAGCCTCCTGCGCCGCGGCGTGATGGCCCTGCAGATCGCGCGCCACGCCCAGGTTGCTCAGCGCCGCGGCGTCATGCGGGTCCAGGGTCGCGGCGCGAGCGAACATCGTCTCGGCACCGGCAGGATCCTGCAGCAGGCGGACACGGCCGAGGCCGACCAGCGCCCTGGTGTCCCGGGGCTTGATCTCGATGGCGCTGGCGTAGCTGGTGGCGGCCTCGCTGCTGCGCCCCAGGGCGCTCAGCGCGTCGCCGCGGCGGATCCAGGCGTCGGCGTCGCGCGGGTTCTTGGCCAGCAGCTGGTCGCTGATCTGCAGCGAAATCCCCGGCGCGCCCGCCGACGACGCGGCCTCGGCCAGATGCAGGCTGGGCGTCCACTTGGCCAGCGGGACCTCCGGCGCGACCTCCACCGTCTTGGGCGGCGTCGCGGAGCAGGCCGCGAGCAGCAGGAGCAGCCCCCCCGACCAGGCGCGCAGATGCGGTCCACTCATCGTTGCCATCCGCATCAGTGCATCGAATTCATGACTTGGATCACCGCCGGGCCGCCCACGATCAGGAAGATGCAGGGCAGGATGAAGAGGATCATCGGAATGGTCAGCAGCACCGGCAGCCGCGCCGCCCGCGTCTCGAACCGCATCAGCGTCTCGTGGCGCATCTCGGCCGACAGCACGCGCAGCGCGTCGCCGAGCGGCGTGCCGTAGCGCATGGTCTGCACCAGCATCGAGGTCATGCGCTTGATGCTGTCCAGCCCGGTGCGCGTGCCCATGTTGAGCAGCGCCACCCGGCTGTCCGACACGACGCGCAGCTCGCTCGCGGTCTTGCCGAACTCCTCGCTGATCGCGGGGTGCGCCTGGCGGATCTCGGCGGCGACGCGGTTGATCGCCGGCTCGAAGCCCAGCCCGGCCTCGGCGCAGATCACCATCAGGTCCAGCGCGTCGGGCAGGCCGATCTGGAGGGCGTCGAGATGCTGCTTGTGCCGCCGCCGCACCCACCAGTCCGGGCCGAGCAGCCCGACCAGCGCCGCGCCCGCGATGGCGACGTTGCGCACCAGCGACGACAGGTTGAACCGCTGCAGCACCGCGAACGCCAGCAGCGGCATCAGCACCAGCAGCAGCAGCTTGGCGCCCACGAACACCCCGAGCGCGCCGCTCCCGCGCAGGCCGGAGGCGCCGAGCGTCAGCGCCAGCTCGGCCATGGTCTTCTGCGACAGCAGGCCGCTTCGGGCCACGCCGGAGCCGATCGCGCCGATGATCCCGAGCAGGCCGCCCACCTGCTGCGGCGCGGCGCCCCGGTTCACCGACGCATCGTCGGGCCGGCGGATGGCCAGCAGGCGCCCCTTGAGGCGCTCCTGGCGGCGCAGCCGGTGCAGCACCACCTCGCAGGCGACCCACAAGACGAGGACGACCGCCCCGCAGATCAGGATGAACACGGTCATGACAGGCTCTTCCGGATCAGCGTCTTCATCGACATGATGCCGAGGCTCAGCATCAGGATCGCGCCGGCCAGGATCTTCTGCCCGAGCGGATCGGTGAACAGCATGACGATGTAGGCGCTGTTCATGATCCACAGGCCGACGGCGGCGAACGGCGGCAGCGAGGCCAGCACGATCGAGCTCATCTTCGCCTCGGCCGACAGCGCCTCGCCCTTCTGCCGGACCGCCACGCGCTTGCGGATCACGTCGGCCAGGTTCTCCAGCGTCTCGCTCAAGCCGCCGCCGGTCTGGCTCTGCAACGACAGCGCGGTGGCGAAGAAGCGGTATTCCTGGAGCTTGTTGCGCTCGGCCATGGAGCGCAGCGCATCCTCCAGCAGCATGCCGATGGCCAGCTCGTCGGCCAGGCGGGCGAACTCGGGGCCGGTCGGCGCCTCAAGCTCGCGGCCCACGGCGGTGATCGAGTCCGTGACCGGGATGCCGACCCGCACGGCGCGGACGATCATCGCCAGCGCGTCGGGGAACTGCTGGAACAGCTTGTCCGCCCGGCGGCGCCGGCACCAGTTGAAGAAGCCGCGGCTCAGCACGACCCATTCCACCGGCAACCCGAACCAGGTCAGGTTGCTCGCCAGCCCGCTGCCGAGCTTCGTGGCGACGACGGCGAGGACGAACGTCGCGGCGAGCGCCACCCACCAGCGCAGCACGTAGTGCTCGCCGAGCGCCGGGTCGAAGCCGAACAGCTTGGCCAGAAAGGGGCCCAGCCCTTCCGCCGTGGCGGCGAAGCCGACGCCGGACGTGGAGGGCGCCGCCTCCCCGGCGTGGCTCCGCTGGTAGGGGCCGACCACGCGGGCGAAGCGCAGGCGCACCTGCTCCTGCCGCGCCTGCACCCGCAGCAGCGCCATGCTCGCCAGGCCCATCAGCATGAGGCCCGCGGCGATCAGCGAAACCAGCAGGACGGGCGAGGCGCTCACCGTTCCGCGTCCTCCATCGCCGCCGTCCAGGCCTTTTCCAACCCGAAGTACTGCAGCCGCGGCTGGAAGCTGGGCCGCGCGCGGCTGACCCGGTAGGTGCCGCGCAGCCGCCCGTCCGGGCCGGTGCCGCCAAGCTCGAGCTGGAAGATGTCGTTCATGATGATGACGTCGCCCTCCATCCCGCACACCTCCGTCACCTGGGTCACGCGGCGCCCGCCGTCGCGCTGGCGCTCCACCTGGATGATGATGTGCACGGCGCCGGCGATCTGCGTGCGGATGGCGCGGGACGGCAGGCCCATGGACCCCATCTGCACCATGTTCTCGATGCGCGTCAGCGCGTCGCGGGTGGTGTTGGAGTGGATGGTGGACATGCTGCCGTCATGGCCGGTGTTCATCGCCTGCAGCATGTCGAAGGCCTCGCCCGCGCGCACCTCGCCGATGATGACGCGGTCGGGGCGCATGCGAAGCGCGTTGCGCATCAGGTCGCGCTGGGTGATCTCGCCGCGGCCTTCGAGGCTCGCCGGGCGGGTCTCCAGGCGCACCACGTGGGGCTGCTGCAATTGCAGCTCGGCCGCGTCCTCCACCGTGACGATCCGCTCGCCGGGGTCGATCATGCGCGACATGGCGTTCAGCAGGGTGGTCTTGCCCGACCCGGTGCCGCCGGAGATGATGGTGTTGAGCCGGCAGCGCCCGGCGATCTCCAGCACCCGCGCCACCGGCGCGGTCATGGCGCCGAACTCGATCAGCTTGGCGAAGTCGATGGACTTCTTGCTGAACTTGCGGATGGACAGATAGGGGCCGTCCAGCGCCAGCGGCGGGAAGACGATGTTGACGCGGCTGCCGTCCTTGAGGCGGGCATCGACCATCGGGCTGCTTTCGTCGATCCGCCTGCCCACGGCGGCGGCGATGCGCTGGCAGATGCTGGACAGGTGCGCGGCGTCGCGGAACCGCACCGCCGACATCTCGACCTTGCCGCGCCGCTCGATGAACACGCGGGACGGGCCGTTCACCATGATGTCGGCGATCAGGTCGTCCTGCAGCAGCGTCTCCAGCGGACCCAGGCCCAGCATGTCGTGCACGAGGTCGGCTGCCAGGCCGCGCTGCTCGCGGCCGTTCAGCTGGATGCGCCGCTCGGTGGCGATGTCGGCGATCAGGCGCTCCACCTCCAGCGCCAGCCGGTCGGGCGGGGTCGAGGCCACGGCCATCGGGTCCATCCGCGTCAGGCACAGCGTGCGCAGCTCGGCCAGGGCGGCGGCCTGGGTCTGGCCATGCTCGGCCCGCGCCGGCGCCCCCGCCTCCTCGCCGACCCGCGGTGGCGGCGCGGGCGATGCGGCCGGGCGCTGGCCGAAGGTCGGCAGCGTGCTCATGCCTTCCTCCAGAACTGCCAGGCGCGCTTGCGGTCGGCGGTACGCTTGAACGGGGTCGCGGCGGCGGTGCCGCTGTCCAGCAGGCGGTTGAAGGCCACCAGCCGCGCCAAGTCGTTCACCCGCAGGCGGAAGAAGCTGCGGTGCCGCACGGCCGGGTCGCCCATGTTGGCGGCCTCGGCCAGGCGCTTGGGCAGGTCGGGGATCACCAGATCCGGGCTGCCCTCCAGCGCGTCCTCGACCTGCTTGCGGGTCAGGCCGCCCGGCATGCCGTCGCGGTTCAGCAGCAGCACCGTCCGCTCCGACTGGCTGACGTTGCCGTACAGCGCGCGCAGCCGCAGCGTGTCGCGCACCGCGGCGAGCGTCGGCTCGAACACGATCACCCGCTGCGTCGCGAGGTCCAGCAGGTCGCGATACAGCGGCACCGGCTGGAACGGCACGTCGGCGACGATAAAGTTGTAGCGGCGGCGGAGCGCGGCGAGCAGGCGCGGGGCGGCGTCGGGTGCGCAGGCCGGCCGGTCGGCCAGCGCCTCCTGCCCGGCCAGCACGTGCATGCGGCCCTTCAGGGTCACGGAAGCGCGCTCGACGAACAGGTCGTCGATGCGGTCCGGCATCTCCAGCGCGGCGCGGAGACCGGGGCCGGGCGCCCCGTCCACGAACAGCGCGGCGCTGCCGGTATGCAGGTCGGGGTCCAGCAGCACGGTGTGGCGGTTGCGCGCGACGCCGAAATGCCAGGCCAGGTTCACGGCGATGGTCGTGGCGCCCACGCCGCCGCGGGCGCCGGTGACGGTGATCACCCGCCCGCCCGTCGCCTCTTGCGCCGCGGCCGCCTGGCCGACGATGATCGGCAGAAACAGCCGTACCACCATGTCGCGGGTCAGCGGCTTGGCCAGGTACTCGCGGGCGCCCATGCCGCGCGTGACCTCGCGATAGAAGTCCACGTCGGTGAACTCGCCGATCACGAGCACCTTGACGTCCGGCTCCACCACCTGGCTCAGGTCGCGCAGCGCGCTCAGCGGCTCGTCCACGCCGCTGATATCGACGATGAGGTTGCGCGGGGTCGCCTGCTTCTGCATGGCGGCGACGGCGGCGCGAATGCCGCCGCGCACGATCTCGACCGTCTCCGGCGTCGCGTCCGACAGGCTGTCGCGCAGCACCGCCTCCGTGGTCGCCTCGTTCACGAAAGCCATCAGCGCGACGCGGTCGCTGCCGTCGGCCCACGCCTCGTCGGGATCGCGCGGGAGGCCCGGCAGGGCGCCGTCTGCCACCATCAGTTCCCCGTCAGCGCGGTGGCGCCCGCACCGCCGGAGGCCACGCCGCCGCCGCCCGCGTCGCTGAAGGACTTCACGCGGCCGGCCCGCAGCCGGTCCACCGCCGCCGCGACGGCCTGCCCATCGGTTGGGGCGGTGCCGCGGCCGCGGGCGAGGTCGCCCGGGCGGACCGCCATGGCCGCGAGGTTGGAGTCGTTGATCCCGGTGGCGCGCCAGGTGTTGGGCCGGTCGAACGGCTCCGGCCCGGCGCAGCCGGACAGGAGGGCCAGCAGGGCGGACCCGGCGGCGCGCGCGGCCCCCCTCATTGCACGATCCACCCAGCGGCGCCGGAGATGCGCGTCGGCCTGACCAGCGAAGCCTGCCCCGTCTGGCGCAGCAGCAGGATGCGCTCCAGGTCGTTGGGTGGGGAGTAAGTGTCGTCGGGTTGGCGCAGCACCGTGGGGTCGCTGACTGGGCGCACGATGTAGGGCGTCACGATGATCACCAGCTCGCTTTCGTTGCGCTGGAAGCTGTCGGAGCGGAACAGCGCCCCCAGGATCGGGATCTCCCCCAGCCACGGCACGGCGCTGTTGCCGTGGGTCACCGTCTCCTGCAGCAGGCCGGCGATGGCGAAGCTGTCGCCGCTGCCCACCTCCACCGTGGTGTCGGCGCGGCGCACCGTCAGCGCCGGGACGCTGATGCTGCTGTTGCCGGCGCTGATCTGAACGGCGCCCTGGTTGGTGAGCTGGCTGACTTCCGGCCGCACGTGGATGTTGATGCGGTCGTCGGCCATCACCGTCGGCACGAAGGACAGGTTGACGCCATACTGCTTGAACACCAGGGCGATGGTGTTGTTCTGCTCGGCGACCGGGATCGGGAACTCGCCGCCGACCAGGAAGCTGGCCGGCTCGCCGCTCATCGTCGTGAGGTTCGGCTCGGCCAGCAGGTGCACCAGGTTGTCCTGCGCCAGCGCGTCGATGACGGCGCCAAGGGCGAAGTTGCGGTCCACGTAGGCCCCGGCCAGCCGGTTCGGCGCAGCGATCACGGCGGTGACCGGGTTGCTGGTCGCCAGCCCGATGGCTGCGTACTTGCCCAGGCCTTGCAAAGCCTGCCAGTTGATCCCAAGCTCCCGCGACACGCTGCGCGACATCTCGGCGATGCGGACGTGCAGGCTGATCTGGGTGGACGAGGCCACCGTCAGCCGGTTGGTCACGACCTGCTTCTCAGCCAGGAAGGACCGCGCCAGTTCCGTCACCCGGGCGGCGTCCGCTGGCGTCGCCACCCGGCCGCTGACGGCCAGGCCGTTCGGCATGGCCTCGACGCGGATGCCGCTGCCCGGCATGGCCCGGCTGATGGTGCTGGCGGCCTCCGCAGCGTTGAAGGCGGCGGGGCGCACCGTCACCTGGTACTGCGCCACCACGCGCCCGGCGCTGTCCATCGCGGCGAGCGTGGTGCGGCCCGGCGCGGCGCCGAACACGAACAGCGTGTTGGGGCTGGCCGGGCGCACCTCGGCGATCCTGGGGTCGGCGACGAACACGTTGGCGATAGCGCCGGGCAGGTTCACCACCCGGCCCAGCCCGGCCTCCAAGACCAGCGGGGCACGCCGGCCCTGATCGACCGCCTCGGCCGGCGCGCGGGACGCGACCGGAACCGTCGAGCCGGTCGGGACCGTCGAGCCGTCGGTGCGCGCGTCCGCGGCCCGGGCCTCGGCTCCCGGCGTCGCGCCCTGCCCCGGCGCCTCCGGCGCGGGCTGCGCCCGGGCAGCCTCGCTGGACAGGACGGCACCAAGGAACACGGCAGCGGCGAGCGCCGCGAGTCGTCCGGGGCGGGCCGGTCCGCGCATCAGAAGTGGAACTCCTTGGTGTCGCCGCCGCCCGGAAACACCTGGACCTTGGACGGGGCGCTGCGGGCCGCGCCGCTGCCGAGCGCCGGCGAAACGTCGCCGGCCCAGGTGACGCCGGCACCGACCGGGCGGACGGTTGAGGAGGCTGTGGCGCCCGGCGCCGAGCGGGCGGGCGCCGCCGCCGCGGCGTGCGCGGGCGAGGAA